>JAYWDX010000046.1:0-6216 GCA_043779675.1 Tenderia sp. (SeqCode)
CACCCTCCACCAGCAGTGTTGCCGCTGGGGCCACAGCACGTGCCACGCTTTCTTGCCCCGGTTGGTAAAATTCCACCACTTCACGCTTGTTGATCCACACCTCGCGCCAACGCTGGCCATCGAAATAGCGCATCGTCTGGGTTAAGGCGGCACCCTCATCGGCGGGTATCTCCCCCGTCAACCCCGCCTGACAGCCAAACATGACCCCCGTCAGCATCAGCGCCAACAACATTCGCCATACCATCACTCGCCCTCCTCTCATTGCTGCCGTCCGTAGATACGCAAACTCCACGAAATCAGACTACCGATGTTGTTACCAGCATGATCCACCAGCTTCAACGTCCAGCTGCCAACCGCCGCCTCACCGAGATGACGGCTGCTGCCAAATGTCCAGGGGGAGTAATTGGTTGTTGGGCAGGTTTTTGTAAGTGTGGTGCAGGTGTGTTGCTCAGCCAGCACACTTTGTGTGCCCGAGGGGGCCGTCAGCACCATGCTCAATTCGCCAGGATCGCCATGAACAACATTCACATCAACCTCAACATACTCAATGATCAGGTCCTTGGCAGCATCAGCCGTAACCGTCTGCACCAGACCTGCCGTGTCACCGTCAGGGATTGACGCAGCCATCGCCACAGGAAACTCTCGCTGCAGCTGCGCCCCCACATTACTGTTCCAATGCTTCGCCCTAGCCACTGCTGCCGCAGCATTCACTACTCCAAATCCATATTTGTGATTAATGTGGTACTGCGGCTGACCGCTTGTTGGTGCCGTAACACGCCAGTCACTGTCACTGGCATCGTTTTTACGCGCCGTCTCGGCCAGGATCAGCCGTACATCCCGCCACCCCAGATTGGGATTGGCCGCCAGCATCAGCGCCACCACACCTGAAACTATTGGCGTTGCCGCCGACGTTCCGATAAAGCGCTTAGTGTAGTTACGGTTGGAGTAATTCCCTCCTGCCCCAAAAGAATTGTCACCCCGCGTACCCATCAGATCCGTAGTGGTCAGGCCGTTGGCATAGCCGCCCGGCGCACAGAGCCAGAGATTGGCCCCCTCTTCAGAATAGGGGGTCTTGACGCCATCACCGTCCACGGCACAGACCGCCATGACGTTACGATTATTGGCAAGAGAGTCATAATTGCTGTTATCCACGCCAAATTCGCCGCCATTGCCACCCGCCCAGACGTAGACCGTGCCCTTACCACCACGACCAATGGCCACCCCATCGGCAACCCCTTCACGCCATAAGTTACTTTCAGGCAGTTCAGTCAGGCCTGTGCCATCCAAGTCAAAGCCCCAGGAGTTATTGGAGACAGCCACCTCGGCAACGTTACGGGTCATGGCATCATGAAGATCTGTGGTACTGATCCCGGCATTACCCCACAACAGGTTGTACCCGGCCAGACTGACACGCGGCGCCACCCCCCGCCCACCCAGTCCATTAAGATCCCGCGCAGCGGCAATGCCAGCCACCTGGGTGCCATGTGAGTCTTTGGACAAGGGCGACGGTGTAGGATCAACATCACCCTGTTGATAGTCCCAGCTTTTGCCTGGCGCGATATTGGCGGCAAGGTCCTCATGGCCAAGCTCCAGGCCATCATCCACCACTACCAGCAGCAGGCCACTGCCCTTGATGCCATCATCCCAGACCGGCTCGACGTTGATATCCTCCGCCACCAACAGCCCGACAGCTTGGCCGCTGTTGCGCAGGTGCCACTGATCACTATAGAGCGGGTCCAGAGCGACCGGTGCTGGCGCGGGGGGTGGGATTGGAATGGGGGCGACTGATAGTAGTGGCGCGGGTGAATCACCACCACCGCAGCCGCCCAACACAAACGCCAGCAAGAAGGCGCCCGCCACCCACGTCCAGCGTGGGCCAAGTGAAATTTTAACGCTGGCCACGGCTCTGCTCACGCTAAAAAATTCGCCGTACCAACACAATCGCCACAGTCAAAAATGCCACCGGCGCCACCAGCACGCTCGTCAGCGGTGTCAAACCGTAGACCACGCCGACGTGGCCGGTGGTCTGGTCGATAAGATAATAGGCAATGCCAAACAACGTACCGACAAAAATACGCTGTCCCACCCCCACGGAGCGCAGTGGACCAAACACAAAGGGCACGGCTAAAAAAATCATCACCATCGTTGTAACGGGCAACATGATTTTTTTCCATAACGCCAAACGGTAACGACTGGCATCCAGGCCGTTATCACGCAGGTACTGAATATAACGATAGAGCCCCGGCCCAGTCAGTGCGGATGGATCAATGGTGACAACACTGATCAGATCCGGAACCAGCAGAGAGCGCCAATCGGCCTCAGGTGTCACCGTAACAGTGATGCCATCAACATCCACTATGCTGCTGGTAACCTCACTCAGATGCCACTGACCGTCGCTAAAGTCGGCGCGTTTGGCCTGGGTCATCAACTTCAGTTGGTTGCTCTTATCAAATTCATAGATCGAGACATTGGCAACACTTTCTGAGGAGATCAAGTCACGGATATGAATCACATTGCTGCCATCGCGCGCCCACAACCCCTGCTCACTGCGAAAGCTAGCCTTCACCGCCAACAGATCCGCCTTGATATTCTGCGCCCGCAGCTCCGCCCGAGGCGCCACATACTCACCCACCACCGCCATGATCAGCAGCAGCAAAATTCCCACCTTCATCACCGCCCATACTATTCGTTTGATGGAGACCCCCGCCGCCCGCATCACAATCAATTCACTCTGACCCGCTAGGGTGCCCAGACCAACAATCGCCCCCAGTAATACCACAATCGGAAACAGCTGATAGGCCAAGCCTGGCATCAGCAGCAGGCTGTATTGCAGCGCATCTAGCACGCCATAACGAGCTTTACCAATGTTGTCCAACTCCCCCGCAAGAGTGGCAAAGGCAAACAGCGCCAACAGTATCAACATCACCACCGCAGTGCTCTGTAACACCGCCCGGCCGATGTAAAAATCGAGCAACTTCATGGTCGTGACATCCGCGGGGCAATGCGTTTATTGCCAAACAGTGCCTTAAAGCCACCGGCATGCTGGAACATCATTACCGCCACCACCAACAACAACAGTCCATGCACCCACCAGATACCAATCAAAGGATCAACCTTGCCACGCTCCACCCAGGTGCGCGCCACCGCCAGCAGATTGCTGTAGATGATGTAAACCAGAATACCGAGAAAAAACTTGCCGTAGCGCCCCTGACGCGGATTGGTGCGACTCAAAAAAACCGCCAACAATGCCAGCAATACCGCCGATAACGGCATTGCCAAACGCCACTGCAACTCCGCCTTATGCCCAGGGTCGTCAGAGGCCCAGAGGAATAGAGTCGACAATGTCGCCGTTTCATTACTCTCCTGCTCCGTTACCGTTTTAGGTTCCGCCACCCGAATCTCATGCTGACGATAATGGATAATGCGGAAGTCGGCCCGCCCTGGCACCCCCTCATAACGATAACCATTCTCCAACACCAGATAGCGGCCGCCGCGGTCATCTTCACGCAGCCGGGCGCGCTCCGCCACCAGCAGATTTTCAGCCCCCCGGTGCATGCCCTGAATAAAAACATTCTCCATCGCGTCGCCACTGTCGGACAGACGCTCGGCGTAAAAGATCACCTCGCCCCCGGCCAGTTCGCGAAACTGACCGGCGGCGATGCTCTCCAGGCCCACGCTGGCGCCTAATTTCTCCTGCATGTTGTAACGCTCAACCTTGGCCAGCGGACCATAGTAGAGCGAAACGGCGCCAATGATGATCCCAAAGCCTAAACCAAACCAAAAGACAAAACGGGTCACCCGCAGCAGACTGACGCCACACGCCAACATAGCCACCATTTCGCTATCTTTATAGAGGCGACCAAAGGCCAGCAGCACCGCCAGAAAAAGAGATAAAGGCAGTAAAAGCACGAGTGCATCAACAGATTTAAGCGCCAGCAGCAGAAACACCACGTTTAGCTGAAGGTCACCGGCTGCGACCTGTCCTAATAAACGGGCAAACCACATGCTAATAAAAATCAGAAACAGCACCGTAGTCACTGCCACCAAAGTGGTTGCCATCTCTCGAAACAGGTATCGCTCAATGATCAAAGGGGTGAGTCCATAAGATTAAATTCAACCAGTTACTGAAAAAAAACCGTGCTTTAAGTAAACTCTGCCAATACAGTGGCTGATTAGAATGAGGGCGCTGAACCACAACAGGCACAACTGCCTGCTGCTCTAACAAACCACCATTGCGCGCCTTGCGGTAAAAAAACCAAACAGTTTCATTAAAATCAAACTTTAACATTGAGCAGTCTGAGACAAGGGGATATAAAAAATGGAGTTTACTGCAAAAAGTGGCAATCCAGAAAAACAGCGCACCGCCTGTGTCGTAGTGGGTGTGTTTGAGCCGCGCCGGATCTCCGCTGCCGCCGAGCAACTTGACCAGCTGAGCGACGGTTTTATCTCCACCCTGATCCGCCGTGGCGACATGGAGGGCAAGATCGGCCAGACCCTGCTGCTGCACAGTGTGCCCAATACCCTTTGCGACCGCATCCTGCTGGTTGGCTGCGGCCGCGAACGTGAACTGCACGATGCCCAGTACCGTCAGATCATCGCCAAGGCCGCCACCATACTCAACGAGATCGGCGCCATGGAGGCGGTCTGCTACCTCACTGAACTGCACGTCAAGGGCCGCGACAACCACTGGAACATACGCCAGGCGGTAGAGACCATCTCCGATTCGCTCTATACCTTTGAACAGCTTAAATCCAAAAAAGACACCACTCGCCGACCGTTGCGTAAGGTGACCCTGGGTGTCGCCAGCCGCCGCGATCTGCCCGACAGCGAGGCCGCCGTCAGCGAGGGGCTGGCCATCGCTCAAGGGGTAACACTGGCCAAGGATCTCGGCAACCTGCCCGGCAACATCTGCACGCCCACCTATCTGGCCGACACCGGCGTGGCCATGGGCAAAGAGTACGACAGTATCACCACCGAAATCCTCGAAGCTGCCGACATGGAAAAGCTGGGCATGGGTTCATTGCTCTCGGTCGCCAGGGGCAGCCGTCAACCGGCCAAACTGATCATTATGAATTACAAAGGCGCTGCGCCGGATGAAAAACCGATCGTGCTAGTGGGCAAGGGACTCACCTTCGATGCTGGTGGTATCTCCCTCAAACCGGCGGCGGCCATGGATGAGATGAAATACGATATGTGCGGTGGCGCCAGCGTCTTTGGCACCCTCAAAGCAATCGCCGAGTTGAAGCTGCCGCTCAACGTCATTGGCGTCGTGCCCGCCTCAGAAAACATGCCCGATGGCAATGCCAACAAACCGGGCGACGTGGTGACCAGCATGGCCGGTCTGACCATCGAAATCCTCAATACCGACGCCGAAGGGCGCTTGATCCTCTGCGATGCACTCACCTATGTTGAAAAGTATGAACCCGACACTGTCATCGACATCGCCACGCTAACCGGAGCCTGTGTTGTCGCCCTCGGCAAACACGCCTCCGGCCTGCTTGGTAACCATAATCCGCTGATCCACGATCTGATCAATGCGGGCAAGAGCAGTGGCGATCGTGTCTGGGAGCTGCCACTGTGGGAAGAGTACCAAGAACAGCTCAAGAGTCCCTTTGCCGACATCGCCAACGTCGGTGGTAAAGAGGCAGGCACCATCACCGCCGCCTGCTTCCTGTCGCGTTTCACCAAGAAGTTTCAGTGGGCCCATCTCGACATCGCCGGCACTGCCTGGCGCAGTGGTGATAAAAAAAGCGCCACCGGCCGCCCGGTGCCCCTGCTGACCCAATACCTGCTTGATCGTTGTGCCAGCAAATAGGCCTCAGTATTGTCAAACGTCATGACACGGATCGATTTTTATATCCTGACCGGGGATACCCGCGCCAATCGTGGGCAGTTTGCCTGTCGCCTGGCCGAGAAGGTCTACCTGCTCGGCCAGGGAGTCTACATCCACACCGGCGATGCCAGGCAGGCCGCTGAACTCGACAAGTTGCTCTGGACCTTCAAACAGAACAGCTTTGTGCCTCACGCTATCGCGGGCGAGTCACCTTATGCCAACGTTGCCGTGTTAATCGGCCACAGCACAGCAGAGGGTCATGATCATGCTCAGAGCCGTGAGCTGCTGATCAATCTGGCACCTGAGATCCCGCTCTTCTTCAGCTCCTTCAAACGGGTTGCTGAGATCATCGACAACAACGAACAGCATAAAACCAGTGGTCG
>JAYWDX010000047.1:0-15652 GCA_043779675.1 Tenderia sp. (SeqCode)
TCGATAGAGGTGGGGCGGATCGCCTCGTGCGCCTCCTGGGCGTTTTTTGATTTGGTCTTGTAGACATTGGCTTCTTTGGGCACATTGTCAGCCCCAAAACGCTCGCCTATGTAGTTACGAATCTCATCCACAGCCTCTTTGGCCAGATTGACCGAGTCGGTACGCATATAGCTGATCAGACCAGTGGCGCCGCTGCCGGTATCGATCCCTTCATAGAGCTGCTGGGCGATACGCATGGTGCGCTGGGCGGTAAAGCCAAGCTTGCGCGACGCCTCCTGCTGCAGGGTGGAGGTAATGAAGGGTGGCGCCGGATTACGTTTGCGCTTTTTCTTGTCGACCTTGACCACCATCAAGGTGCCCGCCGCAGCGGCAGCAAGTGTCGCTTCGATCGCGGCGGCTTGATCGCCATTGGTGACGCTGAACTGGCTCAGTTTTTCGTTGGCATATTGGGTCAGTTTGGCTTTGAAGTCGGCATTGGGGCCCTTGCTCAGGTCGGCCTCTATGCTCCAGTACTCCTGGGAGATGAATTTTTCGATCTCAAGTTCACGCTCCACGATCATACGCAGGGCCGGACTCTGCACCCGTCCGGCTGAAAGTCCACGGCGGATCTTTTTCCACAGCAACGGTGATAGGTTAAAACCGACCAGATAGTCGAGGGCGCGGCGCGCCTGCTGGGCGTTGACCAAATCCGTGGCCAACTCGCGTGGATTCTCCATCGCCTCCAGGATCGCCTTCTGGGTGATCTCGTGAAAAACGACCCGCTGCACCGTCTTGCCTTTCAGCAGCCCCTTCTCCTTCAGGTGTTCGCAGATATGCCAGGAGATGGCCTCACCCTCTCTATCAGGGTCAGTTGCAAGGAACAGGGTATCGGCCTTGGCAATGGCCTTGGCGATGGCATCGATATGTTTCTGGTTTTTATCGATCACCTGATACTTCATGGCAAAGCCATTTTCGGTATCCACAGCGCCCTCTTTGGGCAGCAGATCGCGCACGTGGCCGTAAGAGGCCAGTACTTCAAAGCCGGTGCCAAGATATTTTTTTATCGTCTTGCACTTGGCAGGAGATTCTACGATGACTAAATTTTTGCTCATGGAGTTCTGTGCCAGTCGTCCGTGGTGGTTGTTTGGGTGATAGCGGTCGAACCAGTGCAGAGTTTAGGCCGCCGCTATCGGTGATGGGATTCTCTAAGGGCTAAGGCCCTTCAATCTTGGTGCGGTTTTAATGCAGGCGTCCGGAGATCCCTTCAAACAGCAGGTCTTCCATCCAGGCCAGCGCCGCCTCTTGGCCGGGCTGATTAAAGAGCACCATGAGGATGACCCACTTCAGCTGAGGCAGATCAATCTCAACCGACTCCAGTGCCATCGCGCGGTCAATCACCAGTTCGCGATTGACTGGATCAAGTACGCCCGTCTGTTCCAAAAACTGCATGAAGCCACGACATTCACTATTCAGACGGAGCTGTTCTTGAGCCGCATAGACACGAATAGAACGATTCGAGCCAAGCTGATCATCAAAATGATGCTCGCGGGCGCTGGCCAACGCTTCAAGCCAGGCAAAGGCCTTGTCGATCTCCTGATGCTGGAAACCAGCGTCATCAAGGTGACCGCGCAGCACCGACTCCTCGGGCATCACCCCGGTTTCGCTGTCGAGGCAGTGTTCAAACAGGTACATCAGGATGTCTAACATATTCTCTTTCATCACTATCCTATTTTGCTATCCGGGAATAGAACCCCCCGGAGGAGGATACCACCCCCTGCAACTCCAAGACCAGCAGCATGGCCGAAACCTCTTCGGTCGTCAAATGGGCGCGCTCCACCAAAGTGTCTACCGAAGTCGGGTCATGGCCGATGTTTTCAAGCAGTTTTTGTTGCTTGGTATCAAGCACCGGCTGGCTGCTTTCATCGTTGTGGCGAGGGCCTGGGTTGTAGTTGAGTGCTGCCCGCGGACCGAGCTCCTCCAGGATATCCTCAACCGTTTCGACCAACTTGGCCCCCTGGCGAATCAGGGCGTGGCAGCCACGCGCCAGCGGATTATGTATAGAACCGGGAATGGCAAAAACCTCGCGCCCCTGTTCCGCCGCCAGCCGCGCGGTGATCAACGAACCACTGCGTGGCGCCGCCTCCACCACCAAAGCCCCCAGACTCATACCGCTGATGATGCGGTTACGCCGCGGAAAATGGTCGGCCAGTGGTGGGGTACCGATGGGAAATTCGGAGATCAGCGCCCCCGTGGCGGCAATCTGATGGGCCAATTCGCGATGGCGGGCCGGGTAGACCCGATCAAGACCGGTGCCAGTCACGGCAATGGTAACACCGCCCCCTGCCAGCGCCCCCTCATGGGCAGCTGCATCGACTCCCAGCGCCAGGCCACTGGTGATGGCAAGCCCAGCTTGAGCCAGACTCTTGGCAAAATTGCGGGCATTTTCCTGGCCACCGGCCGAAGGGTTGCGGCTGCCAACAATGCCCAGCTGCGGCAAATTGAGGACGGCCGGATCACCATTTACAAACAGCAGTGGTGGCGGATCGGCAACCTCCAGCAACAGCGTGGGATAGGTTGAATCAGCCAACGTGATGATGTGGTGGCGATCACTCGCTGCCAGCCATGCCAGATCTTTGTCGATAACATTCCAGTCAGGATTCCGTAGCCACGCCAGTGTCGCCTGCGGCAGACCACTACCGCCAAGCTCCTTGGCGCCGTAACTGAATACTGCGGCTGGCTCGCCATAACGCAGCAGTAACTCGGCAAAGCGTTTGGCGCCAATGCCTGGGCAGTGCAGCAGGGCAAGCCAATCGTTAAGAGGGGATTCGGTGGATGGGTTTTCAATCATCAGATGAACCACTGGCGACATATGTGCCGCCAGCGTATCACTTTAGTCAGGCCTATGGGTTGGCTACCATATCAGTGACGCGGATGTTACGGCTGGCATTCATGACCATGGCGTAGCTGATGCGGTCGAAGCTGCGGACTACCATCAGCAGTCCGGCACGCTCATCGGGGAGCTGTATCTTGGACTTGAAAAAACCGGTTGAGGCGGGATTTTTGATGGTATCACCAGCCTGACTCACCGCCAACACATGGCCGACCTCAATACCATCCTGTTTGCCGAGGTCAATCACCACCGTCTGGTACTGACCGGCGCTGGACACACCGTCGATCAGGGAGATGATCCGCCCCGCGACCTTCTGTTCAGGTGAGTGTGGCAGGAAGCTCTGGTCGAACTGCTCCGTGTCACTGACCAATACCTTGTCACCGATAAATGTTTCGCGGTAGCTCTTATTGATGCGCAGTGTAGCGGGTTCGCCTTCACTGGTCAGCTGGGCATCGGCGACGTGAATCGCCTCATAACCAAGGATGTCATTCTCATCCTCAGGATTACGATAGGTCTGGTTGATACGGTAGATACTGTAAGCCTTGACGCCTGGTTCCTGGTTCAGCTTCAACGCATAAATGGTATTGCCGGCACCACTGATCAGCCGCTCATCCTGTGCCGCAGCGACATAACCGGCCTGATCAAGCTGCTCCTGGGTGAGGATACGGGGCTGAAACAAAAATTGGCTGATGGCAGTGGCTGGCACGGTGCGAATGGCGCCGCCGAGCTGAGTGGAGTGCGCCTGTGGTGAGAGCTTTACTATGTTCTCGGACCCGCCACGCTCTAGCTGCAACACCGGTTTGCCATCCACAAACACCAGGGAAATAGCGTCTCCTGGATAGATCAGGTGGGGATTTTTGATCGCGGGGTTGAGATGCCAGATCTCGGGCCAGCGCCACGGGTCCTGCAAAAATTTGGTGGAGATATCCCAAAGCGTATCCCCTGGCACCACGACGTAACGGGTCGGATGATCCGGCTTAAGCGCCAAAGTATCGGCAATAAGACTACCGTTGAAACAGAGCGTGACCGTAAGGGCCAACAGTGCTTTTCTGATCGACATGAAGCATCCTTATAAAATCGTTTCCGTACCAAGCCAGCGAATAACCAAAAATACACCAACTTTAAGGCCAATTGAAGTAATGGTGACAACAAGCTGCGATGAACTGAGTTCAGCAGTATAATCGGCACACTGAATTTTTAATTAATGATTAATCATGGCCATCAGACCGATATTACACTTTCCCGACCCCAAACTGAGAACTAGCTCAACCCCCGTGGTTGAGGTGGATGATGAGATCCGCACCCTGATCGACGATATGCTCGAGACCATGTACGAGGCGCCAGGCATCGGTCTGGCAGCGCCGCAGGTGGCCGCATTCAAGCGTGTGATTGTAGTCGATACCTCCGAGGACCGCAGTACCCCACTGGTGCTGGTCAATCCCGAGCTGCTTGAGAGCCGTGGCATTGAGGAGATGGATGAGGGGTGCCTGTCGGTGCCCGGCATCTACGAACCGGTAGAACGCGCCAACTGGATTCGGGTTCGGGCGCTGGATCGTAACGGCAAGCCATTCGAGATGGAGGCCAGCGACCTGGAGGCGGTCTGTATCCAGCATGAGATCGACCATCTCGACGGCAAGCTGTTTGTCGATTATCTCTCCGACATGAAGCGTAACCGCATCCGCAAAAAAATGGAAAAACAGCGTCGCCAGAACCTCTAAGTAACGCAGTCCCTCCATCCATCACATCATTAAGGACGCCATGACAGTAACAGCGGGTTTGAACGTGATCTTCGCCGGAACACCGGAGTTTGCCGCCGTAGCGCTACAGGCGCTGATCGACTCCGGCCATCAGGTGATCGCCGCCTACACCCAGCCGGATCGACCGGCCGGGCGTGGCCGCAAGCTGACCGCCAGCCCGGTAAAACTGCTGGCCCAGAGCCACAACATCCCGGTCCTCCAGCCGGAACGGCTCAAGGGAGAGGCGGAACGGCAGCAGCTGCGCAACCTTAACGCCGATGTCATGGTGGTGGTCGCCTATGGCCTGATCCTACCCAAAGCAGTGTTGGAGACACCACGGCTGGGGTGTATTAATATTCACGCCTCGCTGCTGCCACGCTGGCGCGGCGCCGCCCCGATCCAGCGAGCCATCCTGGCCGGCGATGAGCAAAGCGGCGTCACCATCATGCAGATGGATGTAGGGCTTGATACGGGTGAGATGCTGGTGATTGAAGCCACCTCCATCAGCCGCAACGATAACGCCAGCACCCTGCATGACCGCCTCGCCGAGATTGGCGCCCGCACCGTAATCACCGCACTGGACCAGCTCCAAAGCGGCACTACCAAACCGGTTGCCCAGGATGAAGCCCATACATGTTATGCCCACAAGCTCTCCAAAGAGGAGGCGCTGCTGGAGTGGAGCCGCCCCGCCATCGAACTCGAACGACAGGTGCGCGCCTTCAACCCCTGGCCGGTCGCCCAAACCCATTACGAGGGTGAGGTAGTGCGGATCTGGCAAGCACGGGCGCTTGATGGTGTGAGTGCCAACGGCACCACCCCTGGCAACGTGGTAACCGCCACCAAGGCGGGTATCGACGTCGCCACCGGCAACGGGGTTTTGCGGATCGAACAGGCACAACTGCCGGGCGGTCGGCCACTGGCGGTGGTGGATCTACTCAATGCCCGTAAATCACTGAAGCAGGCGGACGCCCGTTTTGAATCCACCGCAACTGTAGCCGCCTGAGATGGATGTACGCACGGCGGCAGCGCTGGCCCTGGATGAGGTTATTCGCCAGAGCCATTCCCTCACCTCTGTGCTGCCGCGTTGGCAGGAACAGGTCGCCACCAAGGATCGCCCACTGTTGCAGGAGCTCTGTTATGGGGTATTGCGCTGGTATGCACGTCTTGACGCCCTGGCGGTGCAGCTGCTGCAGAAACCCTTCAAGACCAAAGATACGGATATTCATGCCTTGATCCTGCTGGGGCTCTACCAGCTGATCTACCTGCGGGTGCCCGACCACGCCGCCGTCTCCGCCACCGTTGCCGCCACTGCGGCGCTGAAGAAACCGTGGGCGCGCGGGCTGGTCAATGCGGTGCTGCGTAACTTCCAGCGCCAGAGCGAGGCGCTGCTGGCAGCACTTGATGATAATCCGGTCTCGCGCTGGGCCCACCCCCACTGGCTGATCGAAAAGCTGCGCGCTGCCTATCCTGAACAATGGCAGGCGATCCTGGAGGCCAATAATCAACATCCACCGCTGGTGCTGCGCATCAACCACTCCAAGGTGACACGTGACAACTACCGCCAACGGCTGTTGGCGCTGGGCATCGAATCCGAACCAACCCCTTACAGCGAAGATGGGCTGATCCTGGCGCGGCCAGTGGATGTGGAATCTCTGCCCGGTTTTGCTGACGGCGAGCTCTCGGTGCAGGATTCGGCGGCGCAACTGGCGGCAGAGCTGCTTAATGCCCAGCCCGGCGAACATATTCTCGACGCCTGTGCCGCGCCTGGAGGCAAGACCGCCCATGTGCTGGAACGGCAACCCAGCGTGATGATGGTAGCGCTGGACCAGGATGGCGGACGACTGCAACGGCTGCATGAGAATCTGCACCGTTTGCAGCTCAACGCCAGCGTCAGCACCGGCGATGCCTCTGATCCACAACAATGGTGGGATGGCCGTCTGTTTGACCGCATCATGCTCGACGCCCCCTGCTCCGCCACGGGGGTGATCCGCCGTCACCCCGACATTAAACTGCTGCGGCGCAGTGATGACATTACCCAACTGGCGACGTTGCAGGGACAGATCCTGCGGGCGCTCTGGCCACTGTTGAAACCAGGTGGTCTGCTGCTCTACATCACCTGCTCGGTGCTGCCGCAGGAGAATGTGCGTCAGCTCCAGAGATTCTGCCGTGAACAAGATGATGTCCAAGATGGTGTCCAAGAACAGCCCATCGTGGCGCAGTGGGGGTTGGCCCAGACCATCGGCCGGCAGATTCTGCCGGGGCAGGCGGGTATGGATGGTTTTTACTACGCCTGCCTGCAAAAGGGCGGGCAGTAGGTGAGCGCTCCATTCAAACTAGTCTGCCTCTGCCTCGCCCTGCTGCTGTGGCTACCCGCACCATGGGCCTATGGCAACGACGAAGAGGAGATTGCCGAATCGCAATCTCCCGGCTTTGTTGTGCTATCGGCCAGCGCCCGCGACGTCGAAGGGGTGATTCGCCTTGATGCCACCTTTGCCCTACGTTTTGGCGCCACTCTAACAGAGGCGCTGCACAACGGCGTTACACTGCCGCTGCTGTTGGAGATCGAGGCGCTGCAAGAGCGCGACTACCTCTGGCTCAGGGGCATCGCCCATGTCGAACAGCGCTATCTGCTCTCGTTTAATACACTTACCGGGCAGTACCTGCTGCACAATCGCAATACCGATGCGCAACAACAGCTGCCTACCCTGAGCGCCGTCAAGGCGGTACTGGGTAATCTCAAACATTTCCCATTTATGGATCGCAATCTGCTGCACGACGATAGGCAGTACCTGGCCCGGCTGCGCATCACCATCGATAGTGACAAACTACCGGCCCCCTTGCGGCTGATGAGTTACATCTCGTCAGACTGGGATCTACAGAGTGAGTGGTACCAATGGCCGTTACAACTGCGCTGAAACGTCGCTTCTCTGGTAAAACGCCAATTGTGCTGCTGTTGGCGCTGCTCTTAGGCTCGCTCTATCTCATGGGCAGCGCTACCGAAAACTCGGAGCAGTTCGGCCGCATCTACATCCCACTACTGATCATTAACGGCCTGATCCTGCTGCTGCTACTGGGACTGATCGGTGTCAAACTGGGGCACCTGATTCGCCAGTACCGCAACCACGCCACCGGCTCACGCCTAACGGTACGGCTGGTGGTGATGTTTGTGGTGCTGGCGGTGACGCCGGTCTCGGTGCTCTACTACTTTTCCCTCGGATTCATCCGCCACGGCATCGACAGCTGGTTTGATGTGCGGGTCGAGCAGGTGATGAGTGACGCTCTGGAGCTGAGCCGCACCACCCTTGACTGGCGCCTGCGCGACATGATGCGCCAAACCGAGCAGATGGCGCGCAGTATCAGCGAGACCGCGCCGCAGCAGCAGCTGAAGCTGCTCAGTACACTACGCTCACAGGCGGGGGCCAGGGAGGTGGCTATCGTGCAGCCCAACGGTAACATCAGCGATTTCAGCAACGCCAATCCGAGCCAGCTCACCCCCATCGCCATCGACGCCACAGTGCTGGCGCAGTTGAAAAGCGGACTCGCCTACGTTGGCCTGGAACCGGATAAAGATTCAAATGAGGCACCCTTTGCCCGACTTGTCGTCAACATCCCGGCCTCCAGCGACGATGTGACACCGCGTCTGCTCCAGGCGATCTTCCCAGTGCCGGCGGGCATTGACGTATTAATGGAACGGGTACGGCACGCCTCCAGCCAGTATGAGCAGCTCGCCTTTTTCAGTGGCCCGCTCAAATTCAGTTTCACCCTCACGCTATCACTGGTGCTGCTGCTGAGTATGTTCACCGCCATCTGGGTCGCCTTTTACCTGGCGCAGCGGTTGGTAGCGCCGATCCGCATCCTGGCCATTGGCACCCGCGCAGTGACCGAGGGCGATTACCACCGCCAGCTGCCCACCACAGTGGCCGCTGACGACGAACTCGGCTTTCTGGTGAAGTCCTTCAATACCATGATGTTGCGCATCGCCCTGGCACAGCAAGAGGCGGAGCGCAGCCGCCAGAATCTGGAGGGGCAAAAGGGCTATCTGGAGACGGTGCTTGGCCACCTCTCTTCCGGCGTCATGACCTTCAACGGCGAGGGGCGACTGCTCACCGCCAATGCCGCTGCCGAGCAGATCCTGGGGGTGGAGTTAAACAGCTCCATCGGCACAACGCTGACCCAGATCGGCCAGGCCCACGAACATTCACAAGCCTTTATCGAAATGCTGCTGATCCAGATCGGCGCCGCCCATGAAGGGTGGCAGGAACAGGTGGCGCTCTATGGCGCCGGCGGTCGCCAGGTATTGATGTGCCGAGGTGTACATCTGCCTGCCAGGCGGGTGGAAAAACAGGAGGATGCCGGATACGTGGTGGTGTTCGACGATGTCACCGCCCTGCTCCAGGCCCAACGCGATGCCGCCTGGGGCGAGGTGGCGAGACGCATCGCCCACGAGATCAAAAATCCACTAACACCGATCCGCCTCTCCGCCGAGCGGCTGCGCCACAAATATCTGCCGACGATGAACGAGGAGGAGTCACAACTGCTCGATCGCGCCACCCACACCATCATCCAGCAGGTGGAGAATATGAAGGATTTGGTCAAGGCCTTTGCCGAATACGCCCGCGCTCCACAGCTGGAGCTGCTACCGCTCGACCTCAACGCCCTGGTTAACGAGGTGCTGGAGCTCTACCGCAGCTCGCCACGGCCGTTGCTGCTGGAGGTCAATCTCGATCCCCAGATCAATCAGTCCCGGCAGATCAGCGCCGACGCCGGCCGCATCCGCCAGCTAATTCACAACCTGGTCAAAAACGCAATTGAAGCGGCCGAAGGCGAGAGCGACATCCATATCAAGGTCGAGACCCACCAGATCGCAGGCGAAATACCCCAGGTGGAGCTGAGTGTCGCTGACAGTGGTCCCGGCATTCCCGATGAATTAATCGATAAAATCTTTGAACCCTACATCAGCACCAAACCCAAAGGTGACGGCCTGGGGCTGGCAATCGTCAAAAAGATTGTCGAAGAGCATAATGGCACGCTCTGGGCCGAGAATCTAAGCGGCGGCGGCGCCCGTTTTAATGTCCGCCTGCCGCTGCAGCTGGCCCGCCCGCCACTCCGGCAACAGACCGATAACAACGAGGTAATTGGATGACGGTGCCCCATATTCTGGTCGTAGATGACGAGACCGATATCCGCGAACTGGTAAAAGAGATCCTCGAAGACGAACACTATAGTGTCAGCAGCGCCGCCGATGGCGCGGCAGCACGGCGCGCCTACCAGGAGCGCCGCCCCGACCTGATCCTGCTCGACGTCTGGATGCCCGATGTCGATGGCATCACCCTGCTCAAAGAGTGGCAGACCAGAGCCCAGGCCGGTGGCGAGGCGGTACCGCCGGTGGTGATCATGTCGGGACATGGCACGGTCGAGACTGCGGTCGAGGCAACCCGCCTGGGTGCCTATGATTTCCTCGAAAAGCCACTCTCCATGGCCAAGCTGCTGATCACGCTGCGCCACGCCCTCGACGACCAGAACCTGCGCCGCGAAACCAGCACTCAACGCCGTCAACTCCAACCCCTTAGCCAACCACTCGGCAAAAGCGAGGTGATGACACGTCTGCGTGACCAGGCGATCCAGGCCGCCGGCAGTGATGCCGCCATCTTGCTGAGTGGCGAATCGGGCGCTGGCAAACGCCTGTTGGCCCACTTCATCCACAGCCGCAGCAACCGTCGCGGCGGCCCGTTTGTCGAAGCCGGCATGGCCACGCTCAGTGGCACCGAGGGGGCGACTCGACTCTTTGGCGAGGAACATAGCGGCCAGCCCGTGGTGGCTGGGCTGCTGGAGCAAACCCATGGCGGCAGCCTGTTTCTACACGAGGTGTGGACCATGGAGGCGCCGTTACAGGCACAACTGGCGCAAGCCCTTGATACCGGCAATTTCCGCCGCTGCGGTGGCATTGCCACGGTCAAACTGAACCTGCGGGTGATTGCCGCCAGCAGCCGCTCGCTGGCGACAGAGGTGCAGCAGGGGCGTTTTAATGCCCGGCTCTTCTACCAACTCAATGTGGTGCCGGTGACAGTACCGCCGCTGCATGACCATCGCGATGACTTGCTGGAACTACTGGCCTACTACGTCGACTACTTTGTCGAACGAGAAGGGCTGAGCTATCGCTCCTTCTCGGTCGCCGCCCAGAATCGGCTGCGGCATCACAGTTGGCCCGGCAATGTGCGCGAATTTATCAATCTGGTGCACCGCTTCCTGACCTTGGGGCAGGGTGGCATCGTCGAGAGCGCCGAGGTCGAGCAGGCCCTCGGCGCCACCCATCTGCCCGCCGCCTCGGAGCAGGTGCTGGAACTCGATTTCGACCTGCCACTGCGGCAAGCCCGCGAACTCTTCGAGAAGGCCTACTTCGAATATCAGCTACGGGTGACCGATGGCAATGTCTCGCAGGTGGCAAAACGTTCGGGCATAGAACGTACCCACCTCTACCGCAAGATGAAGTCGCTGGGCATCAATCCCAAAGAAGATCTGAATTAGTCGCCATGAATATAGTAAAGTGCGCGCTCTCGACTCCGATGGCTGAACCTCAGACATGAAAATTATTATTCTCGGCGCCGGCCAGGTGGGTTCCTCCGTGGCCGCCAATCTTGCCAGAGAGGCCAACGACATCACCGTGGTTGATGTCGACAGCAAGCTGTTGCAGGATCTACAGGATCGCCTGGATATTCGTACCGTTCATGGCCAGGGCTCCCACCCCGACGTGCTCAGACGCGCCGGGGCCGAGGATGCCGACATGATTCTGGCCGTCACCAACAGTGACGAGACCAACATGCTCGCCTGCGAGGTGGCGCAACACCTCTTCCGTACTCCCACCAAGATCGCACGGGTCCGCGCCCGTGAATACCTACAGTACCCGCAGTTGTTTGGCCCTGAGGCGATCGCGGTCGATGTCATGCTCAGCCCCGAACAGCTAGTGATCGACTACATGGAGCGGCTCATCGACCACCCCGGCGCCTTGCAGGTACTCGACTTTGCGGATGGGCTGGTGCAGCTGGTGGCGGTCAAGGCCTACCACGGTGGGCCGCTGGTGGGACAGGCGCTGCGCAAACTCCGTGACCACATGCCCACTGTTGAAACCCGTGTCGCCGCCATCTTCCGCAAGGGCGCCCCCATCATCCCCGAGGGTGACACCATCATCGAAGCCGACGATGAGGTCTTCTTCATCGTTGCCCGCAAGGATATCCGCAAGGTAATCGGTGAACTGCGCCACCTCGACAAACCCAACAAACGCATCATCATTGCTGGTGGCGGCAACATTGGCAAAGGGCTGGCGCGGGCGCTGGAAAATAACTACCAGGTCAAGATCATCGACCACAATCTGAGCAACTCGCGCCAGATCTCGGAAGAGCTGGAACGGACTATTGTACTGCATGGCGATGCCGCCGATGAAGAGCTACTGCAGGAAGAGAACATCGCCTGCACCGATGTCTTCTGCGCCGTCACCAATGACGACGAGGCCAACATCCTCTCGGCAATGCTGGCCAAGCGCCTCGGTGCCCGCAAGGTGATGGCGTTGATCAATCGCGGCTCCTACGTACATCTGGTGGAGTCGAGTGACATCGACATCGCCATCTCACCCCACCAAGCGATGATCGGCAGCCTGCTGGCCCATGTGCGCCGTGGCGATGTGGCGGTGGTGCACTCGTTGCGCCATGGTGCCGCCGAGGCGATCGAGGCGATTGCCCATGGCGACAAACGCTCCTCCAAGGTGGTGGGGCGTTCCATTGAAGAGATCAAGCTGCCGCCAGGGACCAACATCGGCGCCATCGTCCGCAACGGCGAGGTGATCATCGCCCACCACAACACCGTCATCGAGGCCGAGGACCATGTCATCATGTTTCTGGTCGACAAACGCCGCGTGCGCGAGGTGGAGAAGCTGTTCCAGGTCGGGATCACCTTCCTGTAGGTTGGGTTAGATGCGCGTTTCCACCACGTACAAGAGAACGTCTGCTGTTGAAGCGCAGAGCCTGCCCCACGTAGTGTTTTGGGCAAGCGCTTTGAGTACGCAGTGCTTTGGGCATCGTAACCCAACGTGCGGGGGTGTAGTGGAGCGCCGGCTGTTGGGTTACAGCGCGTTTGCCCCCCTAAAACAGCGCACCTGACGCGCCGCTTGTACCCTTTAGGGTGAACCCAACCTACATTTTAGAAGCCAACACCCATGCAACTTACTACCGTACAACGAATCCTCGGTCTGCTACTGATGCTCTTCAGTATCACCCTGCTGCCACCACTGGCGGTCTCCTATGCTTATGACGATGGCGTCACCACCCCGTTTCTGGTGAGTTTTTGCCTGACCCTGCTCACCGGCCTGCTCTTCTGGTGGCCGGTGCGCCGCCGCCGTTCTGAGCTACGGATGCGTGACGGCTTTCTGATTGTGGTGATGTTCTGGACCGTACTGGGGCTGTTCGGTGCCCTGCCGCTGATACTCGCCCACCAGCCCCACCTCTCGATTACCGACGCGGTGTTTGAATCGATCTCCGGTCTTACTACTACCGGGGCCACCATCATCGCCGCCGGGCTGGACACGCTACCGAAGTCAATCCTCTACCATCGCGCCCAGCTCCACTTCCTCGGCGGCATGGGCATCATCGTGCTGGCGGTGGCGATCCTGCCACTGTTGGGGATCGGGGGCATGCAGCTGTTCCGCGCCGAGACGCCGGGGCCGATGAAAGATTCCAAGCTCACCCCGCGCATCACCGAGACCGCCAAGGGGTTGTGGTATGTCTACCTCATCCTCAATGTCGCCTGCACCTTGGCCTTCTGGGCGGGAGGCATGACCTTCTTCGATGCCATTACCCACGCCTTCGCCACCCTGTCGCTGGGGGGGTTCTCCACCCATGACGCCAGCTTCGCCTACTTCAACAGCCCGCTGCTCGAATCCATCGCTATCCTTTTCATGTTCCTGGCGGGGATGAACTTTGCGCTCCATTTTCTGGCCTGGCGCGCCAACAGCTGGAAGGTCTACACCCAGGACAGCGAGTGGCAGGTCTATATGTGGCTATTGCTGATATCGCTGGTGCTCGTGGTGGGGTATCTCTGGTTAAGCGGCACCTATGCTGATCCCCTGACGGCACTGCGTCACGGCACCTTCCAGCTGGTCTCAGTCGCCACCACCACCGGCTTCATCACCACCGGCTTTGCCGACTGGCCCGGCTTCCTGCCGGTCTTCATCCTCCTCACCAGCCTCGTCGTCAGCTGCGCCGGTTCCACCGGCGGCGGCATCAAGGCGATCCGCTTTCTGCTGCTGCTCAAGCAGGGTGCACGTGAGATCAAACGGCTGATCCACCCCGCCGCCCAGATCCCCATCAAGGTCGGCAGCAAGGCCGTGCCTGATCGTGTTATCGAGGCGGTCTGGGGCTTCTTCGCCCTCTGGGTCGCCACCTTCATTATTATGGGCATGTTGCTGATGGCGACCGGGCTGGATGCCGTCTCCGCCTTCTCCGGCGTACTCGCTTGCATGACCAACGCCGGCCCTGGCCTCGGCAGCGTCACCATGAACTTCATGGAGGTCAGCGATTTCGGCAAATGGGTACTCTGCTTTGCCATGTTGCTAGGGCGATTAGAGATCTTCACCCTGCTGGTACTGCTAAGCCCCGCCTTCTGGCGCAAATAGAGGATTGCCCGATGAGTGATGTAACCCGGGAAAAGTGGGACAGAATCTATAGCGAGCGGAGCGCAGAGTACGGCCACGCCGCACGTGTAGTAGAAGAAAATCTGCATCTGCTGCCCGCATCAGGAAAAGGGCTAGAGCTCGCCTGCGGTCTCGCCAGCAACAGCTTCGCCATCGCCGCACATGGCATCAAAATGGAGGCATGGGACATCTCCGCCGTCGCCACCGCACGGGTCAACCAGCGCGCCGCAGACACCGGCGCCAAGGTTACGGCCTGCGCCCGCGATATTGTCACCAGCCCACCCACCGCAGATGAGTACGACGTGGTCGTTGTCAGCCACTTCCTTGATCGCAGCTTAGTACCCGCCATCATTACCGCCCTCAAACCCGGCGGCCTGCTCTTCTACCAAACCTTCACCCAAACCCGCGTGGTTGAAAGCGGCCCCAAAAACAGTGATTGGCGCCTTGCCGATGGCGAGCTGCTGACACTGTTTGCAGGGTTAAAACCACTGGTCTATCGCGAAGAGGGATTAACCGGGGATGCCAGCAAAGGGTTACGCAACGAAGCGCTGCTGGTAGCGCAAAAACCAAACATTTGAGGAAGCGCTGGCGCAGCTGACGTTCAGATAGCGATCAACGACACTGTATAAAAACCCTACTATTGCAGAAATTATTGTGGAAGGAAAAGAGCATGATTTATCGACGTAACAATACATGTGGACTCTCGCGGCACCACCAGTCAGGTGCCTTGAAGCACAATTTAATTGGTGCATTATTGGTCATTGCTGTCTTTGCAGCGATGATGTGGGCCGCGTTCCCACCCTCTTACAACACTGATTTATCACTTATTGGTAAGGGCAAACCGGCCATTGTGTTGATCTTTGATAAAGAGAACGTGGCCAGCATGGATTTGATGGAGGAGTTTAATCAGATACGTGATGACTATGAAGGGGAAATCGAATTTCTTGTGGCTGATATCGGCACAACAGTGGGTGATCAGTTTGCATCATCACATAGCATGGGCTCCGCCAGCGCCGTCTATTTTATGGGTGGTGGCGAGAAGGTGATCGCTTTTTATGGTCCTCAGGACAGGGCTGTATTACGTGACTCAATAAAACAATCATTTGGCCTGTAGTGTTGGGCGATTATTGTTCGTAAAGAAGAGCTTAAAAAGCCCATAAATAGGGTGCGCCATCCGGGCTACCTTGCTTAAGGGGCGTGCCATTGGCGAATTATGACAGGGGTGATGTGATAACGAAAGACCTGCCCCCTACATGCTTTTGACCCCCCTCGCGGATAGGTAGGCGCAATTCCTATCAACTCTTTCTCCATCGCCTGTTTGTCGTTCCACAACTCCAATTTGAAAGCCAAGTGCGGCATCAGAATTCC
>JAYWDX010000048.1:0-7022 GCA_043779675.1 Tenderia sp. (SeqCode)
GGTGCGCCGCGCCCGGTGATCACCACATGCTGCAGCGGTGGGCGATCGGCGAGATCATTCAGCACAGTCTCAATATCGAGCCAGCCATATTTGATCGGATAGGTCAATTCATCGAGCACCACCAGGCCGATGGTGGGATCACGCAGCAGTTCACGCACCACACTCCAGCCACGTTTGGCGGTCTCGATATCACGTTCCAGATTCTGCGTATCCCAGGTGAACCCTTCGCCCAGCACATGCCAGACCACGCCGGGCTGCTGGCGAAAAAACGCCTCTTCGCCAGTATCCGAACGCCCCTTGATAAACTGCGCCACACCGACCTTCATACCGTGGCCCAGTGCTCGCGCCACCATGCCAAAGGCGGAACTCGATTTGCCCTTGCCGTTGCCGGTGAGCACCAGCAATAGCCCCTTGTCCCGGTCGGCGCGGGCGATGGCGGCATCCACCACCTCCTTCTTGCGCTGCATGCGGTTGCGATGGCGTTCTGTTTTATCGCTGTTGCTCATGTCGTTAACCTGCTGTGGCTTCTGTTTTGAATTTTTAATGAAGCGGGTTGGTGATGTGATGAACGGCCAACCCGGTAATTAAAGGGACTGAATGCACTCCATCCGTGCCATTTCATTCACCACTGTATCTATCAATCCATCAGGGTTGATAACGCAATGTCACGAACAGGCTGCGCCCCGGCTGATTGTAGAAGGCTGCTGTCTCATACCCCTTGTCGAGCAGGTTCTCGATGCGCCCCTGTAGCTGCCACGCCCTGGCCAGATCATACCCGGCACGCAGATCGACGGCGGCGTAACCACCCATGCGACGGTTGTTGCCGAGGTCATCATAACGGTGCCCTTCAGTACGCAGGCTGGCGCCAAGCTGATATGCGCCGAGGGTGCGATCCGCATCTAAACGGTATGACTCCTTGGCGCGGCGTGGCAGCACCTTGCCGTAGTTGGAACCACTGGAGCGGTTCTCGGGATCGAGCAGGGTGAGGTTGGCGTTGACGGCCCAACCGCTCATATCAACACCACACACCGCCTCCAGCCCGTGGATACGCGCATGGTCGAGGTTGTTGGGTGCGAAGAGCGCGGCGTCGTAGGCGATGAGATCATTAATGCGCGTCTCATAGGCGTTGAGCGCCCAGTGGCCATTGGTGGTCTTGCCAGCCACGCCAATCTCAACACTGCGCGACTCCTCCGGCTTGAGGTTGGCGTTGCCATAACCGGGGTAGTAGAGCTCGTTGAAAGTCGGTGCCTTGAAGGCGGTGCCGTAAGAGAGTGTGCCGCGCAGCCCCTTGCCAAGATCAGTACCAAACGCCACGCCACCGGTGCCGTGGTTGCCGAACTGCTCGTTGTCATCACGGCGCAGCGACAGCTGCATGTCGATTGCGCTGATAGCCCCCTGGTACTGGGTGAAGAGGGCGCTGTTGCCGCGTGAGTTAAAGGCATAGGCAGTGTCGCTCTCAACACGATCAACCAGACGATCAAGACCAACGGTCAGCAGGCGATCATCACCCATGGTGATGTCGTTCTGCCAGGTGGCGCTGTCACGCCGCGTGTTGAAGCGGCTCATGTAACTGCCATTCAGGAAATTGTCAGATTGATCACGACTCTGACCGGCTGACAGGGTCGCCTGCCAGATCGACATGGGGGCAAAACTCACTTTGCCACCCAGAACCTGCTGCACGGATGAGGATTCATTGACGTAGGAGCCGTCATACTTTGAGTCACCTTCACTGCGCAGGGTATTGAGTTCAGCCTCCACGCCATTGGCAAAGCGGTGGCCGCCGCGTAGTGTGGCGGCCTGATTGTGGTATCCATCCTTGTCGGGTTCTGTCCCATTGTAGGCATTGAAACCGTTGGTGTTGATGTTGTTCAGGTTGGCGCTGAACCAGCTGTTATCACTGCCGCCAGCTACACCCGCCTGGGATTTATAGGTGCCATAACTGCCCGCACCAACACTGAATGAGGGCTTGATCTCGCCTTGACCCTTGCGGGTGAAGATCTGAATCACGCCGCCAATCGCCTCAGCGCCGTAAAGGCTGGAGCGCGGCCCGCGCACGATCTCGATGCGTTCGATCTGGGCGACTGGGATATCCTGAAACGCAGCGCCGCCCGCAGTGGCAGAGCCCACCTTCACACCATCAATCAACACCAGAACATGATCTGACTCGGTACCGCGCATGAACACGGCAGTGTACTTGCCCGCACCACCATTATTGGAAATGGAGAGCCCCGCCACACCACGCAAAAGATCCTGAAGTGATTGAGCCTGGAGCTGTTCGATCTCCTGGCGAGTGATCACACTCACGGAGGCAAGGGAATCATCGACTGTTTGGGCGGTACGTGTTGCCGTGACAACAACCGGCTCAAGTGTGGCGCTAGTGGCCGCAATGGAATAGAGAGGAAGTGAACCCAACAGCGCCATGGCCGCTGGCAAAGAACGCAACTGCATATGTTTTTCCTTCGCGCACACCCGCACGCGAGCTGATTAAAAGACCACACGGCAGCGAAGGAGGATGGAATAGCAATAGCGGAGAAACAGAAAACACACCACACATGCCGGTGCATCGCCCTCCGCAATGCCGAACTAATGCCACAGGCCGGTCTCCGGGCTCGCGAGTGGGAAACTCCCGAGGTCTGCGCCTTCCCGTGCAAGGCACAGTGGCATGATGCAAAACCTTTTAACTCGCTTACCGTTGCGGGGGCAGCGCCGGAATTGTCATGGTGATGATGACCAGAACGCACCGGCTTCCCGTTTAATCCCTAAGGCGATAGCCGTTGGGACACCTGAAGCAGGAGCGCACTCTAAGTGAGGGGAAGGGGGGTTGTCAACAGAGGTTACGGGGAAGTGGCGTAACTGTTTGATGTAAAAAGAGCACAAGAGCACTCAACGTTCGTTCTGGACATACCGGCCTCGTACATTACCTCCCCCTTCTTTCGTATCAGGTTTTAATAACGCGTCGGCAGGCGTTCATTGATGACAATGCGTTTATGATCGACACTGATGTAGCCACCGTTGGTAAGATCTTTCAGTATTTTTGACACCATCTCACGTGAAGAGCCGACGCGGTCGGCAATATCCTGTTGCGTGAGCTTTTCGTCAATCAGCAATTTATCTCCAGATTGTGTCGCCATGCTCAATAACGTTTTTGCAACACGGCCGTAGACATCCATTAAGGCCAGGCTCTTGACGTTGGCGGTCAATGTTCGAATGCGACAGGTTAAATCTTTGATGAGCGTGATGGCGATGCTGGGGTTGGCGGCCAAGATATTTTTGAATGACTGTTTGGTGATGATGACGAAAGTTGATGGCTCTGTGGTCATGACCGAGGCAGAGCGCTCCGCATCATCGATCAATGCCAGCTCGCCAAAATACTCACCGGCAGCCTGTTGCGTAAGGATGACCTCACGGCCACGGTCATCACTGAGGTACACTTTAACCCTGCCTTTTAAGATAATGAACAACGAATCAGTTGCATCACCCTCAGTGATCAGCACACTGTTTTTGGTATAGTTTCGTATGATGACATGGGCACAGACGGCAGCCAGCTCATCGCCATCTAGCGCAGCAAATAGCGGCACACGCTGCAACATTTTAGGTAAATCGTCAAAACCCTTTTGCTGCATCACTTTCCTACTCCCTGATTATTTAACGGTTAATACTATTTGGCTGTAATTTTACGAAATTTCCCAGAAACGCCCCCATGGGGTATTCCACCTTTGCTTGCGCTGGCAGAACTCGCTGGGCAGAATGTTTATTATCGCTGAATTATTCTCTCATTGTGAGCCGCCATTTTATGTCAGATCAACGACGTCGTTTCAGTATCGATGTGCGCCTTAAAAAAACAGTGCTGCTCGGTTTGGCGACGGCGGCGATCGGTTTGCTGGTCTATTTTCTACCTTTTGGTTTGGCTTGGGAAGAAAACGTGGGACTGGAAGGGTTATATAAACTGCGTGGTCCACGTTTGGCCCCCGCTGATGTGGTGCTGGTATCCATAGACAAGGGCTCGGCTGACCAGTTGGGTTTGGCCAATGACCCAGCGCGATGGCCGCGCGGCATGCATGCCCGTGTCATCGATCAACTTGCTGCTGCGGGTGCCGCCGTTGTGGTGTTTGATATATTTTTCAAGGAGCTGCGTGATCCGCTGCAAGATCGGCATCTGAGTGATGCGACCCGTCGCGCTGGCAATGTGGTGCTGTTTGCCTATCTCAAACGTGAAATCGCTGATAGCGCCGCTGGCAGCTTATATATAGAACGACTGGTGCCACCTTTTACAGAACTTGCTCAGACGGCAGCGGATATCGCCCCCTTTGCACTGCCTAAAGTCCCCGTGCGTATCAGCCAATTTTGGACCTTTCATACCACAGCAGGGGACGTTGCCACCTTGCCCGTGGTGGCTTTGGAGCGTTACGCTGCAACGGCCGTCAGCCAGTGGTTGCAGGCATTGGCCAAGAGTGATGCCGTGTTGATGAATCGGCTGTTGGATGTGGGGTTGGTAGGCAGCGACAAAACAAAATTAGGCAATGCGGCGCGTATGCTATTGGTGACCCAGCCAACGTTATTGGCCGAATTAAAACAGAGTGTAACCGACACACAGTCTCTCGCTTATGAGCAGAGGCAGCGCCTTGAAGCGCTACTCGATACCTACGCCGGAAAGAGCCGCCCTTACCTGAATCTCTACGGCCCGCCCCACACCATCACAACGGTTCCGTATGTTGATCTGTTGCAGGCAGATGTCAGTGACCTGGCGAGCTTCAAAGACAAGGTAGTATTTATAGGCTTTGCGGAAAACCGCCAGCCAGAGCAAAAAGATGGATTTTTTACGGTCTATTCCCAACCCAATGGTGTTGATGTGAGTGGTGTGGAGATCGCTGCAACAGCATTTGCTAATATTTTGCAGGGCACCACTCTGCAAACTTTATCTCCCGTGCTGTTTGTATCTCTGATTGTGGCCTACGGCTTCATGATTTCAGCAGTGGGGCGATTGCCAACCACCGCCCTGGTAGTGGTTGGCAACGTGATGGCAGCGGGTATCTACCTGCTGGTATGTTATCTATTTTTCACTATGCAAAATATCTGGTTACCTTGGATTGTACCGTTGTTTATTCAAACGCCCTTGGCCCTGTTTGTCTCTCTGTTGTATCGCTATGGCGATGTACACCGCAGTCGGCAACAGATGCATCGGGCATTTAGCCATTACGTACCGCGTAATGTGGTGGATGATTTCGCGCACAATGCTGCTCCCGTTGCGGCGGCAGGCCAACTTATGTATGGCGTATGTCTGGCCACGGATGCCGAGCGTTATACACGCCTGGCGGAAACACTTGCTCCAACGGCCCTGAGTGAGTTGATGAATGATTATTACAAAGCCCTGTTTGCACCAGTACACGCCCATCAAGGCATTGTCTCTGACGTGATAGGGGATGCGATGCTGGCGCTTTGGTCGGCGCCACAAGCCCAGTCCCATCTGCGCCAACTGGCCTGTTATGCGGCGCTCGACATTGCGGCGGCCGCGCTTAAATTCAACCAAGAGCGGAATATGGTCTTAAATACACGCATCGGTTTGCATGCAGGCGAAATGATGATCGGCAATATCGGTGCATTAGATCACTACGAATACCGTGCGGTCGGCGACATCGTCAATACCTCCTCACGCATTCAAGGGCTTAACAAACAACTCGGCACCCACGTAATTGCATCTGAAGAGGTGTTGGAAGGTGTATCGGGATTGGTCACCCGCAAATTGGGAGTTTTTATGCTGGCGGGTAAGGAGCAAGCTGTTACGTTGTATGAATTGCTGGGCCGTGACCATGTAAATAAGGATAACCTGGCTGTAATAAAAGTGTTATGCAGCGACTTCGAACAAGCGCACGAGCTGTTTTTGATACAGGCGTGGAACGAGGCGCTGGTTTTGTTTCAGGGTTTGCTCGAGCGTTATCCTGATGATGGCCCCAGTGCCTTTTATTCCAATCTCTGCCAGGAGCATGGGAATATCCCACCCGCCACGTGGACAGGTGTGATACATATGGGGAAAAAATAAATATAAAAAATGGGCCTGCTATTCCATGTTGTTTAGGCAATATCAGAAACGGCTAATGATTGTGACGGAGATATAAAAAATGATCTGCGAAAGTTGGATAAATTTACGCTTGTAGTGTGAGTTTTTTAATTTTTTTTGAAACCCGATTGGTTTATCCTGATGCGTCACAGCCGAGAGTGGCGATGACAGGAGTGACGATAACAGGTTTTGGTGCTGTGACGGTACCACCAGCATCAAATCTCAAATGGATAGACTCAATACCCCTTATCCGTAACAATGCGTAAATTTTAAAATAACAAACTAGAGAGACAAGTTATGTTTGGGATAAGCGCCGGAAAATATTACGTGGTTCACCATGTTTTTTACGCACCAAGGCGGAGCATTCTATTGACGCTCTGCTGCCTGATGGCGACAGCCGCGCAGTCCGAACCGTGCACGCCAGAGGTCGCCAAGGCCATATCGGTGCAAGGCAGTGTTGAAGTCCGACAGGCAAATGCCTCGGTTTGGAGCGCGGTCGTGCCAGAGCAGATCTTTTGTCCCGGCCAGACAATCCGCGTACCGGCGCAAGCCCGCGCCGCGCTCTATCTGAACAACGGCACTATTATGCGCCTTGATCAGCGCACCACCGTTACGCTGCCCCCTGGCACTGATAAAACATCAACATGGCTGAATCTGGTTGAAGGGGTTGCCCATTTTATTAGCCGTATCAAACACTCCTTTGAAGTCACCACCCCCTTTGTTAACGCCGCTGTAGAAGGCACCGAATTTATTGTTGCGGTGAACGGGCAGCATACCGATGTCACCGTGTTTGAAGGTCATGTGCGTACCAAAAATCAATATGGCGAGTTGTTACTGTCCAGCGGCGAATCAGCACGCACCGCTGCCGGACAAGCGCCACTGCTGCGCATATTGTTACAGCCGCGTGATGCAGTGCAATGGGCGCTCTATTATCCACCGGTAACGGAATATACCCAGCTCGAATTTG
>JAYWDX010000049.1:0-35512 GCA_043779675.1 Tenderia sp. (SeqCode)
CATGGTCAAACGCCAACGGCTGCGGCAACTCATCCAGCGTGCAGATCACAAAATCCTTTGCATCATCCTGAGCCAGTGGTTGCCCCTGTGCTTCAGCCACATAGACCAGGCTTACGGTATGGCCACGGGCATCTCGGTCTGGGCGAGAATAACACCCCAACAACACCTTCAGGGTGACATTCAGCCCCGTCTCTTCATATGCCTCGCGGATCGCCGCGGCCTCCACCGTCTCACCAACATCAACAAAACCGCCGGGGATCGCCCAGCCATGGGGCAGGTTGAGCCGCTCAATCAGAACAATGGGACGACCGGGGCGATCGGCCAGCTCAATGATGATGTCAGCCGCCACTGCGGGTGTTACAGGCCTGGCCATGGGTTACTCCTGTTCACGGATAAAGCGGATGATGCTGCGCCGCTCATGTTTGTTGGGACGACGCTCGGGGGATGAAATACCTGCGGATTGCAGACGGCGCTGCTCTGAATCCTGTTCACGCGCCGTGCGGCTTGCCTCGGTCTCGGCGTAAAGAGTCTGTGCAACGGGTGCCGGGCCACGTTTGTCGGAGAGCGCCATCACCACCACGGTCATCTGCTCGCGGTCACGCTGAATGCGCAACTCATCGCCCAAGGCCAGCGTCCGGGAAGGCTTTACACGGCTACCGTTGAGATGCACGTGACCACCACTGATGGCGTCACTGGCCAGACCACGGGTCTTAAAAAAGCGCGCGGCCCAGAGCCATTTGTCGATGCGGATTTTGGGGGATTCTGATTCAGACATAGCGATGGAATTTAGCACAAAAACAAAGGGCCGACGTCTTCACGCCAGCCCTTTAAGCCGTAAACAAGCAGCGCTGCGCTGTTACTTGCCGTTTACCACCGATAACAGCAGATCATTCAAACGCGAAACAAAGCTGGCCGGATCTTCCAACTGACCACCTTCGCTCAACAGCGCCTGATCAAACAGCACATGGCTCCAATCACCAAAGCGCGCTTCATCACTCTCGCTCTGCAACCGCTCCACCAACGGATGGCTGGTATTGATCTCCAGGATTGGCTCCACATTCGGCACGGCATGGCCGGCCTGTTTCAGAATCTTCTGCAAACTCACCGCCATATCCTGCTCTTCGACCACCAGGCATGAAGGTGACTTGGTGAGACGGTGGCTGACACGCACCTCTTTCACCTTGCCGCCCAGCGCCTTCTGCATGCGCTCAACCAGATCCTTATACTGATCAGCCGCCTTTTTGACCTCCTCCTGCTCTGCTTCATCTTCGAGCTTGCCGAGATCAAGATCACCCTTGGCCACAGACTGGAGCTGCTTACTGTCGAACTCGCTGAGGTAAGACATCATCCACTCATCAACACGCTCACTCATCAGCAGCACTTCGATCCCCTTCTTCTCAAACACTTCGAGATGCGGGCTGTTCTTGGCGGCAGCGAAGCTATCAGCAGTGATGTAGTAGAGCTTTTCCTGACCTTCCTTCATGCGACTGATGTATGCATCCAACGAAACGCTCTGCTCGCCACTCTTGTCGTAGGTAGAGCTGAAGCGCAGCAGTTTGGCGATGCGCTCCTTGTTGCTGCTATCTTCCGCTGGACCTTCCTTCATCACCTTGCCAAATTCGTTCCAGAAGGTTTTGTATTTATCCGCATCGTTCTTGGCCAGATTCTCCAGCAGGCCAAGCACGCGCTTGATGGAGGCCGCACGAATGGTGTCGATCTGTTTGTTGCGTTGTAGAATCTCGCGTGAGACGTTGAGTGGCAGGTCATCGGTATCAACAATACCGCGCACAAAGCGCAGATAGGTCGGCATCAGCTGCTCGGCATCGTCCATGATAAAAACACGGCGCACATAGAGCTTCACGCCATGGGCGCGATCACGCTCCCACAGGTCAAATGGGGCGCGTTTAGGAACATAAAAGAGTGTGGTGTAGTTGGTATTGCCTTCAACCTTGTTGTGGCTGTAGGCGAGTGGATCTTCGTAATCGTGGCCAACGTGTTTATAAAATTCGTTGTACTCCGCTTCAGTGATCTCGTTCTTGGAACGAGCCCAAAGTGCCGAAGCACTGTTCACCACTTCGTATTCATCCTTCTTATCTTCAGCCAGCGCTTTCATCTGAATCGGCAGATTAATGTGGTCAGAATATTTCTTAATAAGGGTGCGCAGGCGGTAAGTCTCAAGGAACTCATCCTCACCCTCACGCAGATGCAGCACGATCTCGGTGCCACGGCTAGTCTTCTCAGCAGTCTCGATGGTGTATTCACCCTCGCCCGCCGATTCCCAGCGTACCCCGTGCCCAGTACCGACACCGGCGCGGCGCGTGGTCAGGGTCACCTTGTCGGCGATGATGAAGGCCGAGTAGAAACCGACACCAAACTGGCCGATCAACTGCGAATCCTTGGCCTGATCACCGCTTAATTTATCGAAGAAGGAACGGGTGCCGGACTTGGCGATAGTACCTATGTTATCCATCACCTCTTCACGGTTCATACCAATGCCATTGTCGTTAAGGGTGATAGTGCGCTGCTCTTTATCCACATCGATACGGATCTTCAGCTCGCCATCGTCCTCAAACAGAGCGTTGTCGGTCAGCGCCTCAAAACGCAGTTTGTCGCAGGCGTCTGATCCGTTAGAGATCAGTTCGCGCATAAATATCTCTTTATTAGAGTAGAGCGAATGAATCATCAACTTGAGCAGCTGGCGCACTTCGGTCTGGAAACCAAGCGTCTCTTTATGGGCTTCTACGGACATTACTTTATTCTCCCTTTGTGGTCGTTGCGGAATGCAGGAATAATGGGGACAATTAATTTGATTTCAAGCCGTAGGGAGCACGCACCATGAAGATCAATACCGTCGCCACCACCCCTTTCAACGACCAGAAGCCCGGCACCTCTGGGCTGCGCAAGCGCGTCACAACATTCCAGGTAGCCAACTATCTCGAGAATTTCGTCCAATCGATCTTCGACAGCCTGGAAGGGTTCCAGGGCCAGACCCTGGTAGTGGGCGGCGATGGCCGCTACGGTAACAAGGCCGCCGTGCAGACCATCATCAAGATGGCCGCCGCCAATGGTTTTAGTCGGGTATTGGTAGGGCAGAACGCCCTGCTCTCGACCCCCGCCGCCTCCTGCGTTATCCGCAAATATGAGGCCTTTGGCGGCATCATCCTCTCCGCCAGCCACAACCCCGGCGGCCCCGATGGCGACTTCGGCATCAAATACAATGCTGGCAATGGTGGCCCTGCCCCAGAGAAAATGACCGAGGCGATGTATAGCCACAGCAAAGCGATCAACCGCTACCTGATCGCTGAGCTGCCCGATGTAGACCTGAACACCATCGGCACTACTGATCTAGGGGGCCAGCTGGGCAGCATCAAGGTCGAAGTAATCGACCCGGTCAGCGACTACGCCGAATTGATGAGTGAACTCTTCGACTTCAACGCCATTCGCGCCCTCTTTAAATCCGGCTTCCGCATCTGCTTTGACGGCATGCACGCCATCACCGGCCCCTACGCCAAAACCATCCTGGAGCAGAGCCTCGGCGCCCCCAAAGGGAGCGTCATTAACGGCGTACCGCTGGAGGACTTCGGCCAGGGCCACCCCGACCCCAACCTCACCTACGCCCACGAGCTGGTCAAGATCGTCTATGGCGATAACGCCCCCGACTTCGGCGCGGCCTCCGACGGCGACGGCGACCGCAACATGGTGCTCGGCAAAGGATTTTTTGTTACCCCCAGCGACAGCCTCGCCGTGCTCACCGCCAACGCCACCCTCATCCCTGGTTACAAAAACGGCCTCGCCGGTGTCGCCCGCTCCATGCCCACCAGCGCCGCCGTCGACCGTGTCGCCGCCAAACTCGGCATCAACTGCTACGAAACCCCGACCGGCTGGAAGTTCTTTGGCAACCTGATGGACGCCGGCAAAGTCACCCTCTGCGGCGAAGAGAGCTTCGGCACCGGCTCCAACCATGTGCGCGAAAAGGATGGCCTGTGGGCCGTGCTTTTCTGGCTCAACATCCTCGCCGTGCGCAAAGAGTCGGTCGAAGAGATCTCACGCAAACATTGGCAAGAGTATGGCCGCAACTTCTACAGCCGCCACGACTACGAAGGGGTGGAGAGCGCCGGTGCCAACGAACTCATCGCCCAGCTGCGCAATCGCTTCGACTCCCTGCCCGGCAGCCAATTCGGCGCACAGAAGATCGCCTTCGCTGACGACTTCAGCTACACCGACCCCATTGATGGCTCAGTTTCAAAAGCCCAGGGTATCCGCATTGGCTTTGCCGACGGCAGCCGCATCGTCTTCCGCCTCTCCGGCACTGGCACCGAAGGAGCCACACTACGTGTATACCTGGAACGTTTCGAAGGCGACGCCAGCAAACACGGACAGGAGACACAGGCAGCACTGGCGGATTTGATAACAATTGCAAATGAACTGGCAGGCATCAAACATTATACCGGGCGGGAAGCGCCGACTGTAATCACCTAATTTAACAACAAACCAACCGCCCTCTCTCCCACTGCGGGGATGAGAGGGTTGAAGCGAGGAGATTGGTGAGCAGAAAATTTACAAAAATAGAAGTTGTGTACACAATTGCAGGGGCTTGAGTGTGCAGTGCCCCTTATCCTGCGCCACTAATGACAGCAACTTACAAGGAAAATTATATGCCAAATGTATTGCGTATCGACAGCACAGGCAACGAGGTCAAACAGCTGCAAGCATTGTTAAACAAAAAACTCAAACCAACACCCCAGCTTGCAGAAGACGGGGCATTTGGCCCAAACACAGACAAACTAGTCAAAAAATTTCAAGCCATTAATAATCTTGGCATTGACGGTGTTGTCGGACCAAAAACCTGGGCAGTACTCTTGGGCGGAGCTAAGCCAGCGGCACAACCGACGGTTCTAGTACACGTCACCCCATCGTCCCCATGGATGCGCTATGCAAAAGACGAGATCAACCAGAAAGAGACCAAAGGCAATACACATAATCCACGCATCATCAACTACCACGCCACAACAACACTTAAAGCCGATACAGATGAAACCCCATGGTGCTCATCTTTTGTAAACTGGTGCCTTATACAAGCCGACATCAAAGGAACCGATTCGGCCGCCGCCGTTAGCTGGTTAACATGGGGCAAGAATTCAAATGCCCAGAGTGGCGCAATCACCGTGATATACAACTCAGCAGCAGCCAACTCCAGCTTAACCAGCTCTGGTAACCATGTGGGTTTTTTAGTTAAAGAGACCGCAACACATTTTTTTATACTAGGCGGCAACCAGAGTGATCAGGTAAAGATCTCCTCCTTCCCAAAAAGCACGTGGAACCTAAAAGGTTGCAGATGGCCCAATACATGAAAAAAAACTCCACAGACACGCCTTGATATTTAAAATAACTATTGCTACCTGTCTGCTAGCACTTTTTGCTATCGGCTGTTCCACGCAGGGGCAGAAAATCACAGCACAAGAATTTTGGACAGAGTTCCGGCAAGCGGTATTAGAAAACGACAATACCAAGTTGGCAGACATGACTCAATTGCCACTGGAAATCCGTGGTGTCGATGATAGTCAGCCGGCCCAACAATACAACAAAGACCAATTCGGTACTATCTTTGCCAAAATACTGGATCAACCCGTCACCGCCATAGAGGGGGAAAAGATTGTTACTAACACCACCAGAGATATTATTAATTCCACCAAAACAATCACCAAAGAACAAAACATGACAAGTGACTCTTTCCGGGTTGACCAGCTAGTATTTGAATTTAAAAATGGGCAATGGAAGCTCGTTCGTGTGTATCTTGAAGAGTAGAGGTGGAATCCCCTATCAGAAAAAATCGAAATTTAGTCAACGACAAACAACATCTACAGAAAACTCAATAAATATTAGCCAAACCAATTGAAATCACAAATAAACTACCACCTGCTAAAGCAGGTGGGTTAGCGCAGTCAGGTGCGACGACTAAAGTCGTCAACCGCACCTGTCTAAACGCGCATGAGTCAACACATGAAGGTCAAAGTCACCCAGCCATGATGTCGCTATAGTTATCAGCGAGCGCCTTAATCCAGTTGTTCCTATTTTGAGATCGCGCTTTTGGAACAGATTTCACAGTTTTATTTACATCATGCAACTAGAGTTATTAACAATCAGCATCTTGCCAGGATACTGATGGAGTGCTCAAAACATCATTTACATGACAAAGATACTGACGCGCCCTCATCTAATAACCCTTGTTTTTGATTAATCAAAAAAATCTGGGGGACGGTGCTCAGATCAAATCCGATATATCCACATCAGAATCAGTGGCAATATATTTCTTTTATTTCCATAAAAACTTAATGGAATATTAATATATCCAGCGTATTATCGCACTCACCTCAAACGCTATGCCTGCTTTTTGGCATAGCGTCTTCTCTGAAACTTAATAAGAGATAGCGAGGAAGTACTAGCACTTAATTGCTAGATTGTTGCAAATCTCAATAACTTTAAAAAAATCAGGAGTTTATCATGGGTGGAATGAACGGCGGTATGGGCGGTATGGGTGGTCGTGGTTGTGGCGGCGGCGGCATGTAATATGCCCGCGTCATGCGCGCACTCTTGTTATTAAGAGGTGCAGCGCATAACCGTTATGGCTCACGCCATAAAATAAAATAGGGGGGCAATCTGCTCCCCTATTTTTTTAATCAAAAAACCCAACACTACCCACTTAATCAAAAAAATAAAATAACTTTCCGTCCTTATAACCACCGCTTAATGCCATTTAAATTCAACGCCATCAACAAAGCTTAGGCTGTTATTTCAGTCACGAATCAGACTGCCATGCCACGGCATTCCGATAGGCGGGATGAGAGGCATATAACTCATCATGAGGCGCTACTGTAATTGAGCCATCATCATTAAAGTAAAGTATGCGGTCGGCATTGCGAATGGACGAGTAACGATGGGCAATTATAAAAGTCGTACGTCCTGCGCGTAACCTATCCAGCGCCACTACCACTTCTCTCTCCGACTGACTATCCAGTGCAGATGTTGCCTCATCCATTATCAAAAATGGTGTGTCCCGTAACATCGCCTGGGCAATGGCGATGCGCTGATACTGCCCGCCTGAAAGCTCTACTCCACCAGTGCCCACTCGCGTATCGAGACCATCACTAAGCCCGACGATAAACTGCCATGCCCCACTTGCTTCGCAGGCACTGATCATCTGCGCCTCTGTTGCATCCGCCTGCACCAACAACAGATTGGTACGGATGGTATCGTTCATGATAAAAGGACTTTGCCAGATGATAGAGAATTGTTCCCTCAATGATGCGATAGTCACTTTGCGAATATCCATAGCGTCAATCGTGATACGACCTTGCTGGGGATCATAAAAACGCATCAGCAACCGTGCCAGAGTCGACTTACCTGCGCCGCTCGGCCCAACCAAGGCAACGGTTTCGCCCGATTCAATCGTAATATCAATCCCATTCAACAACGGCTTACCACCAGGGTAGGCAAAACAGATGCCTTCAAAGCGGATCAAACCCTTCGAAACTTCCAATAATCCTGCATCGGATACGTCCTTTGTCTCAGGCACCATATCAAAGATCGCTAAAACACGCTGGGCGGCCCCCAGGTCACCCTGTAGCTGCATGGGCGCTTGCGCGATCCCCCTCACTGGCACCGAGAGATACCCCAGGTAGAGTAGAAAGCTGACCATGGCTCCAATGCCAAGCCCTTGGCTCTCTATCCGATCGATACCCACAAAGACAATGATAATGCCGCAAAAATAGATCATGGCGGCCAAGGTCACTGCAAACCCCTGATCCAACCAACGCATCTTCATACCCCAATGACGGGCGCGTTCGTAACATTCTCCATGCCGTTCAGCCATACGTGCCTCGCCCCTGACCGAACTGATGCCGCGCAGATTACTCAACGTCTGCTCCTCAAACGCCAGCAGTTCTCCTGACTCATGATAAAAACGTTCTGATACCTTGCGCTTACGCGGACCAAACATGGCTTGATGAATGACAAACAGCGGCACAAACATTAGCGCCACCAATGCCAGATACCAATCTATCCAAAACAACATGCCACAATAAAACAGCAAGGTGAGCAGGTGAGAGACAAGAAAAAAAGGGACCTCAAGCACCATGTTCTGCACGGCATCAACATCACTGCTGAGTCGGGCAAGCAGATCGCCTTTGTGCAGATGTGCAGCACCTGGTGCGGAGACGTTAAGTAAATGGCGTAGCGCGGCTTGGCGTAATCGGCCCACAAAACGCAGCCCCAGCCAGTTGGCCATCAGCGTGGATGAGAAGTGAAACGCCTGATTGATCACAACAACCAACGCCAACCACAACAGCACCGACTTGACCTGCTCAAAACGCCCTGCTTGCAGGTGGTCAAAAGGGAGTCCTATCAACCAGACCATAGCGGTATTGGTGACTGTTAAGCCTACAATGGCACCAACCACTAAACTGATAAACATCATATCAGCACGTGCATATGGCAAAAAATGCCGGAATACCTGCCAGAAGACAGGCCCTTGCGTAAGGTTCACGTCTTTATTATCAGGATCACTCACGAGCGGGAATCGGTAAAACAGCGTGCCGTTTTTTTGATAAACAGTTCGTGCAGAATCTGAACCGTCAAGACCGAGAACAGTACCCACTCCTGTCGCATCGCCCGGTAATAAGCATTCCCGTCGGATGGTGGGGGCAGATCAACCAATTCCCCCAGCAGGCGGGTGACCGTTTGCGAATCAAATATACCCGCTTCCCGCACCTTATCCTCTGACAGGAAACGCGATAAACGGTCAGCATTTTTTGGCGTAAAAAACCATTCACGGATGGGCGTGTAAAAGGCACGTTTTTTATAGGCCGTAGGATTTTCTGGTAATTTTGGCAACATCAACTTGCGTAGGATGTACTTCTCATCCAGACCATTAAGCTTCAGTGCGGGCGGTACCTTTGCCGCCAACTCCACCAATTTATGGTCAAGAAAAGGGACCCGCGCCTCCACACCATTGGCCATAGCGAGACGATCCGCCCGCCACAGTATCCAACCCGGCAGACGGGTTTTGGTCTCCAGATACAGGGATTGATTAAGTGGGTGCAACCCTTCCAGCTTGGGTTTCAGAGTGATAATCAGTTGTGCCATCTGCTCTTGGTGACCGGCAGACTGTTCCAAAAAATCATCGCTGAACACCCCTTCACTCCCCTCTCGCAAAATCTGCCAGAAGTCGTACCAGACCGGATAACAACCAAATTGCGAAACGATCTTCTGCTGTTGCCTCGGCTCATGCAAGCGGGCCAGCATCTGAAGATAGTCAGAGGCAAAGTCACTACCAAAATCACCTAAATAATAGCGCAGCCGCTCTTCCTGACTTGCCTTCTCATTACCCCACTGACGAATGTAGTCCTGGCGAAAACAGTCATACCCGCCCAGAATTTCATCCGCCCCCTCGCCGGTATACACAACCTTAAACTGGTTTTCACTCACCCGCTTCGACAACATCAGCAACGGGATATCCAGCGCCATGCGTTGTGGCTGCTCAACGCTGTACATAGCTTCAACTAATACATCGAGATAATCATCAGTACACTGATCGTCCATATAGAGATCGTGCAGATCGACTCCGATATGAGCGGCGACGCCACTGGTGACCGGATACTCGTCGTTGTCACTATTGGAGAAACGGATGGTAAAGGCCTGCACATGCAGATCTGCATTCTGCTGCAACCAGTAAGTAGTGGTCGCGGAATCGACGCCACCAGAGAGATATGAACCAATAGGCACCTCTCCTATCATATGAGAGCTCACAGCATCTTGCAGGGCTCCATCAAACTCCCCCAGCCACTGCTCTTCACTGAGGTCATCATATTCACCCTCACGCGGAAAATTCAGATCCCAGTAACAGACAATCTGTGGCGACTTGCCTGGCGCCAGGGTCATGGTGTGCCCTGGTGCTAACTCAACCACCCCAGAAAATAACGTGTGTGGAGCTATATTGAATTGATATGTGAAAAAATTGCGCAACGATTGGGGATTAAATTCCGGTGTAATCTGGCCCGAAGCAAACAGTGATTTGACCTCCGAGGCACCGTATAAGCTGCTGCCATCCCAGTGGTAGACCAGCGGTTTAATGCCCAGCCTGTCACGCGCCACAAACAACTCATTTGTTAACGAGTCATGAATGGCAAAGGCAAACATACCGCGCAGACGTGGAACACACTGCGCACCATCACGGATAAATAAATTGAGGATGACCTCAGTATCGGACTGACTATGAAACAGAACGCCCTGCTGTTCGAGTTCCGCACGCAATGCCTGATAATTATAGATTTCGCCGTTATAGACAATGGCAAAGCGGGCATCTGGGCTAACCATTGGTTGAGCACCGCCACGTATGTCAACAATGCTCAGGCGTGTATGCCCCAGCGCCACAGCACCACGCAGAAGATGGTTTTGCGCATCGGGCCCTCGGTGAATCAACGCATTCACCATGCGCTGTATTACTGCGACATCAGCCTCACTCTCGGCTAATTTTTCTTGGTATTGGGGGGGGTTATGACGATAGATGAAACAAATTCCACACATCACAGGCTCTCACATAATCAATCTCTGCAAACAACGCCGGCTAGTGACAATCTGCGGCCTAATTCACGCAACAAAAAAGGGGCTATTAGCCCCTTTTTACATCAGAGGCACGTTAATAAACGCTTAAGCCTCTTCGGTCACAGCCTTAATGCTCAGGCGGATACGACCCTGCTTATCTACCTCGAGTACTTTGACCTTAACTATTTCACCTTCGGTGAGTTTGTCGGCAACATTCTCAACACGCTCACTGGAAATCTGTGAAATATGTACCAAGCCATCCTTACCAGGAAGAATCGTTACAAAGGCACCAAAGTCCATCAGCTTGGCAACCTTGCCGTCGTAGATCTTGCCTACTTCAACATCAGCCACCAGGTCAAGGATGCGCAGCTTGGCCGCTTCACCGGCTGCCCGATCAACAGAGGCAACCTTAACAGTACCATCATCATCCAGATCAATTGAGGTGCCCGTCTCTTCCGTCAAGGCACGGATAGTAGCGCCACCCTTGCCGATGACATCACGGATACGATCAGGATTAATCTTGAAGGTAATAATACGCGGAGCATATTCAGAAAGCTCTTCACGTGGTGCTGTGATCGCTTTGTTCATCTCAGCAAGAATGAACAGGCGCCCATCTTTTGCTTGGGAGAGCGCAGCCTGCATGATCTCACGAGTAATACCGTCGATCTTGATGTCCATCTGCAGTGCGGTCACACCCGAGCTAGTGCCTGCAACCTTAAAGTCCATATCACCGAGGTGATCTTCGTCGCCGAGAATATCGCTCAGCACAGCAAAACGATCCGCCTCTTTGATCAGGCCCATCGCGATACCAGCCACAGGCGCCTTCAACGGTATACCCGCATCCATCATCGCCAAGCTGCTACCACAGACTGAGGCCATCGAGCTGGAGCCGTTGGACTCAGTAATTTCGGAGACAACACGTACAACGTAAGGGTAATTGGCCATATCAGGCATTACCGCCTGAACACCACGTTTGGCAAGTCGGCCATGGCCAATCTCGCGACGCTTGGGACTCCCCACCATACCGGTCTCACCAACACTGTAAGGTGGGAAGTTGTAATGGAACATAAACGGATCTTTACGTTCACCTTCAATGGCATCGATCATCTGCGCATCTTTACCGGTACCGAGAGTGGTCACAACCAGGGCCTGGGTCTCGCCGCGAGTGAAGAGTGCTGAACCGTGGGTACGTGGCAATACACCAATACGGATAGTGATCGGACGGACAGTCTTGGTATCACGACCATCGATACGCGGCTGACCATCAAGGATACGGCCACGCACCACATTACTCTCAAGCTTGCCGATCATGTCGCCCACATCAGCCTCGCTCCATGAAGGTGTTTCACCACCACACAGGCTGGCGACTGCTTGACTACGGATGGCACCAAGTTCGGCATAACGGCTCTGCTTCTCTTTGATCTGATAGGCTTCGTTCAGCTGTGCAGCAACAACTTCTCTAACCGCTGACTCCAGCGCCTCATCATTAGCAGGCTCCTGCCAGTCCCAAGCCTCAACATCCACTTCATCACGCAGTTCACGGATCGCATTGATCACAACCAGCATCTGTTCGTGACCAAACATGACAGCATCGAGCATCACCTGCTCAGAGAGCTCTTTGGCCTCTGACTCCACCATCAGCACTGCACCTTCAGTGCCCGCCACAACCAGGTCAAGCTGTGATTCAGCCAGCTGTGATTTGCTCGGATTCAGGACAAACTCACCGTTGATGTAACCAACACGTGCAGCACCAATCGGGCCTTTGAAAGGCACACCCGCCATCATCAGCGCCGCAGAGGCACCAATCAGGGCTGGGATATCAGGATCAATCTCCGAATCCAATGACACTACGGTCGCAACAATTTGGACCTCGTTGGTAAAGCTGCTTGGAAACAGGGGACGGATAGGACGGTCAATCAGACGTGAGGTCAGCGTCTCCTTTTCAGTAGGACGCCCTTCACGCTTGAAGAAGCCACCTGGGATCTTACCCGCAGCATAGGTTCTCTCTTGATAGTTGACGGTCAGTGGGAAAAAATCACGGCCTGGAATGGCCTTTTTGTGAGCAACGGCAGTCACCAAAACCGTTGTATCACCCATGCTGCACATCACAGCACCACTAGCCTGTCGGGCAATCTCACCAGTCTCTAAAGTGACGGTGTGGTTACCATACTGAAAAACCTTTTTAATGGGTTTCATTAACTATCCTTAAAGTTCTTATTGGGTATTTAACAAAGATCCAGGATTGTTCTGGCTCTAGTGCGGGGCGCGATGGCCATACCAACAACAACAAACCGCCCTGTACATCCTTGGATGTTTAACAGGGCGGTCTGCCTGGTCCAGATTAGCATTCCGCTTAGCGGCGCAAACCAAGACGGGTAATCAGCGCGCGGTAGCGGTCTTGATCTTTCTTCTTCAGGTAGTCCAGTAATTTACGACGCTGACTTACCATTCTCAACAAACCCTGACGTGAGTGATGGTCATGGGAATGCTTCTTGAAATGATCAGAGAGCTGATCGATACGGGCGCTCAACAGAGCAACCTGAACTTCAGGAGATCCGGTATCCCCTATGGCACGCTGAAAATCACCGACGACTTTCTGCTTGGCTTCTGCATTCAAAGACATGTTATCTCCCAAATAAAACGCTACACAACTCGATAAGCGGCGTATTTTACAGCCGCATCAGGCCCGGTACAAGCACGGAATTGGCCCATTTCCCACCGAGAAGGCAGGTTGAGCATTAATTCTAGCGATTCACCAGGCGTTTCGGGGCGACTCTACCATCCTCTAAGATGTGGCCGACCCCCAGAAAACCCTCTTTACTACCATACAACTTAACCAATCCTGTCGCCGGTGCCTTTGGCACTAGCACTGCCTGGCCACGCTTTACATAGAATACCATCTCATCGGTGAGCGAGACACCTGGCCACTGGGCCAATGCACTATCCATCGGTAGCAGTCGTGCGTCGATCCCTGCAAAACCATCATTTTCAAGGATCGCCGCCAAGCGCTCAAGCGTTACCGTCTCATCGAGATTATGGCCACTCACCTGAGTACGACGCAACACCGCAACATGGGCGCCACACCCCAATACATCCCCAACATCTTCAGAAAGGGTGCGGATATAGGTCCCTTTTGAGCATTTAACATGCAGGTCGATCTCATCGGCAGCTTGGCGCAGCAACTCAATCTGATAGATGGTCACCTGGCGCGACTGGCGCTCAATCTCCAGCCCCTGATGCGCCAGCTTGTAGAGCGGCTGACCATTAACCTTAAGGGCTGAGTGCATCGGCGGCACCTGTTGAATCACACCGGTAAACCGCTCCAGCACCGCACGCAACAACTGCTCACCAATCTCCGGCACCGGACGGGTCTCGATCACATCGCCCTCGATATCCGCAGTATTGGTCTTTTCTCCCAACTTGAGAGTGACAAAATAACCCTTGTCGGCCTCAAGCAGATATCCCGAGATTTTGGTCGCCTCACCCAAACAGATTGGCAGCAGGCCTGTGGCAATCGGGTCGAGGCTGCCGGTATGACCTGCCTTATTGGCATTGAAGAGGCGTTTCACCTTCTGCAATGCGACATTGGAGGTCATACCCGCCGACTTATCGAGTAAAAAGATGCCATGGACATCTCTGCCCGGTGTGCGCCGCTGCTGTGCCACGCCTAGACCATGAACAAACTATTTTTCACCGCGATCAGATGCCAGCGCGGCATTGATGAGCGCGTTGATATTGGCACCATTTTCAACAGAGGCGTCATACAGAAACGTCAGTTGTGGCGTAATGCGCAACTTCATACGCTTGCCCAGTTCACGCCGCAGAAAACCTGCCGCATGGTTCAGCGCAACCAACACCTCGTCCACACTATTCTCCGGATTAAACATGGTGATGTAGACCTTGGCATGGGCCATATCTCGGGTCACGTCCACACCGGAGACTGTCACCAGTCCCACACGTGGATCGTTGAGCTGAAATTGGATCAAATCAGCCAGCTCGCGCTGTATCTGCGAGCCGACCCGCTGGCTACGACTAAATTCTCTGGCCATGACGCTCTACCGTTTTTGTAATCAAGTGATGAACTTGGCAACTTCGGTACGTTCGTAGACCTCGATCTGGTCTCCTGGGCGTACGTCGTTGTAATCCTTAACACCGATACCACACTCGGTACCAGAGCGCACTTCACCAACGTCATCCTTAAAGCGACGCAACGATTCGAGCGCACCTTCATAAATAACCACGTTGTCACGCAACACACGGATCGGATTATTACGTTTGACCACACCATCGATAACCAAACAACCAGCAATGGCGCCAATCTTGGGTGAGCGGAAGACATCACGAACCTCTGCCAGACCCACAATCACTTCGCGAATCTCAGGTGACAACATACCTGACAACGCATGTTTGACGTCATCGATAATGTCGTAAATCACGCTGTAATAACGCAGATCAACACCAGTCTCTTGGCAGATACGTTTTGCAGCACTATCAGCACGGACATTAAAGCCCATGACAATCGCCTGCGACGCTGCTGCCAGATTGACGTCTGACTCGGTAATACCACCTACGCCACTGGCAAGAATCTTAACCCTGACTTCATCGGTAGAGAGCTTGGTCAGTGCATCACGCAACGCCTCGGCACTACCCTGTACGTCGGTCTTGATAACCAGGTTAAGGGCGCTGATTTTGCCCTCCTCCATCTGTGAAAAGACATCTTCAAGCTTGGATGCCTGCTGCCGTGCCAACTTCACATCACGGAACTTGCCTTGACGGAATAGGGCGATTTCACGCGCCTTACGCTCATCAGAGATAACAGCCGCATTGTCACCCGCGTTCGGAGTACCGGAGAGGCCCAACACCTGCACCGGAATCGAAGGCCCGGCAGAGTCAACTTGCTGGCCGTTCTCATCAAACAGGGCGCGAACACGACCATACTCTTTACCCACCAGCAATATATCACCCTTGTTCAGAGTGCCGCTCTGCACCAATACTGTTGCCACTACACCGCGCCCTTTATCCAGGCTCGATTCAACAACGACACCAGTGGCATGGCCATCCTTGACCGCTTTCAGCTCCATTACTTCAGCTTGCAACAGAATAGCTTCGAGCAGCTGATCGATACCGGCACCGGTCTTGGCCGAGACGTGAACAAACATCGAATCACCGCCCCACTCTTCGGGAATAACGCCCTGGGCGACGAGCTCCTGTTTAACACGATCAGGGTCAGCGTCATGTTTGTCGACCTTGTTCACCGCCACCAGTATTGGCACACCAGCTGCCCGAGCATGATGAATTGCCTCTATCGTTTGAGGCATAACACCATCATCAGCCGCCACCACCAGAATAACAATGTCGGTTGCCTGGGCGCCACGGGCACGCATTGCCGTAAAGGCAGCGTGGCCTGGGGTATCAAGGAAGGTGACCATGCCGCGGTCAGTCTCCACATGATAAGCACCGATATGCTGGGTAATGCCGCCCGCCTCACCCGCCGCAACCTTGGCACGACGAATGTAATCGAGCAGTGAAGTCTTGCCATGGTCAACGTGACCCATGATCGTGACAACCGGAGCGCGGCTGATCAGCTCGCCCTTATGACCGGTCTGCACTTCAAGCAGCTCAGCCTCAAGTGCATCTTCACGCATTAACTTAGGTGTATGACCCATCTCCTCTACCACAATGGCAGCAGTATCCTGGTCGATCACCTGATTGATGGTCACCATGGTGCCCATCTTCATCATCACCTTGATGACTTCAGCAGCCTTGACCGACATCTTCTGCGCCAGCTCGGCAACAGTAATGGTCTCAGGGATTGCAACTTCATGGGTCACTGGTGCCTGAGGCTTCTGGAAGCCATGCGGACCCGCAGCAACCACCACACGACCGCGACTTGGGGTGTGAGATTTTTTCTTGCGTCGGCCAGCCTTATCAGCAGAGACATGCAGCTCTTCACGATCAAAGCCGCCCTTCTTACCCTTGCCACTAAACGGCTCATCGGCAGCGCCCTTGGCGCGCTTTTTGGGTTTTTTATCCTTGCCTACATCGGTAACAGTAGCTGCATCCGGTGTGATTGGCGCCACAACAACCCGCACCGTGGCCTCAGCGGCCGCCTGCTGAATCATCTGTTCGGCCGCCTGCCTTGCGGCAATCTCCATCTCGGCACGACGCTGCTCCTCCTGGAGCTGTGTCCGGATAGCCTCTTCCGCCGCCAAGCGTGCATTCTCTTGTGCACGCTCTTCACTGATGATTTCCGGCACAACCTCTTCTTCCTGAGGCTCTTGTGCTTCATCACCTGAGGCGTCCGTGGGACGATCAACGTAGGTACGGCGCTTACGCACCTCAACACTTACCGTTTTGGCACGCCCAGGTGTCCCGGCTTGCTTGAGTTCACTCACGGTCTTGCGCTTCAGGGTTATTTTCTTCGAAGAGACTGCCTCTTCTGCAACCTCAACAACATCACTCCCCTTACGCAGATGCTTGAGCAACTGCACTTTGCCTTCATCACTGATGGTGGCGTCGGCGCTTGGCACCGGCACACCCGCTTCATCAAGCTGGACAAGCAAGCGATCAACCGGAATGCCAACCGCATCTGCCAATTGCTTTACTGTTACTTCTGACATTGCTGCCTACCCCTCTTACTCAAGTGCTCTTAATCCTTGGTGCTGTTAAGCAAACCAAGGGGCACGAGCGGTCATAATCAATCGACTGGCACGCTCTTCATCCAAGCCAGCCACATCACCCAGTTCATCCAGCGACTGTTCCGCCAGATCTTCCATGGTGATTACACCCTTGGCTGCTAACGCATAGGCCAGGGACTCGTCCATACCTTCCATCTCCAGCAGATCCTTGGCAGGCTGCTTGTGAACATGTTTCTCTTCGCCAGCTATCGCCTTTGTGAGCAATACATCACGGGCACGATTACGCAACTCGTTGACCATGTCTTCGTCAAACTCTTCAATCTGCAGCATCTCCTGCACCGGCACGTAGGCCACCTCTTCAATAGAGCTGAACCCCTCCTGCACCAGGATTGAGGCAACTTCCTCATCCACATCAAGCTGCTCTTTAAACAGATTGAGCACTGCCGCAGATTCCTGCTCGCTCTTTTTCTCAGCATCGGTCTCGGTCATTACGTTCAACTCCCAACCGGTTAACTGGCTGGCAAGACGAACATTTTGACCGCCACGGCCGATGGCCTGGGACAGATTTTCTTCAGAGACGGCAACATCCATGGTGTGACTCTCTTCATCCACCACAATGGAGACCACTTCGGCAGGTGACATGGCGTTAATCACAAACTGCGCGACGTTATCATCATAAAGAATGATATCAACACGCTCACCACCCAGCTCATTAGAGACCGCTTGCACACGCGAACCGCGCATACCGACACACGCACCCACTGGATCGATGCGCTTATCGTTACTCTTGACGGCAATCTTGGCGCGCACACCTGGGTCACGTGCAGCAGCCCGGATCTCGATCAGCCCCTCACCAGCCTCCGGCACCTCAAGCTTGAACAGCTCGATTAGCAGCTCGGGAGCGGTACGACTAATAAACAGCTGCGGACCACGTGGCTCGGGACGTACGTCGCGCAGATAACCACGGACACGATCACCGGTGCGCAACGATTCACGTGGAATCATATCTTCACGGCTGATCAACGCCTCAACATTACCACCCAGATCCAGGATGATGCTGCCACGATCATTACGTTTAACGATGCCCATCACCAGTTCGCCAATGCGTCCTTTATAGGCATCCACCACCTGCATCCTTTCGGCTTCACGCACCTTCTGCACAATAACCTGCTTGGCAGTTTGCGCCGAAATACGGCCAAATTCGACAGATTCGAGCGCCTCTTCTATATATTCACCCGCATTGATCTTGGGGCTCTTGGCGCGCGCGTCTGCCAACATGATCTGATAATCGGGAGATTCAAACTCCTCCTCATCTTCCACCACCAGCCAGCGACGGAAGGTCTCATGATCGCCAGTCTCGCGATTAATGGAGACACGCACATCAACCTCGCCCTCATAACGCTTTTTGGTGGCGGTTGCCAACGCGGCCTCCATCGCCCCGAAAATGATGCTTTTATCAACACCCTTTTCGTTGGATACAGCCTCTACTACCAATAAGATCTCTTTGCTCATAGCTCAGCCTCTGTTCAGCACTGCCCTACTAAATCTTCAGAGTTCAGGCACAAGGCGTGCCTTCTCCACATCTTCAAACGAGAACTGCTTGGTTTCACCTTCAAACTCAACGGTGATTACCCCAGACACAATTCCCAATAATTTGGCGGTCATCTTACGGCGCCCATCAATCGGCGCCGCCAGCTGCACCTTAATATCACGACCGGCAAACCGCTCATAATCTTTTTCACTAAACAGCAAACGGTCCAATCCGGGAGAAGAAACCTCCAGTGAGTAACGTCCGGCGATAGGATCTTCCACATCAAAAACAGCGCTGACCTGGCGACTCACTTTTTCGCAATCACTGACTGTCACACCGCCATCGGGATTGTCTATATATATCCGCAACAGCGAATGGTGCCCCTGCGGCAGATGCTCCACACCCGCAAGTTCATACCCCAGCCCCGCCACAACGGGTCCAATCAAATTCAACAATTTTACCGGGGCCTGTCGGGCCATGAAGTCCACCTTAAAACAAAAATGGGCCATGGGCCCATTTCCAAAATCCAGAAAATCCGCACCTAACAAAAAGCCCCGCATTCGGGGCCTTGGCAGCAAACAGACAACTACACCAGAGCAGGCGCCCGTCTACTTCATGATCGCGCACCCTTCATGGCGCCAGACCATAACAAAAAGACAAGCCAAGGTCAATATTTCATTCTTTAAGTCAAGCCATCTATGACGTGCTTGAAAAAAAACAGCCGACGCTAGGTCGGCTGTTTTTATCTAACTTGGTAGCGGGGGCAGGATTTGAACCTACGACCTTCGGGTTATGAGCCCGACGAGCTGCCAGACTGCTCCACCCCGCATCGGCGAAGAGCATATTACTGATTTCATTAGGCAATAGCAAGGGGAATGTGTGATTAAAAACTCTGGAGTGCATATTATTTTACGGCGTTACTCGCTACCGCCACAAACATATGGGCTTATACAGACAGCAACGTCACAAACGCTACGGCATACTCGTCTTCATCAGAGATGCTGAGGTGACGCACGCCGATGCCGAGTTCACGGCAAAGCTCTTCGCCACGACCATTCATTTCGATTAAGGGTTTGCCCTTGGCATCATGGCCCACGGCAATGTGGCGCAATGAGAGCCCATCACGGAAACCGGTGCCCAACGCCTTGGCCATCGCCTCTTTGGCAGCGAAGCGTTTGGCCAGATAACTGACTGGTCTGGCGGCATTGCGATAGCCTTCTAGCTCAGAGTCGGCCAGGATGCGTTCGGCGAATCTGTCGCCATGGCGCTCCAACCCCTGCGCAATTCTGGCGATGGCGACGATGTCGGTGCCGATACCAAAGATCATGTGTGTCGCACCGCCAACATCAATCGCTTCATTTCGCTCACTGCCGGTTGCAAGCCGGTGAACAGGGCGCGGGCAATGATGGCGTGGCCAATGTTGAGCTCACGCAGTTGGGGAATTGCGGCGATGGCGGTCACATTCTGATAGTTCAATCCGTGGCCGGCGTTAACACAAAGTCCTGCCGCTGTGGCGTGTTCGACGGCGGCAACGATGCGCTGATACTCTTTTTGTTTTGCATTACGCTCTTCGAGGTCGGCAAAGTGGCCGGTGTGGATCTCGATCACTGGCGCGCCTACTTCAATCGCGGCGTCAATCTGAGCCAGGTCGGGGCCGATAAAAAGGGATACCCGCACCCCCGCCTCGGCCAGTTGCTGGCAGGCATCACGAATACGTGATTTTTGCCCCAGTACATCCAGACCACCCTCGGTGGTCAACTCCTCACGCCGCTCTGGCACCAGGCAGCAATCTTCGGGTTTAATATTTGTGGCGATGCGCAGCATCTCATCGGTGACCGCCATCTCCAGATTCATGCGTGTCAGCAAGACCCCCTTGATCATCTCAACGTCACGCTCATTGATATGACGACGATCCTCACGCAGATGCAGGGTGATCAGGTCTGCGCCCGCCTGTTCCGACTCGATTGCTGCCTGAATCGGATCGGGATAACGGGTTCCACGCGCCTGACGCAGGGTTGCCACATGATCGATATTCACACCCAGATACATCGTTTTACTCCAATAGATTATTTAGGTTGCTCTGCGCCAATGCAGCAGCCCCGGTTGTACGTTGCAAATCCATCATTAACTGGCGACTATGCAGCGGTCGGCCGCCGAGCTGCTGATCTAGCGCGGCACGCAGCAGCCGTTTGGCATCACGCAGCACATCGACATCCACCAGGTTGCCCGCAGCCAGGGCCAACAGTGATCGTCCTCTAATCACCAGCAGATCGTGTGTCACCGCTACCGGCCCTGCACCCAGTCGATAACTGTAGTTGGCGTCCGCCTCAATGATCGCCCCGGTCACCACATCGTGTCCCAATACCAGGGCGTAACCAAGCTCCTCCAACAGCTGTTTCTCAAACAGACGCAGCCGCTGCTGCAACGACTGCTGCCCGCCACTGCCCTCACCTAGCAGGCTCAGCTGCAGCAGCAGGGCTTGATAATACTCAAACAACTCTGGATGAGGGTCGTGGCGATGCAACAGTCGCGTCAACAGTTCATTGATATAAAAGCCACTCAGCAGCAGCGCGCCTTTGAGTGGCTGGGCCGCGCCGCTCATCTCGGCGTCCACCAGCGTGCCCAGCTCACCACGCCCAGACCAGGAGAGCAGCAGCGGCACAAACGGTTGCAACAGCGACTGCCAGCGCCCCTTGGCCTTGCGCACACCTCGAGCGACCAGACCCACCCGACCGTAGTTAGGGCTAAACACCTCCAGCAACAGGCCACTATCCTGATAGGGGCGCTGATGCAGGACGTAGGCCGATTCGAGGGAGACGCGCTGGGACATATGGCTGTTGTAGAAAGATCGATCCGTTAGCGTAGATGTGCCGCCATTCTACCGTATACACCCGTTAAATCCGATCGGCACATCAGCGACTGACCTGATATTGCCGCAGACCACTGCCCATCGTCAGCTCCCGACTGCTCATGGCGGGAAGATTGTCATATCCAGCATCGTGCACGACGGTGATGGTGATTTTACGGCCAACGTTCCAGAGGATCTGTTTATCGTAACGATGCGGCGTGTAGCTGGTAAACGGTAACGAGCTGGCAACATCAACATCATTATCGACGGTTAGCACAGGGGTGTGCAGCCTCTTGGTGACAGTGATGGCGTGATTGGCAGGGATGAGGTACCAACCCGAGACAGGGGAGATGGGCTGGCCGGTGTCGTTGTCCTGCACTATGAACTGCACACCAAAAAAGCCCTTTTGTTCGCTGCTGCTGGTGATGAAGTTGGCTGGTGTCTGTACTCCATCTATTGCCAGTGATTCGTATTGATGGAGCTTGCGCTGCTGCATGGTTGGGCCAAGGTCGGGACAGGCGCCAAGAGCATGGTCTGCGCTTGACCACTCTGTCAGGTAGAAGGGATTGTATGGTTTATCAGGGTTACTCCCCTCAAAAAGATAGTCAAATTTAAAGCTGTAAACATCTATCGTTACGCTGGCAAATTGATTGTCAAAATGACCCATATCGCTCCAGGCACCGTTGTCGGCGGGCAGTGCCGGAGTATCGCTGTTAACCAGTGCTGCTGAACCGCTGACAACTGCCGGAAGCTGTTGTATCTGCCAGCCGCTATCGGTGTAGTTCTGGATTTCGGTGATCGCTATTTTATTTACACCAAGTTCAGGGCAGAAATTTGTAACGGTGCTGGAAACAGCCCGCGCCTGCCACTCGGTGGTCGTATTCAAGCGCACGCTATGTTTACGCACCAGCGTTTCAACATCGCGCGTAGCGCTGTGGGCATCGTCATCACTGAGGCGCAGGTAAAATGCCTTGCCGGTATTGTTAGTAAAGCTGTAACGGTTGGCGGCAAAATCCTGGTCATGCAGCTCGGCGCGGTTATTAAAATCAACACTGCCAAAAAAGCCCTCGCCTAAATCCTCCACCGGCTGCAATGTGAATGACGAGACAACAAAGCTGGTTTTAAAGCTGAACAGTTTTTCACTGCTGTTGCCCGCCTCATCGGTGATGCGCACGCGCAGGACGTGGCTATCCGCTGGTGTTGAGTTTAACCATGCCAGCGCCAGTTTTTCCGTGGCCAGTGGCGCCAGATACTCGGCCCCGGCGGCGCTGACATTGTTCCAGTCGCCCAACACTACGCCATTTTTTTCATAACGCGACTGAACCTTCACCTTGTTGCCAGAGCCAACACCATCCAGCAAAGGATCGCTGCCGCTGAAGGCGAAATAAGGGATGGTATTGCTATCGAGCGCAGCGCGGTTGATGGCCACGCCCGCCAGATCGGCGTGGGCGGTTTCAATGCGCAACGGCGTGGCGTTGTCATTTTGCAACGGCGCGCTGGTGATGCTGCCAGCCTGATCGAACTGCGCCAGACTGTGGCCGCTGCCCGCGCCAAACTGCGGTGCGCTCTGATCCAGGGCAACCGTCATAGTGGTGTCGTGTTGATTTCCGGCAACGTCAATGATGGTGACGGGGATGCTGTTATTGCCGATGCCCAACTGCAACGGTGCCTGCCACTGCCCCTGAGTGAATTGCGCCTGTCTGCCCTGCACCAGCACGCGCCAGACACCGGCACCGTTGTCACCCACGGCAAAGGTGGCGAGGTAGTTCTGCTGATTGGTGAGCGGCACCGAACTGAGGTTGATGAACGGGTTGGTATTGTCGAAATTGAGGATGAAACTGCGGCTGACCTCATCGCCAAGATGATTTTTTGCCTTGACCAGCAGCTGATGCGGGCCATCGCTGTAGGTGGTGGTGTCGATATGAATTGAGGGGGCGGCGGGGGCACTGGCATCACCGATCCAGAGACCATCGAGTTCAAAACGGACGCTGGCGACGCTGCTGGGGCGGTCAAGCAACAGCGCAAAATCAAAGCTGCCGTTATGATAAAAATTCTCTGGTTCCACTGAGTAAATATTAAAACTACCAACACTGGTATTGGCAGGCGCAGGCATCAGCGCTTCGATCCTGGCCGCCATACTCTGCGCCACGGGCAGCAAATCACTGACAGAGGCGGTGGTGCGGTTAAGCGGATTGGCAGCCATGGTGAGCAGGTGCTGCGCCCACTCCACACGATAGAGATCCGCATTCAGCGGCACGGAACCAAAGGCGAGATCCATCAGGGCATCGCCATTTTTATTCAGACCACGGCCATCAAGCCGACCATCGACCTGAAGATCGGCAAACATCAGCTGGCTCAGGGCAATGGTACTGAAGGTGCCTTGTATTGTGGCGCCATTTTGACCGCTGGCCCAGTTGGACCAGCTGGAGAGCGCGGCGAGCTGAAAGCCGTAGAGCTGCTCGCTGTTCAGCGTCACCCCCTGACCGGATTCGCTGATACTGCGTGGAAAGACCGCAACCACATCGATACCAAAGAGTTGCGATATTTCGTTATTGGCGGCTGTGACTGCCGCCTGCACCGCCACCCCTTGGCTGATCTTGTACTGCGCCAGCGCGGTGGCCAGATGAGTCAGTGGTGTAACCATGATGGTAAGTGGCTGACCGGAGCGGTAGTGGGTGACGGCCGTGAGCCGCTGCTCACCACTGAGGTCAATGCGCTCACCACTCAGCAATTCGTTGTAGTAACCACCGCTGACCTCGATCAGCACGGGACGATCCTTGGAGCGTAGCTCAACTGAGTAACCGCCCGTAGTATCAGTGATTGCGCTGGTAAGCAGCTCACCCTTCACGCCACCATCAAAGGCGAAGATGCGGACATCGGCCGTGGCAATCGCCTCATCGACAACAAAACCGCTGACGGTGCCGGTGGGACGTTGTGGCGGAATATCAACTCCACCGTTACATGAAAGCAACACCAGCGTTGCCATCATCAATACAGCTATTGTTACGCCTTTATGCAACATGGTCACCATCCTAATGACGATAGAGCAGCACTGCTGACATCACAAACTCACTGACACCCTCTGCCAGTGGCACCACCTGCTCCAGCTTAGCCGCCACATCCCAGTTGCGATTGAGACGCCGCTCCACCACCAGGTTCAACAACAGCGCGGCATGAAAATCGTTACGGTCAGGATAGCTGCCTACAAGGTAACCATCACTATCGATGGTGTGGCGCTTATGAAATTGATTATGCGAGAGCTGCACACCTACGCCAAACCAGGGTGTGACGACAGACGACAGCGCCAAGCTTTTTTGCAACGAGAGGCGCGCACCAAGCTGGCGGACCTGCTGACCGACCTGCCCCACCCCCGCGTCCAGCGCAGTCTCCTGATAGAAGGCCTCACCCCAGTAACGGCTGTTGTAAAGCCAGCGATCGGTGTAGACCAGACTCAACGGACGCAACGCCCACTCATTACGAGTGGCGTCGTCGGGGTCATCCACCGTGACATGCGCCACGCCGAGTGAATAGCCCCAGCGTCCACCCTCCTCAGGCATACCGATGGCAACCGCGTAGGCATTGCCCGCCGTTAGCACGGTGGCCATGGTAAAAAAAAGAAGAATCATTTTCGGCATTTATTGAAAACTCCATTTTTCAACTGCCACCACACCCATTCATGCTACAACCGATGCATGAGCCAGCGATAACAATTAACGACTTACCGCGTGGGTAAGTTTGCGAATCACCAACTGTTTATCCACTTTACTGACATCCATGTTGAGTTTGCCCTTGATGGTAGTGGGATCGTCGTCACCCCGGCGCCAAACCGTCACCTCAAAGTCGCCACTGCCATGCATCATCGCCCCATCAGGCCGCCAGTTGAGGGTGCCGATGCTCATACGCCGCATATCGGTGGACTGGAACAGTTCACGGTAATCACGTGCGATTCTGCTACGACCAACACTGTCATCGGCCATAGCATTATTGGCGAACAGACCAGTCAGGCCATCAAGATCGCCGCCCTCATAAGCAAAAACAAACTTGTAAAGCAATTGTGTCAAATCAACGTCAGAGATAGCTAGTTTTGGTGCCGCAACATCTGCCACACCAGCATTAATCTGGCTCTTAACAGGCGCGGCGGTGACGTCTGGAACGCGTACAGGTGACGACGGTGATGGATCAACAATGACAGGAACCGGCGCTGGTTTTATGACCGGTTGCGGCTCTGGAGCCGGCGCCGTTTTAGCAGGGAGAATGGGCATCGGTTTCACCTCCGCAACAATCTGCGGGGCACTGGCTGCCGAGGGTGTAGCCACCTTCGCCACGACGACCGGTTTCACTAGCTGCGCCTTCGCAGGGGGCACAGGTGCGGGGAGGGTTTCTGGCTTAGAAACAGGGGTTTTCACCGCGACGCCGGATGCGGGAGCGGCCTCTTGCTGCGGTACAGCTGTTGCTGCGGCTGCGTGGATATCTACCACAGCCTCAGTCCCATCGCCCTGCGACTCCGTTGTTGCCAACATCTCCTCAGTGGCAATGTCGGAAAACTCGCCATCCCCAGTGCTCTCAGACATCAGCGGCTCAGGTTGCAGCGCTGCGCCCTGACTCTGAGGCTCAGGCTGGAACGACTCAACCTGACTCACCTGCTTGTCATCGCCAGTAAAGATTATGAACGGCAGCACCACAATCACTGCCAACGTCGCCACAACGATAAACACCCGCCGAACCCGCGCCCCTCTGACATCAGGATTTCTATAGGCCAACTCAGATGACTGGCCCTCCTCACCTAATGGGGAACGAGTACGTACCAACGGAATGGGAATCACATTGGCTAGAGCGACTTCTGCTGCAACCGACTCGCTCTGCACTGGCACCACCTTGTCATCATCGTCCATAAAGGGCGGCTGTGCCGATGGCTCTTCGCTTATCTCTGCGACGCTGCTAGGTGGCAACTCAGCAACCGCTTCAACAGGCAGCGCAACCAATGGCTCTTGTTCGACTAGTTGCGGCTCGTTCTCAACCGCTGGCAGCGGCTCTTCAGGGAGTTCGGCGTGCGCCTCTGTCACAACGGGCGTTTTGGCCTCGACAGGAACAAATTCACCATCGGGTAACGGTGGCAAGGCAACCGGGACTACTGTACTGAGGTCATAACCCCAACACGAACCCATCGCCTCTGCCTGCAACTCCTTCAATACCAACCCTACATGAGCGGTATCAATAAGCTGCTTTTCATCCAGATAAGCAGCCAGCAACAAACGATCACAATAGGTATTAATAATGCGTGGAATGCCCTGAGTGATGTGGTGGATCAGACCCAGAGCCTCACCAGTGAAGGCAAGTTTTCCGCGCCAGCCAACACGAGACAGGCGATATTCTATGTAACCACGGGTCTCAACAGGACTCAGCGGTTTAAGGTGGCACGAGGCGATCACCCGCTGAGAGAGCTGCTCCATATCGGGATCGGCAAGCAGCGTCTGAAACTGCTGTTGTCCCAGCAGCATAATCTGTATCAACGGCTGTTCAGCACGCTGAAAATTAGAGAGCATGCGCAACTCTTCCAGAGAACGTAGCGGCAGATTCTGTGCCTCATCGACGATCAGCAATACCCGCTGGCCATTACTGTTTGTATCGATCAGAAATTTTTCCAACGCATTCAGTAGCGCCGCTTTGGTAGTGTCGCCGCAATAGATACCAAGGCTACTGGCGACCGTGCGCAACACATCGTCAGCCTCAAGATTGGTATTCTTGATGCTCGAAACGATTATGCGCTGACCAGCAAGCTCAGCAAGCATAGTCTGAATCAGCAGGCTTTTGCCGGTGCCGGGTACGCCGGTGACCACCACAAATCCCTGCCCCTGATGCAGACCATAACGCAGATAAGCCAGGCCACGCTTGTGGCAGGCGCTTTCATAAAAAAACTGTGGGTCAGGGGCCAGCCGAAACGGGTTTGCGTTCAGACCGTAATATGTTTCATACATAGGGCAACGCCTGATTTGTTGGGACAACCATTCCACACACCTGCATTTTTACTACAAAAAATTCGGCTCATTATAACATCAAGACACCCCATGCCAGGCCATTAATAAATATTAAAAAACAATGAGATACATCATCAAACCTGGAATTATGGATAAAATAACACAATGGCGCGATGCTATTCATGCACCTTCTCTTGACCGCCTCAACCAGCATCGGCACAACAGCGCGGATCAGGGCCAGACTCTCACTATTAGTTGGTATGATGCACAACCGCCTGTCGTAATTGGTCCAACATGCCAAAATCAAAACTACCCTTCTGGAAAACCAAAACTCTCGCCGAACTCAGCACTGCGGAGTGGGAGTCACTCTGCGACGGCTGCGGCCGCTGCTGCCTCTTCAAACTCGAAGATGAAGAGACGGGTGAGCTATATTTTACCGATGTCGCCTGCCACCTGCTTGACACCCATAGCTGCCGCTGCAGCAACTACCCCCAACGCCAGAAAAAAGTGAGCGACTGCCTCCAGCTCAGCCTTGATCACCCCGAATATTTCGCCATGCTGCCGGAGAGCTGCGGCTATCGCCGCCTTTATGAAGGGCGCGAACTGGCTGCCTGGCACCCGCTGATCTCGGGTAGTCGGGAGACAGTCCACAGCGCCGGAATCTCGGTGCGGGGCAACTGCGTCACCGAAGGCACGATCCACCCTGACGATCTGGAAAACCGTATAATCGAGTTCTTTGATGCCAGTTAAGAACCATAACCTCATGAATAAGATTACCATTACTGCCGCCATATTGCTGCTTGCAACCACTGCAACAGCACAGGCAAGCTCCACCGGCCTGATTCTCAACGACGACAGTGTGCTGGTTCATCACATCAGCAAATCCACCACGCGGTTCGGAATAGAGACCCAGCTAAACTACAACCTCATGTACTCCCAGGAGCCGGCCCCACGCAATTTTCTGGTAAGCGCCGAAATCGGGTTTCCGCAAAAGGCATGGCGATTCTGGGAGAACCACAGCCTCACCCCGCGGGTTGATCTGATGGTGGTCGAGTTTATGGATTTTTACATTAGCGCCGCCGCTGGCGGTGTCAGTTACCGCCTTACCGCGACTGAATCGCACCGCTTCGACATCCTCACCGAGGCGACCCTGGCACCGCAGCTAACCACCTTCGGCAAGGGCAAGTTTCTCTGGACCTTCAAGACCCAGCTTAACTACCCCATTGCCGAAAACGCTGAACTCAATGTTGGCTACCGCAGCATCACCGCAAAGCTGCTGAACAACTATGCGGATGGCTTTGAACGCGGTCTCTATTTTGGCCTCACCACCTACTTTAAATAGGCAGCCATGAACAATCTTCCTGATATTGCCCAACTGCAACAAATTGTCACCCGCGCCGCCCGCGAGGAGCTGGTGCCACGGTTTACCCAGGTAATCCGCCATGACAAGGCCGACGGCAGCTTCATCACCGAGGCCGATCTGGCGATGCAGCAGCGCATTCAAACCGCCCTGCAACAACAATGGCCTGACTATGCCTTTTTAGGGGAGGAGATGGCCGAGACGGAACAGCTGGCGCTGCTGCAAAACAGCTCGCGGCCACTCTGGTGTCTCGATCCACTCGATGGCACCAGCAACTTTGCCGCCCACATCCCTTTTTTCTCCGTCTCGCTAGCGCTGATAGCCGAGGGCGAGGTGGTGCTGGGGATTATCTACGACCCGATGCGCGACGAATGTTTTAGCGCCGTCAAGGGCCAGGGCGCTAGCCTCAACGGCCAGCCGCTCGGTCAAGTGCAATCACACTCATCCCTGGCCAAGGCCACCGCGTTGGTCGACCTCAAACGTTTGCCCAGCGCGCTGCAAACACGCCTGATCCAGCAGGCGCCTTATAGTTCACAGCGCAGTTTTGGCTCGGTGGCACTCGACTGGTGCTGGATCGCCGCCGGGCGCTGCCATGTCTATCTACATGGCAAACAGCGCCTCTGGGACTACGCCGCTGGACAGCTGATTCTGAGTGAAAGTGGCGGCCAGAGCTGCACCTTGGCAGGAGAACCGGTCTTTCAAGCCAGCCTCGCCGGGCGCTCCGCCGTTGCTGCCCTTGATGGCCAACTGTTTCGCGAATGGACAAACTGGCTGGGCATCAAAGTCCTTGATCTGGAATAATAGCGCCTCGCCAAAGGAAGACAGTAACCCATGAAACAACCCAATAAACGTAACCTCCGCAAAATTCTGCTACGCCGTTTTGAGCAGCAGTTCGATCTTGATCGTCTCGACTACAGCCGCCGCAGCAAACCGGCCAAAGGCGCGGCCAAGGCGACAGGTGCACTATTTGCCGGGGTGGCCTACCTGATCGGTTTTGGTCTGGCCTACTACAGCTGGAGCCAGGGCAAGATCGACACCATCCTGCTCAACAAACTCTCTTTCGTTTTTATGATCCCCGCCTCGGTGGTCGGCATGTTTGCCTTGCTGCTCAGTGGCAGCCGCCGCGAATTCCCGATCCGCGAGGATATCCGCGCCCATATCAGCGCCGTGGAAGGTGACAATGGTGCCCTCTGGCGTTACGAACCGCTGCTAAAACAGATGGCTCTGAAAAAGATCGACATCGAAGGGCTGATCGAGGCCTCGCACGAAGGGCGGCTGATCAAGATGGCCCCTGAAGATATCTGCGCCACAATACACGCCCTTTACCAGAGCCTCAGTAACAACAGCGTCCAGACCAGCGGCGACACCTTGGAGGCCATTGAAAACAATTTCACGAACCCCGGCGGAAGCGGTGTAGAGTCCCTTGACACGGCAGAGACTCGGCCTTTAGAGTGCGCCACCCCTTAAAAACAGGTGTTCCTGTGGTAGCCGCCACCGGGAATGAAACGGGAAGCCGGTGCGTTTTATCTGTCCCTTCCAAAAAAGGGCGCAAGGGACCATCCCGGCACTGCCCCCCCCGCAACGGTAAGTAAAATAGAGGGACCAACAGGCCACTGCACGGTAAGAACCTGTTCACAAGTCCGGAGACCGGCCTGCTCTATATATATGACTATATTGCGGAGGGCGACATGGCAGAGCAGCCCCATCCGGCGCGCCGCTGCCCCCCTCCGATTTAATCAATCCGCTGCAGCTACCTGCAGTCAGAGGAAGGAGGTGCCAGCTATGCCCCGTTCACTATTGCCAATATCAGCCATCGCCATTGGCCTGACCTTTGCGCCGCCCCTTCAGGCTGTCAGTAGCACGCCGATCCTGGTCACCGCCAGCCGTTTCCAGACCAGCATCAACAGTGCCTCGGTCAATAACACCATCATCACCGCCGCGCAGATCAAGGCCAGCAATGTCACCACCCTGAGCCAACTGCTGGAGCTCCAGGGTGGCGCTCAGGTCACCGACCTGTTTGGCATCACCGGTGCCAAATCAAGCGCTGACCTGGGCGGTTTTGGTGCCACCGCCAGCCAGAACACCCTGATCCTGCTGAATGGTCGCCGCCTTAACGACATTGACCCGAGCGGCGCCAACCTCACTAACATCCCGCTGAACAGCATCGCCCGCGTCGAGATCATCCATGGCAGCTCCGCCGTACTCTATGGCGACAACGCCACTGCGGGGGCCATCAACATCGTCACCAAAAACGGTTTTGAACAACCTCGCACCCAGTTCAACGCCGGGGTCGGCTCCTTCAATACTCAACAGCTTGACCTGGGCTACGGTCGGCCTATCGGCAATGACAGCGCCATCTTCATCGGTGCCAGTAGCTTGCGTTCCGACGGCTACCGCGACCAGAGCGACGTTGACCAAAAAAGCATTAACGCCGAACTGAGTCGCAACAGTGACGACTTTAACTACGGCTTCCGCTTCAGCGGCAACTATGAAGACCAGGCACTGCCCGGCGCACTGGATGAACTGAGCTATCAGAACAACCCTCGCGCCGCGACCACAACCAATGAGCGGTTCAGCCAGAACCGCAATGCGCTGGAGGCCTACCTCGATGCTGATCTATATGCCATCGAACTCACCACCAGCCACAAACATCAGGAGTCCAACCTCTTTCAGTCCGACCTAAGCAGCTGGTCGGCCACGCCGCGCATGACACTTGCGGGCGGCGACCACGAAATCATCGCCGGTCTTGATGTCTACTACAGCGCCTTGGATAGCCGCGCCGATTTTGGCGTCCCCAATTCCAGCGCTACCACCCGCACCAGCTACGCGCTCTATTTCAGCGACAGCTACACGTTGTGGCGGAGTTCCAACATCAGCATTGGGTTGCGCCGCCAGTGGGCCGATGTCGGGATCGATAACAACAATCTCAGCACCCTGGTCACAACCAACAGCAGCCAACGGGATAACGTCAGCGCCTGGGATATTGGCCTCAGCCACCAGTTCAATAAAGAGATAAGCGCTTATGTACGCTGGGCCGACAGCTTCCGTTTTGCGGTATTGGACGAGATGTGGAGCTACTTTGACGGTGCCAGCACGCTGCTCAAACCGCAGACCGGACACCACGTCGAGGCGGGCAGCCGTGTGGTGATGAGTAAAAAAGACCATTTTGACATCAACCTGTTTGAGATGGCCTTGAACCAGGAGATCGATTTCGACAGCGTCAACAACAAAAACATCAATTTTACCGACCCCACCCGCCATCGTGGTCTCAACCTCAATCTGCGTCATCAGGTCAACGACCTATGGCTGACAACCCTCGGTTACGGCTGGCGTACTGCCAGCTTCAGCACTGGCAGCAATGCCGGTAAAACGATCCCGGAGGTTCCCAGACACAAACTCAGCCTGAGCAATCGCGTCGAGCTCAGCTACCACAGCCAGCTCAATGTCGATCTGGTCTATACCGGCAGACGTTATTTTGGCAGCGATTTTGACAACGCCGCTAAACAGATGCCCAGCCACACCCGCGTCAATCTCGGTTACAGCTACACGCTAAAAAGCTGGACTGCCCGCTTCAGCATCAACAACCTGGCCGACAAAAAGACAGCGGACAGCGGCTACTACGACGCCTCTAATAACAGCTACAGCTACTATCCGCTGCCGGGGCGCGCCTACTACCTGACCGTTAGCACCGAGTTTTATAACGGGCGATAAACGGCATGATCCCCCTCACCCAACAGCCACAGCTGCCACGCCCAGGAAGACGTTTTGGAGGCCTGATTCTCGCCTCCATCGCCCTTCATGGGCTGCTGCTGTCAGCCTGGAATGAGATGGCAGTCACCCCGCCCGCCAGCACCACACTGACACTGCAGCTGCTGCCCGCCACACCGCCGCTGGCGAGTAAACCGGCGCGGCTTGCAGAGCCGGCCTCTCCCCCCCAAACCGTGCCGGTCGCTCGGCAGGTTGTGCAGACCACAGAGGAAACCGTTGCTGTCAGCGCCAAAATCGCACCACTCAGCACCAGTGTCGCCAGCGCAGCGTTGGCCGCCACAACCACTGCAATCCCGGAAGGCGCTATAACCAAATCAGAGTCCGATGCACCGGGTGACACCAGCACACCTCGCAACGAGGCCAAAGCAACACAGACACTCGCGGAACTTCACGGCATGATGCGCACCACCCTCACCCAGGACATCAACCGCCACTTCAAATACCCGCAGCTGGGAAGGCACCGTGCTGCTTGACCTGCAGATCGAAATTGATGGCCGGATCAGCCACATCACCCTGGCGCAAAGCTCCGGCTACGCCCTGCTCGACAACAACGCCATCGTCACCCTCAACCGCATCGGCAATATCAGCGGTTCAGCGCAGTAGCTGGAGAGGGGCGACATCGAGCTTCAGATTCCGGTCATCTATCGTCTCAGCGACAGTTGAGATAAAGGGGAGGGGAAACGGGCAACACTGGGAATGGCAGGTGCAGCGACGCACCCAGCCGGAGATCAAAAACAGGGGATCAAACCCCGAAAATCAAGACTGGAATATCTGATTAATATCGCGTGGCATCTGCAGGAACCAGCCCTGCTCGGTCAACTGTTTCAACACATCTCTGGCGTTCTCCTGCGACAGCTTGCGATCGACGGTCAGTTCAAAATCCAGCACCCGCTCCACCGGAGAGATCATCTTCAGCAGCGCCTCGGGCACCTTTGACATATCATCCGCTTCCGGCAGATAGAGATAGGTCAGATCCTTTTTGTTACTTCTATATACCGCACATTTCATGGTTGTCTTCCCTATAGTTATAGTGTTCATCGAACGTGGTGCCGATTTTACCTAAATTTAATGTTGGAATTCGATTTTTAAGCCCCTACGTTTCATACTGTAGACGAGCATCTGCGTTGATCAAGCACTCTAACGAGGTTCCTGTGAGTAAAACCCTGAAACGCGTGACACTTATCACCGTGATCCTGATAATCATCGCCGCACTTGCCTGGCAGTTCACCCGCCCCAAACCTATCGCCGTCACGGCCCATACGGTGGAGCGCGGTGATGTCGAGGCCACTGTCGCCAATACCCGCGCTGGTACCATCAAGGCGTGCCGCCGTGCCGGGCTCTCGCCAGCCATGGGCGGCCAGATCGCCCGGTTACCGGTCAAAAAGGGGGATCAGGTCAAGGCCGGGGAGCTGTTGCTGGCGCTCTGGAACGATGACCTTCAGGCCCAGGTAACGTTGGCGAAACAGCAGATTCGCGCCTCCCGCGCCCAGTCCGAGGCCGCCTGTATCCAGTCCGATATCGCCCAGCGCGAGGCCCAACGGCTGATTCAGCTCAACCCCTCTGGCGCCGTCACCGCCCAGCAGCTCGATCAGGCACAGAGCAAGGCCAGCGCCGCCAAGGCCGAATGTGGCGCCGCCCAGGCCAATACCCAGGTGGCCAAGGCGAGCATGGGGGTGGCCGAGGCCAACCTCGCCCGCACCCTGCTGATCGCCCCCTTTGACGGGGTGGTGGCGGAGATCAACGGTGAGCTAAACGAATACGTCACCCCCTCGCCGCCCGGCATCGTCACCCTGCCCGCCATCGATCTGGTCGACAACCACTGTTTCTACATCGCCGCCCCGATCGACGAGGTGGACGCCACCGCCATCAAACAAGGGATGCCCGCCCGCATCACCCTTGACGCCTTCAAACAGCAGCGTTTCGAAGGCCGGGTGCGGCGCATCGCCGACTATGTGCTGGACCGGGAGAAACAGGCCCGCACTGTCGATATCGAAGTGGAGTTTGTACAGCTGCCCGAGGGGCTGTTGGCGGGTTACAGCGCCGACGCCGAGATCATCCTTCAGAGTCGCCTCCAGGTGCTGCGTATCCCCACCGCCGCAGTAATGGAGGGGCCAGCGGTACTGCTCTACTCCGACGGCAGCGTGGTGAAACGCGAGATCCAGACCGGCATCAAAAACTGGGACTACACCGAGGTGCTCTCTGGCCTTGCCGCAGGCGAGCAGGTCATCACCTCCCTCGACCGCGCCGGTGTTGTCGAGGGCGCCACTGTTACCTTGGACAACACCCCGCAATGATCGAACTGCGCAACCTGTGCCGTAATTTCAAGATCGGTGACGCCACCGTTCACGCCCTGCGCGACATCAATCTCACCATCGACGCGGGCGAATACCTCTCCATCATGGGACCGTCCGGCTCGGGCAAATCGACACTGCTCAACATGCTCGGCCTGCTCGACCGCCCCGACAGCGGCGAGTATCTGCTCAACAACAGCGCCATCAGCAGCCTAAAAGAGCGTGAACAGGCACGACTGCGGCGCGAACATATCGGCTTTGTCTTTCAATCCTTCCACCTGGTCCCGCGCCTCTCGGCGGCGGAAAACATCGCCCTGCCGCTGACCTTGTCAGGGGTCGCACCGGCAGAGCGACAAGAAAAAGTGACGCAGGCGCTGCAAGCACTCGGACTCAGCGACCGCGGCCACCACCGCCCCGAGCAGCTCTCCGGCGGCCAGCGCCAGCGTGTTGCCATCGCCCGCGCCATGATCATGAAACCACAGCTGGTGCTGGCCGACGAACC
>JAYWDX010000050.1:0-1812 GCA_043779675.1 Tenderia sp. (SeqCode)
TCAGCGCGCCCTGATGAATCCACCAGGCGCCACCACCGACGGCGAGCATGAAGGAGGTGCCGACGGTGACAAAGATGATCGGGTCATATTTGGCCTCGACCTTGGCCACCGCCAGATTGGCACGGCTCACCTCGGCGGTGACCGCGCTGTAGCTCGCCAGTGTCTGTGGCTGCTGGCCAAAGGCCTTGATCAGGCGGATGCCGGAGATGCTCTCCTGGGTTTTATCGTTGAGCAGACTGAACTGGCGCTGCGCTTCGGTAAAGGTGTCGTGCATCTGGTTGCCAAGGTGCCACATGAAGTAGCCCATGATCGGCCACGGTAGCAGTGCCAGCAGCGTCAGCTTCCAGTTCACCATCACCATCATCACCGCCAGTACCACCAGACCGGTGATGACTCCATCGACCAGCGCCAGTACGGCCTCACCCGCCGTCATTTCCACAGCGGTGACATCGTTGGTGGCGCGCGCCATCAGGTCGCCGGTGTTGTGACGCTGGAAAAAGGCCGGGGCCATCAGCGTCAGGTGGTCATAGATGCGGCTGCGCAGCAGCGCCGCCAGCTGGTACGAGGCGCTGTAGAGCTGGCGGCGCCAGATAATACGCAGCAGATAGATCAATGCCCCCACACCCAGCAGCAGGGCGATATCGCTGAGCAGGCGGTTGAGGGTGAGGCTCTGTGTGGCTACCGCATCAACAATGCGCCCGGTAATCCAGGGGGGCACCATGATCAACCCGGCGATGGCCAGCAGCGCCACAAAGGAGATGGTGTAACGGCGCCACTCAAGACGGAAGAACCAGCTGAGTTTTAAAAGGATGTCCATGAATGAGGTAAGCCGACGTGGTAAACAGAAATGCCAATTGTACAGGGCAGGGCGCTGGTTTTGGGGCTGTTCATAACGGTTGTGGTCAAGTAATGTTGGGGCCTGCCAAGTTTAGTGGTCAAGTGATGGCGTTGGCGCCATTGCGGCACAGCTTGTTGAATCAGTATTTTAAGAGTCAAAGAGTATGCAGTTCTGAATATGGACATTGCCACTACCCGTCCGCGCTCCCGCAGTGGCTGGATCATACTCGGAGCACTGCTAGTGTCGCTGCTGCTCCATGCGGGGCTATTTTTTGTGCCGCAGATTCATCTTGTCCTCTTTCCCGCCAAACAACCAAACGGTATCGATGCTGATCTGGTGACGATACTCAAGGTGCGGATTGCGGTGCCAGCGCCGGCGGCAGCCGTGCCGCCAGCGCCCAAAGCCAAGCCAAAACAGCCCGTTAAAACGGTGGGTCCGGCCCTGGCTGCGCCAGATGTTCCAAAGCCTGTGATTCCAGATGCGCCAGAGCCGCCAGAGCCGTTAGACGAGGCAACGCCCGCAGCTACCGAGTCGGTGCCTATTGCCGAGACTAAAACCGATGCCGCGCCGCAACCAGCGCCAGAGACGGAGCCCGAGCCGCAGCCACCACTCAAGCTCATCGTCAATTACTCCTTATATAAGGGTAAAAACGGTATAAAAATCGGCAAGATCGTCCACACCTGGGATATCAAGAATGGTCACTACGTGATCACCAGTGTGGCGGAGGCGGCTGGCATGGCCCGTTTTCTCACCAGTGAGATGATTGTTCAGACCAGCCAGGGGCGGATCACCGCCAACGGTTTGGAGCCGGAGAGTTACTGGGAACAGCGTGGCCAGAAGGTTGACAGAACCTTTCGTGCTGAGTTTGATTACCTCAATAAAACGCTGACCTATGGCCGTGTCTCAGAGTCCACAACCGTACCACTGCCGCCTGGCACTCAGGACCAACTCTCTTTTATCTACCAGTTTGGACT
>JAYWDX010000051.1:0-9081 GCA_043779675.1 Tenderia sp. (SeqCode)
ATGTCGCAGCGTAAAGACACCATGCAGATAGTGGTCAAGGAGTCTGGCGCTGGCGGGCTGTTGGTACGCCCACTCTGCGCCCAGAATCTGGCCCCAACACTGCCAGAGCAGGCTGGCTGGATCGATCGTGAAAAGATGCTCGGCTTCAATGGCCGTTCGCGCAAACCGCAGATCGCCCTGGCCGAGGAGTATGGCTTCACTGATTTTGCCCAACCGGCTGGCGGTTGCTGCTTCCTCACCGACGAGAGCTACTCCAGAAAACTGGTCGATTTGTGGCAGGTACAGGGCCACAAGGAGTATGAATTCGACGACATCATGTTGCTAAAGGTCGGGCGTCATATTCGGCCGTCACCACATTACAAACTGATTGTCGGTCGTGAAGAGGGGGAGAATCGCTTCATGGAGGGGTATCGCAACCGTTTTGACTACTTTTTCACCAGCAGCCATGCCGGCCCGCTGGTATTGATGGATGGCGAACTCAAGAATCCAGCAGATATCGAACTAGCCGCCCGCGTCGTCGCCCGCTTTGGCCAGGGACGTGATGCCGAGCAGGTGACCATCACCTATGTGCCGCTGAATGGCGAACGCCAGGAACATATCGTCAAACCGTTTACCGCCGCAGAGATGCCAAAGGAGTGGTACCTATGAGTGAAACCCTGCATACCCTTGATGTCCGTGGCCAGCTCTGCCCCATCCCGGTAATCCGCACCCAAAACCATGCAAAAAAACTTGCGGCAGGTGATATTCTGGAGGTACTGTGCACCGACCCAGGTGTCACCAGCGACATTCCCGCTTGGTGCCGCATCAATGGCCACAGCGTGATCAGTACCGAGACTCGTGACAACGTCATTGTTGTCACTCTTAGAATCGGGAACAAATAGCTACGGCGCACCGTTATGATGCGATAAATAAACATACGCACCATTTTGGGTCAAAAATGGATTTTGCAAAACAATATTAGCCCATTGTTACTGCTCGACTTTTCCCACCCAACATCAGGTGGCATATTTCGTGCCTAAACCATGGATTTAAGATAGAGGTCGGCACCATCTGGTGCCGGTCAGCTTTAACCTTAGCAACATAATATCCACGAGCCTTTCGCAGGGAGAAAAACAATGTCAGCCGCTGTGCTTAATATGATCAAAGAGAACGACGTTAAATTCGTCGACTTCCGTTTCACCGACACCCATGGCAAAGAGCAACATCTCTCTATACCTGCCAGGACCCTCGTCGCCGATGACTTCAGAGATGGCCGCATGTTCGACGGCTCCTCCATCGCTGGTTGGAAGGGTATCGAAGCCTCCGACATGGTGCTGCTGCCTGACGCCAGCACCGCCGTTCTGGACCCGTTTGCCGACGAAACCCAGCTGATTCTGCGCTGCGACATCCTCGAACCTCACACCATGACCGGTTACGAGCGTGACCCACGCTCCGTTGCCAAGCGCGCCGAGGAGTACCTGAAGTCCACCGGTATCGCCGACACCGCCTTCTTCGGTCCTGAGCCAGAATTTTTCATCTTCGACGACGTCCGCTGGGGCGCCGACATGAGTGGTTGTTTCGTCAAGATCGACTCTGAAGAGGCCGATTGGAACTCCGAGAAGGTCTACCCAGGCGGCAACATGGGCCACCGTCCCAATACCAAGGGCGGTTACTTCCCAGTCCCACCGGTCGACAGCCTGCACGATATCCGTGCTGCCATGTGTCTGGCGATGGAAGAGATGGGTGTTGAGGTTGAAGTTCATCACCACGAAGTGGCCACTGCCGGACAGTGCGAAATCGGCACCCGTTACAGCACCCTGGTAGACCGCGCCGACAAGACCCAGATCATGAAATTTGTCATTCACAATGTCGCCCACGCCTACGGCAAGACTGCGACCTTTATGCCCAAGCCCATGGTTGGCGACAACGGCTCCGGTATGCATGTACACCAGTCATTGGCCAAAGATGGTGTCAACCTCTTCAGCGGCAACCTCTACGGCGGCCTCTCAGAAATGGCGCTCTACTACATCGGCGGCATCATCAAACACGCCAAGGCGCTGAACGCCATCACCAACCCAACCACCAACAGCTACAAACGCCTGGTGCCACACTACGAAGCCCCGGTACTGCTGGCCTACTCCGCCCGCAACCGTTCTGCCTCAATCCGCATCCCCTTTGTTGCCAACCCCAGGGGCCGTCGTATCGAAGTGCGCTTCCCTGATCCAATGGCCAACTCCTACCTGGCCTTCTCCGCCATGTTAATGGCCGGCCTGGACGGTATCCAGAACAAGATTCACCCCGGCGATGCCATGGATAAAAACCTCTATGACCTGCCACCAGAAGAGCTAAAGAACATACCGCACGTCTGTCACTCACTGGATCAGGCCCTGGATGCCCTGGACCAGGATCGTGAGTTCCTGACCCGTGGCGGCGTCTTCACCGACGACATGATCAACGCCTACATCGACCTGAAGATGCAGGACGTACAGCGCATCCGCATGACCACTCACCCAGTTGAGTTCGACATGTACTACAGCCTGTAAACCACGCTGAAGTAAATGCTGTTGGTAAAAAGCCTCCGCTTGCGGGGGCTTTTTTATTACCCTAAACCTGCTCGCACTATTTAGGTGCAAACACCTATAATCGCTGCATGAAACAGGGGCGGCACCACCTGCCGTTCATTGTCATAACATTGTAAAAAGTAACTATCCAACTGTTTTTTAAGGCTTTATATGCTTCAAAATGCATGTGCGCCAAACTGGCTCAGAGTTTGCTACAGCAGGTACATCATGACCAAACCAGACAATCAAAACGCACTCTTCAGGCGCATACTGGAAAACATCAACGAGGCGATCCTGGTGCTTGATCAGGGGCTGCGCCTTACCTGGATCAATCCGGCGGGAGAGATGCTGTTTGCCATCAGCCACCGCCGCGCCCAGGGCATCCCGCTACACACCCTGTTTAATGACAGCAACAATTTCAGCGCCCACGTTATGCAGGCACTCACCAGCAACCACCCGTTTACCGAGCGGGAGTTGGTATTTCACCTGCACCATGAGCGCCAGATCACTGCCGACTGCACCGTTACACCGCTTCAGGACGCCCAATTTGGTGGCGCAATCCTGATCGAACTCAACCAGGTCGACCGCCAGCTGCGCATCGCCCGCGAAGAACACCTGCTGGCACAACACAGCGCCACCCGCGATGTCATTCGCGGCCTGGCTCATGAGATCAAAAATCCATTGGGCGGGCTGCGTGGCGCCGCCCAACTGCTCCAAGCCGAACTCGATAGCGACGAGCTGAAGGAGTACACCGGCATCATCATTCAAGAGGCCGACCGCCTCCAGAACCTGATGAACAGGATGCTCGGCCCCAACACCCTGCCGCAAAAGCGCCATATCAATATCCACGAACAGCTCGAACATGTACGCCAGCTAGTGAAAAACGACTGCCCACCGGGTGTGCAGCTGTTGCGCGACTATGATCCCAGCGTGCCAGATCTGTTTGCCGATCCTGACCTGATCATTCAGGCGCTGCTCAATCTGGTGCGCAACGCCGTTCAGGCGCTGGGCGACAGCGGCAAGATTACCCTGCGGACCCGCTGTCAGCGCCAGATCACCATCGGCCATACCCGCCACAAACTGGTCGCCAGTATCGAGGTGATCGACAACGGCAACGGCATCACCGCCGACATGATCGACAAGATTTTCTACCCCATGGTCACCGGCCGCGCCGACGGCACCGGCCTGGGGCTACCCATCGCCCAAGCCCTGATCCATCAGCACGATGGCCTGATTGAGTGCAGCAGCCGCCCCGGTGAGACCATCTTCACCATTCTGATTCCGCTGGAGACATATCCATGAGCAAACCTACCCATGTCTGGGTGATCGATGATGACCGTTCCATTCGCTGGGTGCTGGAGAAGGCGCTGCAAAAGGCCGGCATGGAGGTCACCAGCTTCGAGAGCGGCTCGCGCATCCTCGAACTCCTGCAGCAGCAGCAGCCCGATGCGCTTATCACCGACATCCGCATGCCCGGCACCGATGGCCTGGAGCTGCTCGGCCTGATCCACACCAGCCACCCCGAACTGCCGGTGATCATCATGACCGCCCACTCGGACCTCGACAGCGCCGTCTCCGCCTACCAAGGCGGCGCCTTCGAGTACATGCCAAAACCGTTTGACGTCGATGAGGCCGTCGCCATCGTCAGGCGCGCCATCGATCACCGCAACCAGCAGCTCAGCAATCAAAAGGCACCGCAGCTTGAGGATTCACCCGAGATCATCGGTGAGGCTCCAGCAATGCAGGAGGTGTTCCGCGCCATCGGCCGCCTGTCACGCTCCAACATCACTGTGCTTATCAACGGCGAATCAGGCACCGGCAAGGAGCTAGTGGCCCACGCCCTGCACCGCCACAGTCCGAGGGCCGACAAACCCTTCATCGCCCTCAACACTGCGGCGATCCCGCGTGACCTGCTCGAATCCGAACTCTTCGGCCACGAACGCGGCGCCTTCACCGGCGCCCAGAGCAGCCGTCGCGGCCGCTTTGAGCAGGCCGATGACGGAACATTGTTCCTCGACGAGATTGGCGACATGCCCGCCGAGCTACAGACCCGCCTGCTACGGGTCTTGGCCGATGGCGAGTTCTACCGTGTCGGCGGCCACACCCCCGTCAAGGTCGATGTGCGTATCATCGCCGCCACCCATCAGGATCTCGAAGAGCGCGTTCGCCAGGGGCTATTCCGCGAAGATCTGTTCCACCGCCTCAACGTCATCCGCATCCACATCCCGGCGCTACGCCAACGGCGTGAAGACATTCCGCTACTGCTCAAATACTTTCTCGCCAGCGCCGCCAGTGAACTCAGCGTCGAGACCAAACAGCTACGCAGCGATGTCGAAAACTATCTCTGCACCCTGGAGTGGCCCGGCAACGTGCGCCAACTGGAGAACATCTGCCGTTGGCTCACCGTCATGGCCTCCGGTCGGGAAGTACATATGGAGGACATCCCGCCAGAACTCAAACCCAACCAAAACCAAGCGGGTGTCACCGGCGACTGGGAGGCGGCACTGAAACGGTGGGCCGAACAGCAGCTCGCAGGCGGCGCCGACAACCTGCTCGACAGCGCCCTGCCCAGCTTTGAAAACGTCATGATCAAAGCCGCGCTCAACCACTCCGGCGGTCGCCGCCAGGACGCCGCAAAGCTGCTGGGCTGGGGCCGCAATACCCTGACCCGTAAAATTCAGGAGCTGGGGCTGGAGAACGAGGTCTAACGCCCCCTCGTAAAACATGCATTAATAGCTACCCGCTCAATCCCCGCTTGGAAAGCGGGGCTGCGGTGTGTATGCTTCCAGCCCATGTTTCATGTCGTCCTCTTCCAACCCGAAATACCGCCCAATACCGGCAACATCATCCGCCTCTGTGCCAACAGTGGCGCCTGGCTCCATCTCATCCAGCCGCTCGGTTTTGAGCTGGACGACAAACGGCTACGACGGGCGGGCCTCGACTACCACGAGTTTGCCAGCGTTCAAGAACACGCTTCAATCGAACAATTTATGGTGCAATGTCAGCCCAGGCGGCTACTGGCCTTCTCAACCAAGGGACAGCGCAGTTACAGTGATTGCAGTTACCAGCCTGGCGACGCGCTGTTGTTTGGCCCCGAGAGCCGCGGCCTGCCCGGCGTAATTTTAGATCAGCTACGATCAGACGATATATTAAGAATCCCTATGCGGGAGAACAGTCGCAGCTTAAACTTGTCCAACACCGTGGCAATCGCCCTGTTTGAGGCGTGGCGTCAGAATGGCTTCGCCTTTGCACAGTCGCAAGACGGACAACCAGAAAGGATCGATCGCGACGCCCACCAGGCGTAATAACAGCGGTAAAACCAGAAGATGCATTTGCGCACACTCATCAACTTCACACTGCTACTGCTAGCCATGGCGCTGGGTGGCTGCATCAACGCCAGCACCAATAACCCGGACCAACCCTCCACTATCGAGCCGCCTGTGAAGGCAGCCCCGACCCCGCCAGCCGTAACCACACCCAAAGCGTTGCCACTCACTGGATTTAAGACCATCAATACGGGTCGCAACCATAGCTGCATCATCAAAAATAGCGACGACTCGCTCTGGTGTTGGGGCAGTAACAGTCAGGGCCAGGCCGGTTTCGACAACAGCGAGACGGCCAGCGCACCAACCGCCATCGGTAGGGACCTGCTGTGGCAGAATATTTCCGGCGGCTACAGCCACGCCTGTGGCGTCGCCCTCTCCAAGGTGACTGACCCCGGCGATAGCGCTAATACTCTCAATCTGCATCAGCTACTCTGCTGGGGTGACAACAGAGCGGGTGCCGTCGGGTTTGGAACCACAGCAGCAAATTACTATGGACCGGTGACGCTCCAGGACGACGACTGGGACACGGTAAGCAGCGGCAACAACCACAGCTGCGCCATCCGTCTCGACAAGAGCCTCTGGTGCTGGGGCGACAATAGCAACGACCAGCTCGGCCATAACTCCGCCAAGCAGACCAGGCCGTCGCTGGTCGATAGCAACTACGACTGGAGCAGCATCAGTGCCAGCGATCAATTTACCTGTGCACTCAAGGAGGACCGGAGCCTCTGGTGCTGGGGCAGAAACGACAAGTCACAATTTGGCAATGGCGCCACCACCAAGGTCACTACACCGCTGTTAATCAGTAGCGGCTGGAAGGCCATTGCCACCGGTCAAGCCCATGGCTGCGCCATCAAAACCGACAACACTCTCTGGTGTTGGGGCGACAACAGTTACGGCCAGATCGGCAATGGCACCATCATCAACCAACCCACCCCGTTCCAAGTCACAACGACTGGCAATACCACCTGGTCAGCCGTCACCACTGGCCACCAATACACCTGCGCCATCGCCCTCACCGATAAATCACTCTGGTGCTGGGGCAACAACGAGACCGGCCAACTCGGCATCGGCTCTACCGCCCATCAGTCACGCCCAGTCAAGATCAGCCATGCCACCGGCTGGTCCAAGGTCACGGCTGGCGAGTCTCATACCTGCGCCATCAACGCAGAGGATATCAGCCACTGCTGGGGATATAACAACTATGGCCAAATTGGTAACGGCTTTTCCACTGACATTGAACGTGCACGTCTCTTCGATACCTCTATCAACTGGAAAAACATCGCCAGCGGCTACAGCCACAGCTGCGGCCTGAAAGGCAGCAGCGCCCCTTACACACTCTGGTGCGGTGGTTTAAACAGTTATGGCCAGGTCGGTACCGGCTCCACCAGCAGTCAAGCCACCCTGATCCAGCTCCGCGCCAACAAGAGTGGTGCCATCATCGCTGATTGGGAAAGTCTCAGCACGGGCGCCAACCACAGCTGCGCCATTGCCATCAACGACGCCAACCATCCACTCTTCTGCTGGGGTAATAACAACCGGGGCCAGCTGGGCGACAACGCCACGCTCAGCAACGCGCCCCAGCACTGGTGGCCCAATACCCGCTCGCAAGTCGTAGTCGGTGCAGATGATTGGGTGATGGTGGCGACTGGCGCGAATAACAGCTGTGGCATCAAGGCTGGCAATGAGCTCTGGTGCTGGGGCGACAACAGCAGCGGCCAGATCGGCAACGGCAGCGTCGGCCTGCCGACCGATCCACCCTTTCTCCCAACCAAGATCAGCGGCAGCTGGCTGACCGTCACGGTGGGAGGCGCGGAGAGTGGCGGCGGCCACGTCTGCGCCATCAAATCCAACGGCGCTCTTCACTGCTGGGGCAGTAACAACAAATCACAACTGGGTAATGGCCTCAGCAGCGACTTGGCGATACCGACTCAGATCGGCAGCGCCGCCAGCTGGGTCAGCCTCAAGGCGGGCGAACGCCATACCTGTGGATTGCAGAACGACAACAGCCTCTGGTGCTGGGGCGACAACAGCCGGGGGCAGACCGGCGCCCCGCAGGCGACCACCATGCCCGACCCGGCAGATCCCTCCAAAACAATTACAGTGCCCGCTTTCTATCCAGCCACCGTCATCACCCCCCAACAGGAGGTGCTGAACGGCCGCTGGCTTGATGTGGACCTGGGCAGCAACTTCACCTGCGGCATACGTGATGATCGCACCCTCTGGTGCTGGGGGGATAATCTCTACAAACAGCTCACCAGCGCAGTTCCCGCCAGCAGCATGTTCGTGCCGTATAAGATTCAGAGCAGTCCTGAATGGCAACAGCTGGCACTCGGGCAACGGCACGGCTGCGCCATCAGGGAAGAGCCCAACACCCTCAACCGCTACACCTACTGCTGGGGCGAAAGGTCTCCGTATCAATTTGGTGATGGCAGCGCCTGGAAGAGCGCGCCGCAACCGCTGTCGTTGCGGTAACGCCAGATCAAGATCACTTCAAACTAGCAACGTATCAGGGTAGTAACGCCTCGTGGGCAAAGAGTTCCTCAATCGTCTCGCGGCGACGGATGAGATGGGCTTGATCACCATCGACCATCACCTCGGCCAGGCGTGGACGTGAGTTGTAGTTAGAGCTCATCGAAAAGCCATAGGCACCCGCGCCACGCACCGCCAGCAGGTCACCTGCGACAATCGCCAACCGTCGCTCCTTGCCAAGGAAGTCACCCGTCTCGCAGACAGGGCCGACAATGTCGTACTCCTGCGCGGCCACATCGGCGCGGGGATTGACCGCCACAATATCCATCCACGCCGAGTAGAGCGCAGGGCGCAGCAGATCGTTCATGGCGGCGTCAACAATGGCAAAATGTTTGTCGCCGCTGCTCTTGAGGTACTCGACCTGCGTCACCAGAATGCCGGCATTGCCTACAATGGCGCGGCCCGGCTCCACCAGCAGCTCTAGCGCCGAGTCATGAAGACGCTGCTTAATGGCGGCGGCATACTCCGCCGGTTGCGGCGGCGTTTCACTTTTGTAACGAATCCCCAGGCCGCCACCGATATCGAGGTGGTCGATGTGGATACCGTCAAGGCGCAGCTCTTCGATCAGCAACAGCACCCGGTCAAGGGCATCCACAAACGGCGCCACCTGCGTCAGCTGAGAACCGATGTGGCAATCGACGCCGGTGATACGGATATTGCTCATGACCGCCGCCTGACGATAGACC
>JAYWDX010000052.1:0-5599 GCA_043779675.1 Tenderia sp. (SeqCode)
ACCGGCCAGATAGAGCAGCACCGCCACCACAATGTAGATGACGCCACGCTCCAGCCATGAAATACGCGGCGGGGAACTGCGGGACTGACGGTTGCGCCACCATTCATAGAGCAACAGCAACAGCAGCGCCAGACTCAGCAGTGCGATATCCATCGACATGCCGGAGGCCAGCAGCGCAGCGGCAACCATGAAAAGTGACAGCGCCACCATGACATAACCGTGCGCAACACGCGCCAGCAGTCCATCGCGTCCAACCTGCCTGATCTGCTCCAACCGCTGCTGCGAGATATGCGGCAGATGCCAGTTGCCACGTTGCGCCAGTGACAACAGGGTGATGACGGCGCCACAAAAAAGAGCAAAGACCATCAGGATGGTTGCATTACTGGCGTAACGCAGAAAGTAGGCCGCCACCGTCAGGAGTGCCTGCAACAGATAGATGACAAAAACCACTTCGTAATGGTTAAACCCCAGCGCCAGCAGGCTGTGATGGATATGGTTGCGGTCGGGGCTGAAGGGCGAGCGCCCTGCAAAAATACGTTTCACCATCACCATGGCCGTATCCAGCAGCGGCAACCCCAGCAGCAGAAACGGCAGCATGGGGCTGAAATCGGCGCGGGGCCCCTGGGTCAACATCAGTGCCAGCACACCCACGGTCAATCCAAGAAACTGGCTACCTCCATCGCCCATGAAGATGCGCGCCGGATGGGTGTTGAAACGCAAAAAACCGAGGATACTCCCCATCACCGCCAGCCCGATCAGACTCACGGCATCGAGCTGCACGCCATAGGCGAGAAAGACGATCAGCCCGAGACTCAGAAGTGTTGTCCCTGCTGCCAGGCCATCAAGGCCATCACTAAGATTGATGGCGTTGGTGACCGCCAGCAGCACAAACATCGTCAGCACCACGCTTACCCAGGATGGCAGCTCCTCCAAATTCAGAAACGGGATACTGGTGATGTGAACATCGCCATAGAAAATGATGGCGGCAATCGCCATCCCCTGCCCTAGAAATTTGAGCCGGTAATCGAGATCGGCACGATCATCCCAGACACCAAAGAACAAGATCACGGCCAACCCCAGCAGCACACCCGCCACCTCACGATCCAGCGGCAGCCAGACAACCATCGGCAGCACCGCACCAGCAGCCATGGCGATACCACCAATGCGGGGAATGGCGCCGACGTGATGCTTGCGGCCATCAGGGATATCGACAAACTGAAAACGCTGCGCGCCACGCATCAGAGGCGGGATCAGCGCCATGGTCACAAGCATAGCGATCACAAAACTTAGCAGCAGTACCATTTACCAGGCCCTGTTAATTAGGAACGTATCGTGACAATTCTGGCAACATGGCCGCAGCAAAGCGGGTGAGTGATGCATCTGCATCACCGATCTCCTGCCCCGGCAACAGCGGCACCGTCAGGCGCACTAGCGCACCATCAGAGCGGCCACGGTTTATCGCATCCCACAGCAGATAACCCTTCACCGCATACTCATTGGTAATGATGCGGCCACGCTGCTGGAACCAGTAATAGACCAGCAGCTTCTCATTACCCTTCTCGATCAAGACACGATTGACCACCATCGGCTGACCTGAATTCACCACGCCTGGCAATCCATATTCACCAATGTCGCTGATCTTCCAGCCACCACCGGGAAGACAAGCACGTGGTGAATGGGGAACTTTGTCGGCACGCTGAGTGGCGTAATAACCGACATAAAGATTGATCTTGCGGCCCGGCTCACTGCCTTGGCCACTGCGATAATCCGCCATCAGGTAATCATCGAAATTCAGCGCATCGACATAGACCGCATCGAGACGCTGCGACTTGCCATCCCACTCATCAAACGTCATCGGGAAGGATGAGAAGTGCTGACGTTCCGGGATTAACTCCTGCCGCTCAGGCAGTGCATACGACACCGTCATCACCACCAGTATCAATGCGACTGCAACATAAAACGGCATGGGGATGGAGCGGTATCTGACATCCGCATGGGACGGCGCTGGTCGCGGAAAGGTCAGGCCGAACACTTCTCGCAGTGGTCGCGGGTCCCTGCCGATGCGCGTCAACAGCCACATCTCCAGCGCCAGCACGCCAGTGCAGACCATGAACATCACCCAGCCCTCAAAATCGTGGAGAAGCCCCTCCGCCATCGACGGTCCCCAATACTCCACCGTCACGCCGATCAGACCGATACGGACACTGTTGATGATAATGGTGATGGGAATGGTGGAGAGAAACAGCAGCCCCCGTTTCCACAAGGCCACCTTGAAGAAATAGGCGGCAATCAAGCCAAAGGTCATCAGCGGAAAGAGATAGCGTAGACCATCACACGCCTCGGCCACCTCCAGCTTGTAGGTGCCAAGATCGATAACATTGCCTTCGAGATAGACAGTGATGCCACAGAAGCGCACCACCGCCACACCCAGCTGCGACGAAATCAGTTGCAACGTATTGGAGAGCCCCTGATTAATGAATCCCGGCAATGGCACCATGAATGCAAGAAACAGCAGCGGAACAAATATCACCTTAAAGCCACGCCAACCCGTAAACGCCAGCGCCAGACCAAACAGCACCACGACAAATGAGTATTGAATAATGGAATAGGCAGCGCCAAACTGCCCCAGCAGAAAGAACAGCACACCGGCCAATGTCAGCGCACTCCCCGCCCACGCCCCGGAGAACGAAATCGTTTGCAGGACATCTTTCTTCTGCCAGATCAGAAACAGGGAGATAAACGGAATCAGATAACCGTAGCTATACTCCTCCTGCTCATTCCATGCCTGAACCATGAAGGAGAGTCCATCCTGAAACAGCAGGATCGCCAGCACAACCGCAATCGCCAGCGCTCCAAAGACGACAGGCGGTTCTTTCCAGACAACATACTCATTGGTTAACGCCGACATGAATTAGACCTAAGCAGGGCCCCGAAGATGACGCACTCGCCCGGAAAAACCGGAACTAAAGATGCCATGGGGCGATTCAAAAAGTGGGGAGAATAATTACAGTTATTTATGACACAGGCATTACAGGCAGGAGGTCAAAACCACGCTGGTAGCAAAACGTGAGCCGTGAAACAGCCACCATCGCGGCTGATGCCGATCCCAAAGAACAGGTCCCAAAGAACACGGCAGGGTGTCATCGTTCATTTATATGTTCGGACGAAACCGCCCCACTCTTTTTTGCCACCAGCACCATGCTCTTCCACAAGTACGGTACACGCCCAACCCCACTGAACTCCTTCACTTCGAACCCCTCTTCCTGCAACAGCTTCGTCAGTGTTTGGCGTGAAAAGAACTTGATATGCCCCCCATCCCACAATGGCGTCAGGTGGCTATCCCAATGGCCGGTAATAGCAAGGGCCAGATTTTTAAGATATCCATGATAGGGGGTAGTGATGATGAGCCAGCCATCCTCCCTCAAAACCTTGTTGGCAAAGCGTGGTAAGGCGCGCGGCGTGAAGAGGTGCTCAATAACCTCCGTGGAGAACACGGCATCAAAGCCGGTGCGGCCAAGCGCGGCAGGCTCATCGTAAACACCGACGTGGCGAAACGTGGCTTGAGAACCTCTCTGAGTGGCAATACGCACCCCCTCGGCATCGGCATCACACCCCATGACATCGAACCCGGAGGCAGCCAGAGTGCAGGAAATGTCCCCCTTGCCACAGCCAAGATCAAGAACACTCTTCACTCCGAGACGGCGGCAGGTGTTGAGTATCACCGGTTCGAGATAGGAGTTTGAAGGGGCCGTATGTCCCGACTCCCAGCCGTACTTTTCAACTTGGTTGTGCAACATGAATTACCTCCATATCAACGTTAAATGTCTCTCTCCGAGAACGCATATAACCATGCGCGATCCGGCGCATGTAACATGCCTCATCCAAAGACTCTGCTTGTTTTTGGTTGCAACAGCTGGCGCCCGGCATCAAAAGCGCAACCATGGGTGAGACTCTGTTCGAACACTCCCCGCCCACGCCCCGGATAACGGAATCGTTTGCAGGACATCTTTCTTCTGCCAGATCAGAAACAGGGAGATAAACGGAATCAGCTAACCGTAGCTGTACTCCTCCTGCCCATTCCATGCCTGAACCATGAAGGAGAGTCCATCCTGAAACAGCAGGATCGCCAGCGCTCCAAAGACGACAGGGGGTTGCTTCCAGACGACGGATTCAGGACATATATCAATCTGCGCAGTGAGCGAATCACAATGACATACCTATTTCAACAAAAATGAAATGATTACAATTTTATATGACACTAGAATTACAAAATGTGTTGGCGTGCGGATTCTTCTTATGGTTGTCCACTGAAAACGTTGGCAGGCTCTCGTATATTCTCAAACATTGCATTTGAAATTATTTTCTGACCTATCTGATTCGGATGAATGTTGTCACGGTATGGGTCATCACCACTTTCAATTGAATTCTTAAAATACGGATATAGAGAGATACAAGGAACTTCCAATTGATTGCAAATAATATTTATGCGTTTATTCCCTGTGTTAGCGACTCCACTCACAATTTCGGATTTCTCCCAATTCTGAAAAACCAATACTTTTTCTGAACTACTTTTTGCCAGTTGCAGAAATTTCCGTAAATCACCAATCCCCCTTTCAACTTCTTTTATACTAACTTCGACTGAAAATTTATCAGCTTCTATTTCATTCTGTTTGCCTACACTTAAATGAATATATCTCGGAAGATATCGCACTATTCCTTCGACAAGTGCAGAAACTGGCTTTTCTGTTGGATGAGTATTTTCATTTAAAGGTTGGAATGTTGGATTATCGGAATAATCATGGCTTGAAATCACCAAAATAATGACATCCGCGCCAAAGAATCCATATTCCTCAGCATATGCCAGCCAATTACCTGGCCCCCAACTACCTGCTGATATATTTCCTACAACAACATTTTTATTATTCACACTTTCTTTTAATGTAGTTGTTGCAAGATCTTTGTGATCTGTGAGAGCTCCTCCGTTTATGACGGAGTCACCAAATACCATAACTCTAAATTCACCATGCCCCTTATTTCTCTCGAATTGCATAGTTCGCATTCCATACTGATTAACTACAAACCTGTTCCCAAATCTGAAAACATCCTGATTAGGTTTATACATATATTCAATTTTTGGATGCCGAATTATAAGAGGTGGCGTACCCAATCCTAGATAATATTTAGAGAATACTTCCCCACTAATAATAGCCGTTAGAATCGAGAAAACGCCATATATTAAGTGCTTTTTCCGTATCAACATACTGGATTTCTATCCGAATGTTTTTCATTACTATTAATACATAACAATTGGCACCAAGCGTCAAAAGCATACTCATTGGTGAAGCGATGTTCGAATACACGCCGCGCATTCATGCCCTGAAGTGCGGTGAGCTGGGGCTGATGGCGGGCAAGAGTGAGAATCTCACGGACAACGGCATCCACATCACCGATCGTTGCACTCGCCCCGCAGTGGTGCTGACGTAGAATGAGCGCGATTTCGCCCTTTGTATCACCGATAAAAAGGGTGGGACGGCCTGCGGCGGCAATGCCATAAAACTTGCTCGGCACGATCAGCCCCTCAAGCGGCGGCAACAGAGAG
>JAYWDX010000053.1:0-34266 GCA_043779675.1 Tenderia sp. (SeqCode)
CTCCTCATACTTTGGTCGGTGGAGGGAGCTACGATAATACCGCAGCTTGCCCTTCTACCTTGACCTGTGAGTTGCACTTACGAGTTGAATCCGCGTTCAGTGAACGAAACGATACCTAATGAATACGGCATATTGCCGAACAAAAGCACATTATAAGAGACACGGCAAAGGAACTTGATAAAGACAACGCTGTTCAGCGAACGGCAGCTCAACGCCGCTAACGTTCCATCCGGATTAGCCATACACCACTGGCGACAATCACCACGGTGCCGATGGCGGTCCAGAGATCAACGGTGTCACCAAAAATAAAATAGCCCAGCCCAACACCCCAAAGCATCTGCACATAATGGAACGAGGCGGCTGTAGCGGTGCGGGCAAAAGCAAAGGCGCGGGCCAGGCAGATACCACCGAGCGCCGAGACACCTCCCATAAAAAATAGATAACCAATATCTGCCGGGCGCAGCCATTGCAGCTCTGCACTGAAAAATAACAACGATATGGCGATGATCACCAGATGGGGATAGAAGGACCACGACATCAACGTATGGGTGGTGTTACGCATATAACGCGCCATGATGTTGACCAAGGAAAAGAAGAGCGCTGAGAACAGCGCCGCGATGGCGGCCAGCTCCAGCGGAATGAGGCCAGGGCGTAGAATCACCAGCACACCTGCAAACCCCACAGCGATCCCCACCACATGTCGCCAGCTGAGACGATCCTTTAACAGCGGGATGGCCAGCAGCGCCGAAAAAATCGGCGCGACAAAGGCAATGGCGTAGGCCTTGGCTAATGGTAGTTGGCTAAAGCTGTAGACGATCAGTGACAGCTGCACAAACACTAATACACCACGTAACAGATGCAACTTGATGCGACTATCTTTAAGTGTATTACCTATACCTCCCAACCACGGCGACAACAGTAACAGCAGCAGCAATCCAAACAGCGAGTTGTAGAGCACTAGCGAATAGGTGGTGTAGTAGCTGCTGAGGTGTTTGATAGTGGCATCGCCAAAAGAGAGCATGCTGAAACCAAGCAGCGCCAGGAGAATACCTTTGCGGCTATCGAGCATTGCCAACGTCCTGCTGCGAACCGCTAGGGACAACCCGATACAAATACAAATTTTTTGTCTTGGCCACTTAAAACACCGTCTCTTGATCGACAAACAGTTCAGCGACACGCAGCGCCGGTAGCAGGCTGTTATCGGCATAGTTGCAACCCGTCAGATGCGGATCAGACTGCTCATCTTTATTGCTCTGCAACGCGGTATGGCCATTACCTTCATGCAGCTGCTGCAACATTGGCTCATAGCCGGGCTGCCACGCCTCGATCAGATCAAAACGCTGCCGCAACGCTTTGAGGATCGCCATGCCGCTGTAGTCGAGGTCACCCCAGAAATGGAGTGCCGGGCCGCTCCATGTCTCACTCAACCACCAAGCTTCAAACTCGGTCTGACGACTGCAATCCCCCTGATAGTGAAAACTGACACCCGTCGCATTGCGAATGCGCTGGGCACTGCCGCGAAATCCGGCGCAGTAGACCAGCGCCAGATTATTAGCCGCAGCCGGCTTGCCATTAATGGCGCTGCAGTAGCTGTCCTGATTTTCGATCAGCAGCACGCCGTCGATCTGGATAGGTAGATGGACGTTGATGATGATCGGCTGCGGCGTCAGTTGCAGATCGGGATATAGCGTCGTGATCAATGGCTCGCGGCCATCAAGAAATTTCGACTGGCTCCAGAAGCAACGGGCGCTGATTTGGGTTAGCGTGAGTTGTTGTGACTGGTAACGGGCGATGGCGACAAAACCATCGAGAATCTCGGCTGCCGAACGATCAGCAACAGCAATGGGGCGCGCCTGCAACAGCGCTGTATCACCGGGAAAATTTCCTGAATACTGAGCCACCGCCGCCTGCCACTCGCGCTGTAGCAGCGGCTGGCGCGGCCGCTGCAACCACTGCCGCACCGACTCTTCAAAATGGAGTTCAAACAGCAGCCGCGCATCCTTGTACTCGGGATCAAACGGATTGCGCTTGGGTTTGATGATGATGAGCAGGCAACCGATCGTCTCAATCTGTTTGAGCAACAGCCAGCTGCGATCCGCCTCCTCATCCTGTTTGAACAGCTTTGGACAACACACCGCCGTTAGCTTCAACTCTGGCGGCTGTTTCCACTCATCAGCAGGTTTTCTGTTGAACTTGTCGATAAAGCTGTGCAGCAACCCGGCGATCTCAGGCTCATCATCCAACCAGCGAGGTTTTTCTATCACTATCTACACCATATCCATAAAATCGAGCTCGGCCTGTTGATAGATCATGCGCTTATGGTTGGCCCAGAGCGCCTTGATCTTCTCTTGATTGCACTGTTTACGATCAACAAAGACACGTGTCAGCAGTTGGCCACGCGGCCGCTCGCTGGGACACTTGGCAAAGACAAACTCATTGCTGATGAGATCCATAAACGGCCCACACTTACTGGTTGGCATGATGAAGATCAGCTGTAGGCCAAGGGTGTTAGTGAGGTAGTGAATCACCTCGCGTGAGCGGGTCTCGTCCATCTTGGAAAACGCCTCATCCACCAGCACCATGCGTAGATGGCTACTGCCCTCGGAAAATCTGAAGGCGGATGTGATCGCTGCCGAGCGGATGATGTAGGCCGGGGTCTCAAGCTGGCCGCCGGAACCGGTGCCGTATTCACTCAAGGCGATGGGTGGTTTGCCCTCCACCTCTTTGTAAATCTCGTAGTTGCGGTAGTTACGGTAGTCGGCGATGCGTTCGAGATCGTTGAAGGCCTTGATCTCATCCTCTGCCAGCAGCATCGTCATGAGCTGATCACGCACTATCTTGGATTTCGCTGACAGTTCAGCATCAAACAGACTCACGTCATCACCCTGAGCCGGGAACTTCACCACCTCTTCAAAGAAACGGGCGTAGTCGCGGTACTCGGGAATCCAGGCTTCTGCAAAACGAAAGGTCTCGCGGTCGGCGCCGAAGTGGTGGTGTTGCAACTCTTTGTTGAGCAGATCAACCTGACGCTTTCCGTCATTGATCGCATGATGAATGGAGTGGCAGAGATTGGTGACAAAGGCGTTGTTGAAACTATCTTTCAGCAACATCAACTGTTCGTGTTTCTCCACCAGAATATTATTTTTGAGGATATTGTAGACACGATCGATATCGAGTTGCAGGCCACAGATGGTTTTAAAAAATGTAGTGTCGTAGTTGCCATCAAAACCGTAGTAGACAATTGCATCACCGGGACGGCACTGCTGGTTGTGATGTTGCAACGCGTCGCCCATACGTCGTTCACTGCTGTGCAGCTGACTCTCGATCTCTTTGCGCCGCTGTGCGGCGAACTCAAGATTCAACTCCCGCGCTTCGTCATCAGCGTTGTTAAGACGACTGTCCACATTAAAGTCTGGCCAGAGTGCGGCGATGCTGCGCAACGTCTCTTCCCACTTATCGACAGTGGCGCGATTCTGCTCCTGCGCCTCGCTCAAGGTGTGGCAACACCTGTCGGTCTCGCTCAGCTTTTCAGTAAACTGCCCCATCGATAGAATCAGTTCATGTTCACGATTACGCCACTTTTTTTCATCACTGCGCAGTTGTGTCAAGCGAACTTCAAGCGCCCCGAACTCGGTCAGGTCAAGCTGCGCCAGCAGCGCTTCAAGCATTTGCAATTCACGCTGCGTTGCCAATAGTGTTGCAATGACATCGGCATACTGCACGGCCACCAGACCATCCACCGCCTTGAGCAAGGTGGCGCTAAACTGCATCCGCTCGCTGGCGACATTGCGTTTGAGCTGAATATTTTCCAGCTCCTGCAACTTTGCCTTGAGCGCACGCTCACGGGCGGCGATACCAAAGACCAGTTCGCTGTCGGGCAGATCACAGCGCCACATGCTGTAATTGCCAGAGGCCATGCCATCGGCCGTCAAACCACGGCGGGTATGACGCAACTGATCGGCATCTTTAACGCGCAGCACCGTGCCATAACTGGCCATCAAGTAGGAGCGCGCCACGGCGTGGCTGAATTCCAGCACATGCAAAATCGAATCTGCATCAAGACTCATACGTTCGGCATCCTGACGCGCCTTTTCACCTTGAATGATACGTGCCTTGTTGTCACGTCCCGGCGTGCGCCGCACGATGCGTATCGCCTCCGCCTCGTGTTTTGCCTCTACCAGAATCGAAAAACGGGCGCCGCCAAGATAACCCTCGATGGCCGCCTGCCACTGCGCATCTTTGACTTCGATATGATCACACAGCACCCGAGGATCGGCCTGTGGACAGTGGCGTCTGATCTCAGCGATGGCACGTTCGACATAGCCAGGATAGTTGACTTGATGGGATTCAAGCCGTTCGATCTCGCGCCGTTTGCTGCGGTACTGCTCATCGAGATCGCCGTAGCTGCGCTCGCGACTGTGCACCAGCCGTGAGAGTTGATCACGCAGAGTGATGCCACCCTGCAACTCGCCACTTAGATAAGAAGCGTGCCAGTGATCAAACCACTGGTTATGCAGCTGCTGAATGGTGCGAGCCTGATCGAGGTGCTGCTCCAGCGCCGCGAGATCACCGGTCATATCGCGCTGCAACATCTTCTGGAAATTGATCTCGGCGCGCCCGCCCTGCTCCAGCAGTTGACGACAAAGAGATGCGCTTTTGAGGTCCGCCACCTGTGGCAACTCTTCGATCAAGTCAGCGGAGAGTAGATCGCTTTTGATCTGGCTGCTGAGTTGAATATTACTTTGCAGGGCGTTGTCCTGGAGCAGCAAGCGCTTAGCCTGTTCGACCAGCACACCTTCCTCTTTACGCAGCCGTGTCTCTAGCTCATCTTTCTGCTGCAATGCTGGTACGCCGATACGCTGCGCCTCCAACGTCACCAGTTGGTCATGCACCTGTTCACTACGCTGCTTGCTGAGCGTTAACTCCTCGTCGCTCTCTTTAAGATTACGGCGCAGCTCCTCCTGCAATTTTTTAGCGCTCAGATACTCCTGCTGGCGCTGCTGGTAACTGTGTTGCGCCAAGGTGTAGTCGAGGGTATTTAGATCGATCCACTCTTCGATGTAGCGCTGACTCTGGAACCGTGCCTGCGCCAGTATAGTGATGGAACCCTTGAGCCGGGCGGCATCACGCTCCATGGCGTGAATGGTCTTGAGCTGACTGGAGACAGAACGGATCGCCTCGCCCAGATCCTTGCGCTCCAGAATCTCTTCCGAGACAAACTTGTTGATGCTCTGCACCGGCTTGTAGGCCATGAAACGCGAGAAGGCGCGAGCAGCGGCCAGCGCCTCCTGCTCCGACACCGCATCACGCAGACCACGCAACGCACCGTAGAGGCGGCGCAGATAGGCACGTTTGGTATCGTATTTTTCCACTACCCGTTTGCCAAACTCGGCAATCAATAATGTCTGCAACTGATCAAGTGGTGTCACATATTTACCCGCCTTGTCCTCACGCACAAAATGGTTGAGCGACAACATCTCACCCGGCAGAATAAAAAAGAGCGCGTCATCCTGACGTGCAACAATGTTATTTGCCGATTGATCGAGCCAGGCACGCACAGCGATGATGGTGGTGAAGGGATCAGCCGTCTCATCCTCGGTAGGATGAAACACCGCCACCAGATAACCATCGGTAGCATCAAGCCGCGCATAACTGCCATCATCACAACCAAGTACATACGAAGCGAGTGTACGCACGCGCTTGCCACCTCGGCCACGTTGCGTTGTTTCATCTTGCCCGGGGTTGTACTGAAACAGATTTTCGTGCGCGGCGGTCATGATGGTCTGGATCGCATCGGCCGCCGTGGTCTTGCCGGAACCGTTGCCACCGGAGAAGAGATTCACTGGCCCAAATTCAAACTCCAGGCCTGGGATGTTGCCCCAGTTGACGAATATGAAACGTTTAAGAAACATGCTCTTCCACCTCGTCACTCTCATCCGTTACAGCAACGCCACCCTGCTCCAGCGCCAGCAGTGCCTCGTCATCCACAAAACCAACAATCATGGGATGAATCCGCAGCCACCCTTCGCCGCTCTCCAGCGCCTCGTCCTGATTGTATTGAACCAGACGTAGTTGTCGCAGCCGTTGAAAGAGCCGACGACGTTCGGTCAGTTTTTCCGGCAGACTACGGCCAAGCAGATTTTTCAGGGCGATGCAGAGCGACTCCATCGACTCGGCGACGTAGCCGTGTTCATCAACCTTGCCTTCGCGCAACGCCTTGTCGTACTGACTGCGCAGCACCAAAATCAGCGCCACTTCGTTTTGGCTGAGGCGGGCGCGCAGACTGCCGCTGAAGGCGTTATCACTCGCCTGCTCCATGCCGGGCACACAACTGCCGGGCGGATAGAGACGGATATATTCAAAACGACGGTCGTGATGAATACGAATACCAAGCAGGCTCAGATACTGCTGCACCGGTTCGGCGCTTCGCAGATAGCGGTCATAGAGCTGCTGTTCGGTCTGGCTCTCCTGACGACTGAGCACGCCGTAGTTAAGCAGTCGGATGAGCAGCTCTTGAAACTCATCGAGCCCGATATTTTCACGCGCCAGTTTTTCGCGCAGCGCTTCACTCAGCATGGTTATCCTGCTCTTGCTCTTTGAATTCAATCAAAAATTCATCACAGCATTCGAAGTAGTCGGTGCTGACTTGTTGACCCGTGGCTTCGATCTGAAAACGGTATTCGCTGGAGCCACCGGCAGCGCCCAACTCAATCACATGGGCACTCATCAGCAGCTCTTTGGCGTTATGCACTGGCAGATTCTGGCTACGCAACCGGTGGCCGCCACTCAACGCCGCCATCACATACTCACGCTGTGCCTGACTGTTCACGGCAAAAGCGGTCTCAACAGCCTGCTGCACAAATAAGTTACGACGCGAATCTCTGTCCACTTCACCGTGTGACTCAATAGCGCTATTTACAACTCTCTGCACCCGACCGCTATGCATGCGTAAAGCGGCGGGATCAACCAGTGCGACGTTGAGTGAGGCCAATACCTCACCGGCTGCTTCAAGCCGGGCAACCTGCTGCTCTGGCGAAAGCTCTGCAAGGCTCTGGCAGATCTCCAGCAATCTATTCTGATGTCCGGCGGTGGAGTAACTGAGCTGGCGAATGATAATGTCGGCGCGGCGCGTGAAGCTGTTAAGTGCATGGCGCAACGCTGGCAACATGGTCTCGGCGGCGCTGTGCATGCGACCCTCGATGCCGTCGAGCACGGTGAGATAGAGCGAGCGCTTGGGATCAGTAATCAACTCCGGCGCCACCTTGCGCAGCTCCCGTTCGGCATCGGCCTTAAACTCATTACGTTTGCGACGTGCGCTGTTGATGAGTCCCTGGATCTCATCACGATATTTTTCGACGCTGTCAGCGGAGAGACGCACCGCCAAGTCGGGCATGAAACGTTTCTCCATGAAATCGAAAAAATCGTCGCTGGCGCGCTGCACAATCTGTTGCGCCTCCACCTCCTGCACCAGCTGCCGTTTACGTTCATCGAGTTCGGCAATCACATCACTAAAATCGCTGATGATGCGTTCTGAATATTCAAAGGCATCGAGCAGGTCGTAGATCTCGCCCTTATCGACAAATGAACTCAGTGCATTGCGGGTATTGCGGGTATTGCGGTGACGGGTGCGGAAACGACCACCCGCGGTCTCCACCATCGGCTGGGTGAAGAGGCGGCCAACACGGCTAAAGGCATAGCTGCTTTGCAGGGTCGCCTCATCCACCAACCGTTCCAGCCAACCATATTCAAGCAGTTGGTTGAGTATCCAGTTGGCCTGCTCGCGCTCAGCGCGCGCTGGCGTGCTGAAATCATGACTACCATCCTCATCCAGCAACGGTGCGCGCACTAACGCCTCTTGAAAGATTTCAACCAGCTGTTCGCGATTGAGGGTGCGGCGATAGTCGGCCACCGAGCCATAAAGATGTGCATAGAGTTCACGCAAACACTCCACAATCTGGGCTCGGTATTTGCTATTGAGGGGGCGGAAGAAGTGTTTGCGGTCGTCAGTAAAAAACATCGAGAGATTTTAACTGGATTTGCTAAGGGTGTCGCTCTTGCTGTTGGCCCAAAACAGAACCGGACCACTGGGGCCCGGTTCTTTTAGATCAAGGCCAACAACAATCAGGCCACAAACGCCGCCTTCAATTTCTTGATGGCGTTGCCCTCCAGCTGTCGCACCCGTTCGGCGGAGACGCCGTACTTGTCAGCCAGCTCGTGCAGTGTCGCCTTCTCATCTGCCAACCAACGACTGCGAAGGATATCGAGGCTGCGATCATCGAGCTTCGCCATTGCCTTTTTGAGCTGTGTTTCGTTCTGCTCTGCCCACTGTTCCTCTTCAAGCGCCATGGCAGGATCAAGACGCTGATCAGTGAGATAACCGGCCGGGGCGCCAAAATGGTCATCATCGCCCTCACCAACATAAGGATCAAATGAGGCGTCATGGGAGTTGAGGCGCGCCTCCATCTCCATGACATTTGCAGTTGTCACACCCAGATCATTGGCGACAGCCTGAATCTCCTCCTGGGTCATCCAGCCAAGACGGACACGCGCCTTGCGCAGATTGAAGAAAAGTTTACGTTGCGATTTGGTGGTGGCAACCTTGACGATGCGCCAGTTGCGCAGCACATATTCGTGAATCTCGGCCTTGATCCAGTGCACGGCAAACGAGGCCAGACGCACATTCATAGTGGGGTCAAAGCGTTTGACGGCCTTCATCAGGCCGATGCTGCCCTCCTGGATCAGATCCGCTTCAGGCAAACCATAACCACGATAGCCACGGGCAATGTAGGCCACAAACCGAAGGTGCGAAAGGACCAACCGCCGGGCGGCGTCCAGATCGTTGTCGCTATGTAAACGGGTGGCAAGTTCCAATTCCTCTGCGGCGCTCAGCACCGGAATCCGGGAGACTGCGGCCTGATAGGCTTCCAGACTGCCCGTCGGTAGAACCAGTTCCAAATCCATACCTCTGCTCATATTCAGCTTTACCCTTCTCTATTCCAAAAAGTGTGTTTAGGTGTAGGCGTTCATGTGCCGTTTTTCAACCCTTGCGTCGCTCTTAACGGCAACGATTGGGATTTTTTAACTCTTCGATTATTCTAGCACTCAGCTTCTAGGAGTGCTAACTGCGGGTAAAAGTTCCGGCGCACCCCACGGAAAACAACCCATCATGACGGTTCAATCGCCCGAATATGCCGCCCCGCCACCAGCCAGGCGCCAATCAATCCCAACAACGGTCCGGCCAAAAGCAGCAGCAGCGTAGTCTGCACTCCGATCAAGCCAAGGTTGAAATCACTGCCATAGAGTGCAGCAAGCTGCCGGACCGGACCATCTAGCAGCAACAGCAGTGCGTTGACCAGCAGCCACGCCAGCAGACCGCCAAACAGGCCGTACCAGATACCACTATAAAGGAATGGACGACGCACAAAGGCGTTGCTACCGCCTATCAGTTTGATCACCTCGATCTCGTCGCGACGATTCTGGATCGCCATACGGATGGTATTGCCGATGACAAACAGTACCGCCAGCGCCAGCAGGCCACCAAAGACCAGTACCGCACGATTGGCCAGATCGATCAATCCATGCAGCCGCTGCACCCACTCCAGGTCGAGCTGAGCCTGCTCTACTTCAGGACGGGCGCGCAGCTTGCTCAGCAGCACCTCGGTATCGAGCGCCGTGCTCTGTTCCAGTTTGGGGTAGACCACCAACACCGCAGGCAGCGGATTTTTATCCAGCATCGCCACCACATCGCCCAGACCAGAGCCTTGACGAAACTGCTCCAGGGCCTGCTCAGGACTGATGTATTTGACGCTGCTGATCTCGGGCCAGCGCTTCACCTCCGCCTGGAGTGACAGTGCCCCATGCTCAGAAATCGTGTCGCGCAGAAAGAGGGATATCTGGGCCGACTCCTGCCACGCTGCACCGAGGCTCTGCACCTTACTCAGCGAAACATGCAGCATGGTTGGCAGCGCCAAGGCAACGCCAATCACCATCGTCGCCATAAAAGTGGAGAGCGGCGCCCGCCCCAGGAGGCTAAGACTGTTAGTCAGCACATAAAAGTGGATGGCAAAGTAGTTATGCAACCGCGCCTTGAAACCGGGGCGATCACGGCGAGCCTTCACCGGACGGCGTTCACTGATTGTGCTCATGGCTGCGGCCCCTCCTGATGCGCCACCAATTGGCCTTGGTGTAGTGCCAAAATCCGCTTCTTCATCCGACTGATCAGCGCCAGATCATGCGAGGCGATTAATACCGTCACCCCCACCTGCTGGAATTGTTCAAAAAGGGTCATGATCTCCTGCGACAGTGTTGGATCAAGATTGCCAGTAGGTTCGTCGGCAATCAGCACCTTAGGACGATTGACCACGGCGCGGGCAATACCCACACGCTGACGCTCCCCTCCGGAGAGAGCGATAGGTAAGTCGTGTTCACGCGCCAGCAACCCAACCTTGTCGAGCGCCGCCCGCACCCGCCGCCCGACTTCACGTGGGTGGTGGTCGCCAGAGAGCAGCAGTGGCAGCGCCACATTATCAAAGACATTGCGGTCGTTGAGCAGCTTGCTGTCCTGAAAGATGATGCCAATGTCACGGCGCAGCGCCGGGACGTGGCGCCGCTTGATCTGACTCAGCTCCTTATCGTCGATGATGATCTGCCCCTCGCTCTGACGTTCAAGCAGCGGGATCATCTTCAATACCGTGCTTTTGCCGGCACCGGAGTGGCCTGTAACAAAGACCATCTCGCCGCGCTCGACCCGAAACGTGAGGTTGTTAAGCGCCTCAAAGCCATTGGCGTAGCGTTTACTGACATTAGTGAACTGGATCATGGCTCTGTGTTCTTCTATTGCGCGGCTATTAACCTGCGAATTCCTGTCATTAATATATTGAAGCTGCGCGACCTATTTGTGGTGAGATTGAGATGAGATCCTATTGCACGCGATCCGGAAACTTTCTGGTAGACACCCTTGGTCAGCTTCGCGAGCTCTTCGGAGGGATTGCCAAGATCATCCGGACTACAGAATTTCCTCTTGCTTTGCTGCGATGCAATCCCGCGCAACCCAATCCCATTTTCAACCGCCCGTAAGTCCCCAAGATAAAAGCTCTCCAGCTCACGGCAAGCCACTCGCACCAGAACATCCCCCTTCCCGGCCTCACTGCAAAGACCAACCAGCTTTTGCTTAATAATGCTGCAATCACCAGAGTCCTGATCACGCATGACAACAAACACTGAATCTGGCAATCGCCAGAATCTCAGACGTTTGACCAGATTTTTTTCCAGATCCTGCTTCCCCTGAAAAACGTGGTAACGGCAAGCGGTTCCTGCTGGCAGGAGACGGGGAAGCAATCCTTTCAACATCTCCCTGGCTGAAGGTTCTTCAAGGAAGAAAACAATTGTTTTCACCGGGGATCAGCCCCCTCAAAGAATCCCTGCTCCCACAAATACCCCATCTGATCCCCCTCCTGCATATAGGCAACAATCTGTGAATCGTCAGAAGCGCGGCAAATCTGTGTATATCCTTCCTTTTTCACAAGCCAGAAAACCTCATCCACACGTGTCGCATTCAGGAAGTCGGGGGAATGAGTGGAGACAAATACTTGCCCGCCGCGATTGGCGTATGAACGAAACTCCTCCGCAAGCTCCCAGAGCAGTTTGGGGTAGAGCTGATTTTCCGGCTCTTCAACACAAAGAAGAGGATGGGGCACAGGGTCATATAACAGCGTCAGATAGGCCAACATTTTGATCGTGCCATCCGAAACATAGCGGGCAAGAAACGGATCCTCGAAAGAACCATCCTGAAACTTTAACAACACCCTGCCCTCTTCCGTGGTTTTCGACTCCACACTGCTAATGCCAGGAACACGCATCTTCAAAAGAGTGAGCACCTTATCGAAAGCCTCACGATGACGACCGTAAAGATATTGAATCACCAGCGACAAATTCTCCCCTTCCCGTGAAAGATGCTCGGCGTAACCCGCATCTTGTTCTGGCCTGGCCCGGCTAATGTAAAAATCAGAGACATGCCAGTTCTCAATGAGATTACCTAGCGCCACTACCGCTGGAAACCTTTCGAATTGAGCCAACCCTTTAATGGCAAGGATATCTGATGATTTCAGTATCTGCTCTTCACGGTTCAAATCTTTTACGTCCGTGACTTTCTCAAATTCATTGGTTACAGCAGCCCCCTTCCCATTGGAAAAATCCAAAAAATTCCAAGGCTGGCCACTGCTTCCACGGCGGTACTTAAGAATTTCCCGCGCTATATAGGCACGCCCATCTTTCTCGTTGATCTGCAGAAAATAAGTGATCAGCGGGGTATCAGATTTGTCTCTGAATTTAAGCTCAATTTCAATGGGGCCACTTGCATTACGGCTACGGACCTCGCCAAACCCCCGGCCACCACCCAGTTTCGCCAGTGCAGTATTGACATTGCTTGACATGGCATCACGCAGGAATCCGAAAACGCTAAAAATGGTGCTCTTCCCAGTTCCATTCGCACCCACAAACACACAAAAACTTGGAAGGTTACTCAATTCCGCATCTTTGAATGCCTTGAAATTTTTCAGCCTGATGTTTTCAATCTTCATATGTCACCCCAGGTCTTGCCAGCAAGGCGTCAACAAACTTTTCGGCGTTGAAATCGCGCAGGTCATCGATCCCTTCGCCAACACCGATGAAACGGATCGGCAACCCCAGTTTTTTGGCAATGGCGAAAATCACCCCGCCCTTGGCCGTGCCATCAAGCTTGGTCAGCACCAGACCGGTGACGCCAACAGCCTTATAGAACTGCTCAGCCTGGACCACGGCGTTTTGGCCGATGCCACCATCCAGCACCAGCAGCACTTCGTGAGGGGCCTGGGGGTCGATCTTGCCCATCACCCGTTTGATCTTTTTCAGCTCCTCCATCAGATTGGCTTGGGTATGGAGGCGGCCGGCGGTGTCGGCGATCAATACGTCGATACCACGCGCCTTGGCGGCCTGCACCGCATCAAACATCACCGCAGCAGGGTCTGCAGCGCGTTGCTGGGCAATGACGTGTACACCATTACGTTCACCCCATACCTGCAACTGCTCGACGGCGGCGGCACGAAAGGTATCACCCGCCGCCAGCATCACTGTCTTGCCTTCGCGCTGAAAACGTTTGGCGAGTTTGCCGATGGTGGTGGTCTTGCCGGCGCCGTTGATGCCAACCATCAGGATCACAAAAGGGCCCTGCTCCATGTTAGTCAGCAGTGGTAGGCTCACCGGCTTGAGGATCTGTAACATATTTTCGCGCAGGGCGGCAAACAGGGCGTCAACATCGTCGAGCTGTTTGCGCTGCATGCGCGCGGTAAGATCGGCGATGATCGCCAAAGTCGCCTCAACCCCCACATCAGCGGTCAGCAACTGGGTCTCCAGCGCATCGAGCACCTCAGCGTCGATCGCCTTTTTACCCAGCACCAGGGCCGCCACCCCTTCGGTGATGTTATTGCTGGTACGGCTGAGGCGCTCTTTCAGGCGACCGAAAAAACCCGCCGTCTCGACAGGTTCGTCACCGCTCTGCGATATAAGGGGTGCCGGAGCCACAACTGGCTCAAGCGCTTTTGGCGCCGCATCTGCGGCTTTTTTCTTTAGGAAACCGAACATAATCTTATGGCCGCTATGTGGTTATAAAAATTGAATTTTCATCTCATGGTACGGTCGAATCAACGACCGTAATCGGGTAGTCTATGCTACCACATTCAGGCACTAATCCTTAGCCAGGGAACCATCCATGAAACAGAGAAATACCCTCGTCGCCCTTTTTAGCGCGCTATTAATAGTGCAGCCCGTTGTTGCCAGCGAGGTCCAAGAGTATACCCTCGACAATGGCATGAAGGTCTTTGTCAAAGAGGATCACCGTGCCCCAGTGGTTGTCTCCATGGTCTGGTATAAAGTTGGCAGCAGTTACGAACAGAACGGCACCACCGGCATCGCCCATGTCTTGGAGCACATGATGTTCAAGGGTACCGATGCCCACGCCCCCGGCGAGTTCTCACGCATCATCGCTGCCAACGGTGGCCAAGACAATGCCTTCACCAGTCGTGATTACACTGCCTATTTTCAGCGTCTGCACAAGGACCGCCTACCCATCAGCATGGAGCTGGAGTCTGACCGGATGCGCAACATGAAGGTGCTGGACGAGGAGTTCGCCAAAGAGGTGCGTGTGGTGATGGAGGAACGGCGCATGCGCACCGACGATGATCCGGAGGCGCTGACCAGCGAGGCCTTTAGCGCTGCTGCCCACGTCAACAGCCCTTACCACTGGCCCGTAATTGGCTGGATGAGCGACCTGGAGAACATGACCGCCGCCGACATTCGTGCCTGGTACAAGACCTGGTACGCCCCCAACAACGCCTCGCTGGTGGTGGTGGGCGACGTCAAATCCGAAGAGGTGTTCGCGCTGGCGAAAAAATACTTTGGCCCACTCCAACCCGATACCATCACCCCGCTCAAACCGGTGAAAGAGGCGGAGCAGCGCGGCGAACGGCGCATCATCGTCAAGGCCCCGGCTGAACTCCCCTACCTGCTGATGGGCTACAAAACCCCGGTTGTCAAAGGCGCCACCGACGAGTGGGAACCCTACGCGCTGGCGGTACTTTCCTCAATCCTTGATGACGGCAACAGCGCCCGCTTTGCCAAACGGTTGATCCGCGACCAGCAGATCGCCACCAGCGCCGGTGCCGGTTACAGCCCCTTTGCCCGCCTTGACGGCCTTTTCATGCTTGACGGCCAACCCGCCAAGGGCCACACCATCGCCGAACTGGAGAAGGCGATTCGCGCCGAGATCAAACTGGTGAAGGATGAGCTGGTCAACAACGACGAACTGGCCCGCATCAAGGCGCAGGTGATTGCCGCTGAGGTCTATGAAAAAGACTCTGTTTTCTATCAGGCGATGCAAATCGGCTCACTCGAAACCATCGGTCTCAACTGGCGTATTGGCGAACAGTACGCAGACAATATCAAACAGGTGACGGCGGAACAGATCCGTGAAGTAGCACGTAAATATCTGATCGATGACCACCTGACCGTCGCGGTGCTGGAGCCGCTGCCGCTGGACCAGAAGCAAGCGCGCCGCGCCAGCCCCGGCATGAAGCACTAAACATTGCCATATCACCCGACAAACAGGATTACTAGCAGATGAATAATTGGATGAAACAACACGCTCAACGGTTACTGATTGCATGCCTGATCGTAGCCAGCCCATTAGCCAATGCCAGCCCCACCATCCAGCAGTGGCAGACCAGCAACGGCGTACGTGTCTATTTTGTCGCCGCACCGGAACTACCGATGGTCGATCTGCGTATTATTTTTGATGCCGCCGGCGCCCACGACGGCAAGCTTCCCGGTCTGGCGCTACTGACCAACGGCTTACTGGAAGAGGGGGCGGGCAAACTCAGCGCCAACCAGATCGCCGACCGTTTTGCCGCTGTGGGCGCCAACTTTAGCGCCAGCTCCCATCGCGACATGTCGGTCATTAGCCTGCGCAGCCTGACCCAACCCGAATTGCTCAATAGCGCTGTCGCCACCCTAACCACCGTTGTCACCCAGCCCACCTTTCCACAGAAAGCGCTGGATCGCGAACGCAACCGACTGCTAGTCGCCCTACAGGCCAAAAAACAGTCCCCCGACGCCCTCACCGATGAGGCGTTTTTCCACGCCGCTTATGGCAACCACCCCTATGCCAATGACGCCAGCGGCACTGAAGCAGCCGTCAAGCAGATCAAGCGCCAGGACCTGCTAAACCATTACAAGCAGTACTACGCTGGTAAAAACGCCATCGTCGCCATTGTAGGCGCCATTGATCGTCAACAGGCCGAGGCACTGGCCGAGACCATCGTCGGCAAACTGCCCGCCGGTGCGCCAGCCACTGCCATTCCAGCAGTATCGGTGCTATCAAAACCACAACTGGTGAAGCAGGAGTTTCCCTCTAGTCAGACCCACATCCAGGTCGGGCAGCCAGCCCTCAGCCGCAACGACCCGGACTATTTTCCACTCTATGTGGGCAACCACATCCTTGGCGGCGGCGGCTTTGTCTCACGCCTGACATCTGAGATCCGCGAAAAACGCGGCCTCTCCTACAGCACCTTCAGTTACTTTGCGCCGATGCGCCAAAACGGCCCCTTCATCATGGGCTTGCAGACCCGCAACGACCAAGCCGATGAGGCGCTCAAACTGCTCAACGAAACGCTTAAAAATTTCATCGACAACGGCCCTACCGCAGATGAGCTGAAGGCGGCCACGCAGAACATCACCGGCGGCTTTGCCCTGAGTCTCGACAGCAACGCCAAGATCATCGACAACATTGCCGCCATCGGCTTCTACCAACTGCCACTCGACTACCTCGACAGCTATACCACCAAGGTGGACGCCGTCACCGTCGAACAGATCAGCGACGCCTTCAAGCGCCGCCTGCAACCAAGCAACATGGTCACCGTCATCGTTGGTGGCGCTGTCGACGACGCGGCGCGATAGTGGTGAAGGAACTCGTCACCAAGCCACCTCAAGCGGGTCAGCTCCGTATCATCGGCGGCGAGTGGCGCGGTCGCAAACTGCTGTTTCCCGCGGTCACCGACCTGCGCCCGACGCCAGATCGAGTGCGCGAGACACTCTTTAATTGGCTGCAGATGCAGGTTGCCGGCAGACGCTGCCTTGACCTCTTCTCCGGCAGTGGTGCGCTGGGGCTGGAGGCGCTCTCGCGCGGTGCCCGCGAGGTGGTGATGGTGGAGCAGGACCGTAGCGCCGCGGCACAGATCCGCCAACACCTGCAAACCCTAAACTGTCGTGATGGCGACGTCGAAAGCAGCGACGCCTTGCGGTTCCTTGAGGCAACCGGCACCCGCTTTGACATTACCTTTCTCGACCCACCCTACCGCCTCAACGCCCTGGCGCAGTGCTGCCAACTGCTGGAACAGAACGGCTGGCTCACGGACAACGCCCTCATCTATCTTGAAGACAGCGCCAAAAACGGCGCGCCGACCCTACCCGCCAACTGGCAACTGCTGCGCAGTAAAAAGGCAGGTGATGTCGGGTACTACCTAGCCCAGCGCCATGGCGATGCAACGGCGCAAAACGGGGCTTCGTGATATAATGCGTGCCGGTTTTTATTTTTAAAGAGAGGCCTGCAAAGGTGAAAGGGATTGCGATCTACCCAGGTACCTTTGACCCAATCACCAACGGTCATACCGATCTGGTGCAACGGGCACGCCCCCTCTTCGACAAGGTCATCGTCGCCATTGCCGCCAGCAGCACCAAGGCCCCGGCCTTTTCTCTGGATGAGCGCATTGCGCTGGCAAAGATTGCACTGGCGGGCATGGATAATGTTGAGATCTGCGGCTTTGATGTACTGCTGGTAAAATTTGCCCAGCAGTGCAACGCCAGCGTCATCCTACGAGGACTTCGGGCGGTATCGGACTTCGAATATGAGTTCCAGCTCACCGGCATGAACCGCAAACTGGCCCCGGGGATCGAGACCCTGTTTCTGATGCCAGCGGAACAGTATGGATATATCTCCTCCAGCCTGGTTAAAGAGGTGGCGCGACTGGGCGGCGATGTGAGTGACTCAGTCCACCCACAGGTCTACCGCGCCCTGCAGCAAAAATTCAAGCTAAAACAAAATTAACCCAGTGATTTATAGAAAAGGTAGCAAACAATGTCTCTAATCATCACCGACGAATGCATTAACTGCGACGTCTGCGAACCTGAATGTCCCAACAGCGCCATCTCCCAGGGCGATGAGATCTATGAGATAGACCCCAATCTCTGCACCGAATGTGTCGGCCATTACGACACCCCCCAGTGCGTTGAGGTCTGCCCGGTAGACTGCATTCCAAAAGATGCTGATAACGTCGAAACCAACGATCAGCTGCTGGTAAAGTATAAAAAGCTGACGGCCCAAGCCTAACTCCGGCTGCCGTGATGAGCCCGACAATCGCGCACTCCGGCAGACATTATCCCCTCAAGCAGCTGCTGATTCGAGCCGCCGCCTCTACGGCGCTGCTGCTCTTTGTTGTCGCGCTGTCGCCAGCATCAGCACAAACACAAAAACCCTCTGCCGCTGCCATAGCCACAGCCCATCCGATTGCCACCGCCGCTGGCCATGAGATCCTGGCCGCAGGTGGCAACGCCTTTGATGCCGCCGTCGCCGTCAGCGCCACTCTGGCTGTCGTTGAACCTACCGGTTCCGGTCTGGGTGGCGGCGGTTTTTGGCTGCTGCACCGCGCCAGCGACGGTTTTGAAGCCATGGTGGATGGCCGGGAGCGGGCGCCACTGGCGGCAAAACGCGATATGTATCTGAATGAACAGGGGGAGGTCATTCCCGGACTCTCCATGGACGGACCACTGGCAGCCGCCATCCCCGGCCAACCCGCCGCGCTGGCGCACTTGGCGCAACGCTACGGCCGTCTCCCCCTGAAAAAGAGCCTGGCACCCGCCATCCGTGCGGCACGCAACGGCTTTGAGATTGATGAACACTACCGCAACCAAGCAAGTTTCCGTCTCGAGGCGATGCGCCGCAATCCAGAAACAGCACGACTTTTCCTGCTCAATAACGACGTACCACCAGTCGGCCACACTATCAAACAGCCAGAGCTGGCCACCACCCTCGAAGCAATCGCCCGCCATGGCCGGGACGGCTTCTATCGCGGCGCAGTCGCCAAAAAATTGCTCACCGCTGTCCGTGGCGCCGGTGGGATCTGGAGCCAGCGCGACTTTGACAGTTATCAGGCCGTGGAGCGGGCGCCAATCCGCGGCGAATATCGTGGCATTCGTATCACCTCCGCGGCACCGCCCTCCTCAGGCGGCATCGCCCTGGTGACCATGCTCAACATCCTCTCCGATTACGATCTGGAACAAATGAGTGAACTCAACCGCACCCACTTGATCATCGAGGCGATGCGCCGCGCCTACCGCGATCGCGCCGAATACCTGGGCGACCCCGATTTTGTTCAAATCCCGATGGCTGGCCTCACCCACCCCTACTACGCCCGCACCCTGCGCAGCACCATTCAACCTGACTACGCCACCCCCAGCCAGAGCCTTAAAGGCCAAAAACTGGGACAAGAGGGGGTTGATACCACCCACTTCTCCATCCTTGATGAAGAGGGCAATCGTGTCGCCGCCACCCTCAGCATCAACTACCCTTTTGGCGCTGCCTTTGTTGCACCAGACACCGGAGTGCTACTCAACGACGAGATGGATGACTTCTCCGCCAAGCCGGGCGCACCCAACGCCTATGGCCTGGTCGGCGCCGAGGCCAATGCCATCGCCCCCGGCAAGCGACCACTCTCAAGCATGACACCCACCTTTCTGGAGAGCGATGAACGCCTCGCAATTCTCGGCACCCCCGGCGGCAGCCGTATCATCACCATGGTGCTGCTGGGTGCACTGGAGTTTGCCGCCGACCGTGAACCCCAAGAATGGGTAGGCCGCCGCCGCTTTCACCACCAGTTTCTACCTGATCTGATTCAGCTCGAACCCGACACCCTCAACGACGCCGTCAAACAACAGCTCACTGATCGTGGCCACACTCTAAAAATCCTCGAAAACAGTTATGGCAATATGCAGGCGCTGCTGTGGGATCGCAGGACCAATAGGGTGACGGCGGCCAGTGATCCTCGCGGCGGTGGCACGGCCATCATTGAGCAGCATCAGAGTCCGCAGCAACCATAACTTTTCGATAGACTCAACCAATCAATTTTGTTAAGTTGCTGTTACTGCTGTGCAGTAACTTTTCAAGGGGAAGATAATAATGACAATGACAATTGGTATTCTGGCTCCATTAGTGCTTTTTTTTGGTATAACTGTATTCCTCGGTCTAAGTATTTCTGGTACTGCTATCAAGAGCATCGAGCACAAACGTCAGGCTGACTAAGCCTCGCACCCAAGTCTGCATCGAGAAAAGCCCGGTTTTGCCGGGCTTTTTTCATGTAAAATACTGCGAACTTTTATGATTGGTTTTACAGCTGTAACAGAAGTAGGAAATGACTCATGCCAGAACAAAATCACAAACACCTCGTCAAGTTTCTCGCGGCCTCGCTTCTATTTTTCTTAGCCGGCAGCATACACGGCGTTATTCAGCTGATTCCACCGGTACGCGCCTGGCTGGACTCCATCGGCAGCCCCAACGGCGGCCCCGGCCATCTCATTGATCCACTGGCTCATGCCCACATCAATCTGGTTGGCGGCGTCATGCTACTGGTCATGACCGTAGCCTACTATCTGATTCCCATCCTGACCGACAAAGGTATCTGGTCCAAAAAACTGATGAACTTCTCCTTCTGGTGTACCGTCATCGGTGTGATCTGTTTTTACTCAACACTGATGATATTCGGCGCATGGATGGGTGAACTCCTGCTGGCCAGCGACCCTAAAATCGATGAAGTCAAGGCAATGTATGGGCCAATTGTGGCCGTTTCGGCCAGCATCATGGGGATCGGGCTTTGGTCCTTCCTACTCAACGGCCTGATGTCCCTGAAGCAAGCCCGCTCCAAGTCATGAGCCTACCGTGCGGCTGTCCTGAGCATTTTCCGCAGTGGGATGGCCAGGACATCGAACTTGGCAGTGAGCCGATGTTTGATTTCCCGATCCCAACTTTTCTGCATATGCCGATGGGCTACGAGGTCTACCTCGGACGGGTTCGTCACCTGATTAAACAGCTGGAACTGGATGAACGCTGGCCCGGCTTTTACCTCACCCGCACCGGCTGGATGCATGGCCAGATCCTCGCACCACTGCAACAGGGAGACTCCCCCTCGCGCCATGTGGCTCACCTGCCCAGCCCCTTCAAGTTACGCGTCAAGCTCCACAAAGGGGATATTAGCAGCATCAAAATCAGTACGAGGGAAGTACAGTCCGCGCTCCTAGATAGCGGACATATGCCCAAAGAGCTCTATCTGAGCTATCTCACTTGCCCCAGCTGCGCCGAACAGCGTGGTGGCACCATGATCATGCTATTGCGACGCTGGGTAGAGAGCGCCCAGCTAAGTAGACGCATCAAGAAACAGCATCCTATTATGGTTCCCTGACACTGAACTACCACCGGCTAAAGCCGGTGGTTTTTACCAAGTATGTTGATAATAAACAGGGCGCTGGCGGACATGATATGGCTATTAACCCGTTATGGTGAAAAGCGAGCAAGAAAATACTATCGCTGCGTCGGTACTGTCATCTTTTCTGGAAACATTGGGTAGTACAGCACCACCTCGTTCTCTGTACGTTTTTTTCGCACCTGCACCTGAAGCTCATCCACACCAGGGGGCACAATAACCGCCTTGCGATAAACTCCACTAAAGCCATCCTGAGTTGCCTGTTGCCATGGCCCTGCCTCACCGCTACGTAACGCAATAACAAGATCGTGTACTGGCTTGCCACGCTCCAAAGTAGCAAGTATCAGAAACTCATTCATCCCCACCACCACTGGCGCTGGCTGTGACTCCACCTTGATTACAATATCTTCCCATTTCTGGACTGGAATCTGATATTGGCTTTCAGGGACACCACAGGCCATCAGTAACAACACTAGCGACGCAACAATAAATATTTTCATTTTTCAACCTTGGAGTGGCGCTTCAAGTAATCGAGCAGTAGCTCAAGCTCTTCAGGCCCAATTACGGCATAACCATTCATGCGGCGATGCTCTTGCATGCGATAGATCACGCTGGGCCATTCCTCAGCAGTATGCACTGCAGGGCCGGGGGCCGCATGACAACTGGAGCAATTCCCCTTCATCACCACAGCCCCAAGCGACTCCGGCTCCGGCAACACCACCTTACTAGCACCACCCTGAGGCATTTCACAACCTGCTACCAGTGCCAGCAGCAGTGCTGCTGTGGCCACATTACGGCTTCGCATCGGCATCCTTATCTTCAGCGTGCTGCCCCTTATCCAGGTCGAGCTTACCACCAAGCTTGGAGCCATAGAGACGGACCATAAACCAGACGAAAGTTGAGCCCACGGCAATATAGATAATTGCAATGCCAAAACCCCAGTCAATCCATTCTCGCTCATAACCGGGACGAACCCCCCAAAAGGGAAAGCTCAAACCAATGGCTACCAACAACACCATCAGCACCACACCGATGAACCACTTCGGCACACCGCGCTGGGAATCAGGAATCGATTCCAACATCTCCCAATCTTCCATACCACGTTTGGCCAAACGCTCTTTATCGGTAACATAACCAAAATGGTCATTGGGAGTTTCGCCCCATTGGCTATCAATGGAGGTCAACTTGTCTTTGGATAGTGGTTTACTACGTTCATCATTCATATCGCACCTGCTGAAAAATGTTGGAGGCGAAAGCTCTCTTGCCAGCCGTCCTCTGACGTTACCCGTACCAGAATTGGGTACAGACCCTTTACCAACTCAGGGCTGATTTTCAATTCAACATTGATCCGCCCAGCGGTTTCAAAATCCACCGTCTTTGTCGCCAACGTATACTGATTCTCGCGCAACCCCTCAATAGCCAAGTGAAGGCGGCTCGGCTCATAAAATTTATTAGCCACCGAGATACGGTAATCGAGGATCTGTGCCCCCTGTGCAATATCCGCGCGGTAGGCTGTCATATGGTAGCGATCATAGCTCCAGAGCCCCCATATGAACATCGCCAACCCTAACAACAGTATTGGAAAGGACCAGGTCACCCGCGAAAAGAGATCACTCATATTGGTTTTAAACTCCGCCACCCCAGCACTTTTGCGTTCGCCCATGGCAAAACGGAGCAGACTATCGCCACTACCTTTTCTATCATGCAGATTTTCACACGCAGTGACGCATTCACCACAATTGATGCAGGTATCGTAAAGGTCGGTTTTGCGGGGGTCGATCGTCAGGAAGCAAGAGGTGACGCAGTAGTTACACTTTTCACACTCGCCAGAGCGGCTCTCGTCGTAGGCAATATGCAGCGTCTGCTTGGTCTTGAAGGTGTGTTGCCAAACCTTGTAAACACACATGAAACGACACATAAAATGGCGGATCATGGTGATATCCACCAAAATCACCAGGAAAAAAATGGTGTAAATCCAGTGCAGGGATGGCGCCAACCCTGCATCATACTGGAAAGTGGCAAACTTCCAAATCAGGAGCGGCTCGTAAAAATAAAAGAGCGGAATCAACGCCACCAGCCCGGCGACCACCGCGCTGAGACCAATCAAAATCAACCAATTTAATGGCTTATTTTTGATTTGTGATAGCTGCATCGGGGTGCCATCTAGGCTTATCTCAGCACGTTTACCCAGTAGCTTGAAAGTCAGGTTGTTGGCCCACTCCGACAGAGTGTTCTGTGGGCAGGCCCAGCCACAAAAGACCGTCCCCATCAACGAGTAAAGCATCGCCAGCAGGCAGGCCATGATGGCCCAAAAACCAAACACAATACTGAAATCCGAAAACCAGATTTGGCGATTCAATACCACAAAAGCGCCCTGAATCGGATCGACACGAAACAAACCAGTAAGAGGAATAATCACCAGCAGCGCCAGCACACCATACTGAAAGGCGCGCCGCTGCCAATGGAGTTTTTTACTGGGTTTTCGCCCCTCGACGACGATGGAAATACTATCCAAAGAGTTCTGAATGGTCATTGCGTTAATTTACCACATCAGCGCGAAACGGCACATGCCCCTAGGTACCACTTGGGCATAAACGACCCCCTCTACAGCCGACATGATAGAAAACATCTATCAGGCTGTTGAAAAACTCGATGAACCCAGTTGCCGAAAAAACACGACCTCGTCAAACGTTCCAGAATCGACGATCTTATATCGGGGAAGGGTAAAGCCACCCCTGGAAACTTCACTTTTGGGTTCCGAAAATCGTTTTTCAACAGCCTGCTATACTAGGAATCCAGCAACCTCGGCGAACAAGCATCCGGGCTATCCAACCCCCTCTCCGAACCGCCTAGTTTAATGCCCTTGCCTTTTTTTAATGTCCTCCAAAGTATCCTTAACAACACTATTCTTCGGGGAGAGTTCACTAGCTTTTTCTGCATATTTTCTGGCTTGGACTAAATCAGTTTCTCTCAACAACCACGCCAAATTATTAAGAGCGGCGACATTTTTCTCGTCCAGACGGATAGCTGTTTTATACGCATCAACCGCGCGCACTAGATCACCCATCTCCTGGTAGGCCGTCGCCAAGGCGTATTGAATTTTTGTGCTCTGTGGGTACTTAGTGGCGGCCTCTGTCAACAACGTCAGAGCTGCCGCTTTATTGCCACTCACCCAATAGGCTTGACCGAGTTTTTGTGCCAGATCAACATTGGGATTGCGCTTATAAAGGTCCGCAAACAACGTTGCCGCTTGAGAAAATTTCTTCTCACTCATAGCCAGATCACCCTTGAGAAACACCATCGCATCGCCTTTAGGCATCAACGTTTCAAGTTTTTTCAATTGATCCCTGGCAGTCACAGTGTCGCCACTGTTTAACGCCATAGTGACGGCAGCTATCAACGATGGCAGATGTTTTCCATCACGCTGCAATGCCACCTTTAAAGTGGCATTCGCCTCTTTAACTTCCCCCAGGGCAACCTGGGCAGTGTAGAGAAGATAGTGTGTCAACGCCGAACCAGGCTCTATCTCTGTCAGTTTTTTGTATGAACTCTTGGCGTTGACGTACTCTTTTAACATCATCTGGGCATTACCCATCTCGGCCAACACCGCCACATTTTTTGTGTTGCCTAGATTGCGCAACTCAGATAGTGCGCCAGAGGGATCTCCCTGTCTTAGGCTAAGTCTCGCCAACAACACAGCCGCCTTATCCTTATTTTTATCAGCTGACTGGGCCTTTTTAAGAAGTGCCCCGGCATTTTTGTACTCACCGCCCATCATTTCTATCTGAGCATAATCATAAAGTATTCCCACATCACTGGGCGTCACCTTTAAAGCCGAGTCATAGATCTTTTTAGCTGCGGCAACATCCCCACCACTAATTTCATATAAGGCCAGGCTTCTAGCCGCAGGCCCATACCCAGCATTAACCTTCAAAGCACGTTGAAATTCGACCTTCGCCTTATCATCATTACCCATTAAAGAATAGACAGTACCCTGCAAACTCACTGGCAACGGATTGGCTTTATCGCCTTGTTCAAGCACCTTCAGGCGCTCTATGGCAGCGGGATAATTTTTCTCGGCAATATAGGCTTCAGCAGTAGCCAGCCCAGTGGCGAAAATCTTAGCGTCCTCACCGGTAATCTTATTCAGCTCGGAAATGCTCTTATCAAACTCGCCCATCCTCAAGTAGCTTTGAGCAAGCCCAGCACGCATTTCACTACTATCACTGTTTTCGTTTAACGCCTGTTGATAATATTCTGCACTCTTTTTTGGATCACCTGCTCGGAGAGAGGCTCCAGCAATCAAAGACAAAGTTTCAGCATCAGGAGTTGCCATCTTTACAATAGGGGTCAAGGTATCAACGGCAGCGGCAGAGTGACCACTATTCATCTGCACATAAGCCAGAAGTTTACGAGCCACAATGTTGTTGGGCACTTGAGAAAGAAATTTACTCAGATGCATCTCAGCCTGCTCTGTCTGACCTTTAACAGCACTGATTGCACCCATCAACAGTATAGCCCCAAGGTGATTTTGATCAGCCTTAAGCACTTTACCTGTCAGGTCTGCAGCCACATCATGTTTTTTCTGTTCATAAGCAAGAACGGCACGAATCTGATTCATTTCAATATCATCCGGAAACTGCTGCTTGTGATAGGACTTTTTGAGGGTACTTAACTCAGTCTCAGCCTTCTCCGGATTATTCCGTTGCAAATATTCAGACACTAATCCACGCATCGCCACATGGTAGAAATAGTCTTGTTTGCTCTTTGAGAGCTTGGCGGCCTGTTGATAACCCGCGATGATCTCTTCCGTACTGTTTTGAGCACGCTTCAGATCAACAAGAGTGAGCCATGCCCGTTGACTCTGTTGGCCCTGCCCACCCATTACCGAATCGATAAGTGTCTGAGCACGATCATAGTCACGCGCCACAATTGCCAACCTCGCCAACCCCAGCACCGCTCGTTCATTGTCGGCGGAGAATGTCTGCGCCTTATCGAACCACACTTTTGCAGCCACATAATCGCCTTTCTGAAAATAGGCATCTGCAAGCACCACACTGGCATTTACATTGGCTTGGGACGATCCGCTTTCATTAATTTGATAACTTTTAATAATTTCATCAACCTTGCCCTGCTGCAACAGCGCATCACCCATCAGCAGATCAATTGCAACATCGGCCACACCAAGCTCACGAGCACGTTGCAACTCCTTTTCTGCATCCGCACCACTACCCACCTTGACATAAAGCTCTCCCAGAAGATAACGCCCTTCTGTGCTATTAGGATTACTCTTAATAGCATTTTTCAAAGCGATAATCGCTTCGTTGTATGCGCCCTGTTCCAGAGACTCTTTGGCCTTTTCAAGATACTCCTGCTCAGAAAGTGCAGTATCCACGCCACTACAACCTGACAACAGCACTACACACAACCCTACAAATAAAATAAAACACCTACCCATTTCAACCCCCAAAAATCGCTTCACCGCTGAACTTTATCAATTTTCGCTTTCAATGCCTCGGCCTGATGTTTGTCAGTCAACGCTGGATTTTCCAGCAGCCGCGTAATCTCTCTTTTCGCCGCAACAATATCACCACTCTTAAAATAGCCATAGGCAAGATGGTATTTTATATCGAGCAGATGGGGGGCTTTGATGCTGGCATCTTTCAAAACATCCACACCCCGTTTTAACTGCCCTGTTTTCACCAGCGCCCAGCCAAAGGTATCCATTACGGCTGGTGTCTGTTGCGCCAAGTCATAGGCCTTTTGGCCGTATGTAACCGCCTGTTTGTCGCCCTTCTCAGCGTAAATCCAGGCCATGTTATTGAGTGCTGCAACGTTATTAGGCTGAGCCTGTAATACCTTGTTGTATTGTTCGATAGCACTAGCAGTATTGTTAGTGGTCTGGTGAGCTACCGCCAACACCATTCGCACAGTGACATCACCGGGTTCTTTGGCTAGCCATTTCTCCAAGGGTTCCAGCGCACCTGCCTGCCCCTGCTGTTGCCGTACCCGATAAAGCTTTAAAGCCAATGCCCCACTAGGTTCATTGGCAAAAGCAGCGTTATATGATTTTTCTGCATTTTTAACATTCGACTGCGCAATATAAACATCACCATCCACCTCAAACCCAATCCCTAGTTTTGGATGTTGAACTTGTATCTCTTTGGCAGTCTGATGCGCCTTATCATACTGTTTAAGCTCACTCTGTAATTTCGCCAACAATACTTGCGCTGGGGCGAAATCTTTCTGAATTTTTATAGCTGAATTAACGCTGTCCATGGCCGCCTGCGGCTGTTTATTGACTGCCTGAGCTTCAGCCAACATCACCAGCACCTGAGCTGATTTTGGTTGTAACTTCACAAGCTTGCGCAGCGTAGCGATCGCATTGCTCGGGTCATCATTGGCAAGCTGCACTTTACCCAGCGTTGCCAGGGCCAAGGGATGTTCAGGCTTGGCGCTGACAGCCTCACGCGCCATGTTTAACGCCTTCATTTTGTCACCCTGCATAAGATAGGCATTCACCAACAACAATGATGGTTCGATCGAATCAGAGTTAGCTTTTTTAGCCTTCTCTATCCATGCTATGGCTGCTGGCCGATCCCCCTCGATCTCCGCCAGACGCCCCATCGCCAACATCGCCCCAAGATGGTTCGGTGTCACCTTCAATGCCTGTTGATAATTTTGTTTGGCCAGCGCCTGATTTTTTCCTTGCAGCGCCAGCTGCGCCAACTCCATATAGGCAGTGGTAAATTTAGGATCCGCCTTCAGCGATTTTTCAAACTGTCGCTGCGCAGCGGCATTATCACCTTTTTGCGCATAAACTATCCCAAGCAAATTAATCGCCACCGGATTGGTTGGTTGTTTCTTCTCCAACACCTGCGCAACTTCAATCGCTTTATTGATATTTTTTTGGCGTAGATGGGCATAAACCAACAACATGTCAGCCTGAAGCAGATCATCATCTATTGACACCGCTCGTTCCAGGTCAGCAGCAGCACCACCGGCATCACCAGAAGCAAGCTTACTCAACCCTAACTGTGCGCGAATCGAACCCGCATCAGGGGCGATTTCCACCGCGCGTTGCAGATATTCACTGCCCTTTTTGCTCTCTCCCGCCTGCAGATAAGAACTGCCCAACAACGCCAGCAGCTGAGCATCCTTGCCATTTTTTTCCACTACAACATCAAGTGTCTCAATCGCTTGTTGCGGTTTTTTTAGCTTTAAATAAACTCCTGCCAACGCTTTTCGCGCAGGCAAATGGTTAGGGACAGATTTAATGAAACCGGAAAGATAGAATTCCGCCTGTTCAAGATTACCCTGGACATAATGGACCGACCCCAATAGCAACTTGGACTGTAGATGGTTGGGGGATACCTTCAGCACCTGATTCAAGGTGCTTTTGGCCAAATCATACTCTTGTCGTTTAAAGTAGATTTCAGATTTTATATAACCGGCCATTGGATGGTTCGGAACACTTTTGAGTATCCGTTCAACATCGGCAAAGGCCACATCAAGATGTTGGTTTACCACTTCAATCCCTGCCTTACTGAGTAAGGCCTGGAGATTGGCTGGATTGATCTTCAGGGCATCAATAAATGACTGCAACGCCTTGTCATTTTGATTCTGTTGCTGCAAGACAATACCATTCAGCACTAGTGCATCAGAGCTCTTGGGGTATTGCTGCAGCGCCTTTTCGACAAGCTTTGCAGATTCCGGGACATCCCCTTTCAACAACGCTACCCGGGCAGAACCGAGTAATGCTCCTTCTGCCTGCGGATCTTGTTTAAGCGCCTCTCTATATGCTTTTTCAGCCTCCGCAGTTGCACCAGTCATAAGATGTGCATCACCTTGAAGAGCCATAATCTCAGCCTGTTTTTTTGGTGCATCGTCCTTGTTGACCGCGATCTCTTTTAGCAACTGTTTGGATTTTCCCTGCATCAGGTAAGACTGCGCCAACAATGGCGCCACATCACTACGTGATACCCCCTGCTGCATCGCCTTTTTGAACTCTTGCTCAGCTGCTGGTGCATCCAGCAATTTCAGATAAGACTGCCCCAACAAAAGCCGCGCTTCAGCGCTCTGAGGCGATTGTTGCAGTACATTTTTAAGATGAATAATGGCGGCCCGGTAGTCACCACTGCTGTAACTCGAACCTGCCTTTGTCAGCAGTGCTGCAACATCATCAGCGGCAAATACCGCCGAGCTTAAACAGAGCGCTGCTACTGGCAACCATAAAGCTCGCTTTGTAATTTTCATCATATGTGCATCCTTTTTTTGGCCCTGAAGAGTTGTGCCATATTCATCCCTGAGCGTCTGATCCAGTCACCTTTATTTGAAACCATATTTGTTCATAAGATCATATAACGTTGGCCTGCTCACTCCTAGGACCTCAGCCGCCTGAGAGATATTGCCATCATTCAAGCCAAGTGCGCGTCTGATAGCCGCGCTCTCAGCTGCCTCTCTGACTTCTCGCAAATTCAAGGGCATTGCCTGCTGCCCCGAGACCGCATCCAGCTCAAGCTCTTCAGCGCTCACACAGCTCCCCTCGGCCATAATCACCGCGCGCTTCACTCTGTTTTCCATCTCGCGCACATTACCAGGCCAGTTATAGTTTGCAATGGCACAGATACCATCGTCAGTAAAGCCACGCAGATTACGACCATGCTCACGGGAAAATTTATCCAGAAACACCCTAGCCAAGAGTAATGCATCACCCTCACGCTCACGCAAAGGGGGAATATTGATAGTGATTTCACTGATGCGATAGTACAAGTCCTCGCGGAACAGCCCCTGCCGCACCTGATCCGTTAAGTTTTGATTGGTAGCGCACACCACACGTACATCGACCGGTATCTCTGCCCGACCACCAAGACGTTCAATGATGCGTTCCTGTAAAAACCGCAGCAGCTTGACCTGAAGCAACCCCGGAATATCACCAATTTCATCCAAAAACAGCGTGCCTCCATCAGCATATTCTATTTTACCTTTAGTCTGTTTAGCGGCGCCAGTAAAGGCCCCTTTCTCATAACCAAACAGTTCGCTTTCAAGTAAAGTTTCCGGAATTGCACCACAGTTAATCGCAATAAATGGTTTTTTTCGTCGCGGACTCAGATCATGTAACGCTCGAGCCAGCACCTCTTTACCGGTACCGCTTTCGCCGAGTAGCAATGTGGTGGCATTTGTTGGCGCTACCTTTTCGATGGTGCGGCAGACTTTCATCATTTGTGGACTGGTGGCAAGAATGCCATCAATGACTGAGGTTGCAGTGCGCTGAATCAGCAGTCGATTCTCCTGCTCTAATTCATAGAGGTTGTAAGCGCGCTCAACAATCAATCCTAAAACTTCCGGATCAACGGGCTTCTGATAAAAATCATACGCCCCTTTGGCGATCGCTTGCACTGCATTTTCACGCTCGTCATTTCCCGTCACCACCACCACCTTAGTCGCCGGAATCAGACTCAGGATCTCTTCAAGCGCTGCCAACCCTTCGCTGGCGTTATCAGGATCTGGAGGCAGCCCCAAGTCAAGCAGCACCACCGCTGGCTCATGCCGACGTAACAGCATAATCGCCTCTTCGCGATTGCTGGCAATCAATACCTCATAGCCATCAAAACACCAGCGCATCTGACTCTGCAGGCCAGGATCATCCTCAACCACCAGAATCTTCTGTTGTGTCTGTTTCGACCGACTCAAGTTATCACCTCACCCTGCTTCTCTGGGTTGTTATCAACATAATTTTTATCTCGTTTGTGGAATATATAGCTGGAACCGTGTTCCAACATCAGGCGTACTGGCAACACATACATCACCACCAATGCCACGTAAAAACTCGCGGCATTCATAGGCGCCTATGCCCATGCCAGTATTACCCTTGGTAGTGTCAAACGGCTTGAAGAGCCGCTCACGAATGAATTTTTCATCCATGCCGCAGCCATTATCCTCAACTTCAACGACTATGCTCTGTTTAATCATATACAAGCGGACCTTTATCCAGCCATCATCAGCCGTCGCCTCTTGAGCATTTTGTACAACATGCTCAATCACCGCCGCGAGACGATCACGCTCAGCAATGACAGTCACACCGCCAAGATCGTCATCAGACAACAGTTCCGGCATTGGGTGCACAACACTGCGATGGCGGATCACCTCATTCACAATCGGCAACAGCTTTACCGCTGTAGCACTCTGCTGGATCGGTCGTCCCTGACGCAGTTGAGCCAGCATCTTTTGCATCTTGGAAACGGCATTATCCACTGTCACCATTGCGTCTGCCATAAATGCCGGGTTCTGACCAAAGCGTTTTGCATTGGCCGTCACCAGAGAGAGCTGTCCCACGACATTTTTCAGATCATGCACCACGTAGGCCGAAAGTCGATTAAATGCCTCAAACTGCCGTGCTGAGGCCAGCGCCGCACTCGCCTCAGCCAGGGCTAAATAGCTGGCTGCCTGGCTTGCCGCAGTTTTGAGCAGGTCACGATCCTCCCAGTTGATCTGCCGTGGCGCCCGCGGCTGCTGCAATAACAGCAGGGCGCAGAGGCAGCTATCCTGAAATAGCGGCATAAGGAGCCATGTTTTAGGAATCTGATCAAGCCAGACCGGCATCGTCAAACCGGTGTAGATTTCAGGGGTGTCGTAGTACTCATTCATATTGACCAGCCACCCCTTGTCACGCATAAATACTACCAGAGCGTCATCTGCCATCACACCCTGTGATGTTGGCAAGTTCCAATTGGCAGCTACCGCATAATTACCAACATCATCCTTAAGCCATAAAGCTCCACCGGGGCTATCCACCATATTGGCCATGGCCTGGACTACTCGTTCACGTACATCCAGCCCCGATACTTCGCTTGCTAGCGCTGCGGTAAAGTTCAGCCATTCATCACGATAGTCATATTTGTAACTGAAAAAATGTTTGCTAAGAAACACTTTAAAGCGTGATCGAATTTGCCCAGAAAAAAGCAGCACCAACAACACAAGGCCCGCACCAAAGAAGAAAATGAGTTGCGCGACCGCGCCCCACGCCCCACCCCAGTAACGAATAAAATAGCCTCCCGCCGCCATCACCAACAGATAGGCGCCCGCCGCCAGCACCGCTACACTATGGAACACCACGCCACGGGAGACAAAGAGATCAAGCGACCAAACTGGATTGCGGGCTGCCGCAATGGCAATCAGCGGCACAGTCAATAGCTGGACAAAACCACCCGCATCCCAAATATAGATATCGAGACGACCAAACAATACCGCATCCGCATACATATAAAAATCGTACGCAAACCCGCCACCCAAACCAAGACAGAGATACTTGATTGCCCAGCGCTGTTGCGGATGAGTGTTGCGAAACAACTGCTCGACCAAGGCCAGACCGATAATCGCTAACAACAGATGGCCAGACAGGCGCAAGTCATAACCTATGAATTCACCGACCCCGCCAGGCTGGAGCCACTCCGCAACATGCAGCAAAACCAAACCACCGCACAATGTCAACAAGACCCAACCAAGCTGGCGCAAACGCGGCGACAGGTGCCAAGAAGTCACCTGCTCCTCCTCGGGTGCCAACAACCTCAAAAAAAACCAGAACCAGAGGCCATCACGTAAAATTTTAAGCAGGAAAATTAACGGCAATAATGGGTAGTCGTAGAGTGACTGCACAGCCAGCGTGGCGGCCCAAAGCGTAGTAGCACCTACAGATGCCAAAAACAGTCCGCCCTGCAGGCGGCCACGCCAACTGGTGACCAACAATACAACCAAACCAAGATTGACCAGCGCCGCCAAACCATACGCAACAACGCCGATTTTTATGGACCAATCACTCAACTGTTCCATAAGTTATTGCTCATGCCAGAACTTCAGAAAATTATGCTCGGTATCACAGAGAGCATTAACGCGCCCCCTCTCCCCACAACACGACTTCAGCCGTTTGAAAGAGGATAAGAAAATCAAGAAAAAGGCTGTAATTTTTGACATAGTAGAGGTCGTATTGCAGTTTTTCCACCGCATCCTGCTCAGAGGCACCGTAAGGATATCGAATCTGCGCCCAACCCGTAATTCCTGGCTTTACACGATGACGCTCGGCGTAGTAAGGAATCTTCTCAGCGAGTTGCTCCACAAACTCAGGCCGCTCAGGGCGCGGCCCAATAAAACTCATATCACCCTTCAACACATTAAAAATTTGCGGCAGTTCATCAATACGGGTGCGGCGTATAAACTTGCCGACACGAGTCACACGGGCGTCGTTTTTTTTCGCCCACTGTGGCGCCCCGCCCTTCTCCGCGTTCACCACCATACTTCTGAATTTAAACACCTGAAACAGCCGCCAATTCTGCCCCACCCGAACTTGACGATAGAGGATCGGCCCGCGACAGCCACTTTCCAGCCAGATGGCGAATACTGCCAACACCATTAATGGGAGTGTCAGCAACAGGATCATGGTGCTGGCGGTAATATCAAAGCCGCGTTTTGCAATCAGTTGTATGCCTGCTTGGCGAAAACCATCGGAGAAGATGAGCCAACTAGGGTGCAGCGTTTCAAGGCGCACCTTGCCCGTCTCGCGCTCGAAAAATGTTTGCGCATCCACAACGCCGACGCCACTCATTTTACAATCCAGAAGGTCCTCAACCGGAAACGATTTGCGCCTATCTTCCAAGGCCACCACAATCTCATCTACAGCGTGCTGCCGCACATAATCAAGCAACGGCACATCAATATGAATCACGCTCTCTGCGGGCATCACGTCACGCTCACCCGCAACATGTACAAATCCAAGAATGATATAACCCAGATGATCAACTTTACGGCGCAACTGTTTAAATTGCTCAGAGCGCACGCCGGCTCCCAGCACTAAAATGCGTCGTTTCAAATTCTCATGGCCTACCACTCTAAAAAAAATAACACGTGTTACAACAATCGCACCAATGGCAATCGCAAATGACCAGGCAAAGACACCTCGTCCAAGGAACATATATGGAAAGAGATAAAAAGCGATGCTCATACCAGCCAGTGCCAGCAGCATGCTCAACACCAACCTGAGAACCACTCCATTCAAGCCCTCACGATAGAGGTTTTTATAAAGCCCCATTGATGTCAAGGCAATAAACATTACCGAAGTAAAGAGCAACGCCTTGGGATAGAGTGGCTCCAAATCAATGGTAGACTCGCCACCAATGAAACGTATCTCGACGCCAGCATAAATAGAGAGCCATAACAG
>JAYWDX010000054.1:0-16800 GCA_043779675.1 Tenderia sp. (SeqCode)
ACCCTGCGTTTCCGCCTCAACGAGACCGAGGTGGCAAGTCTAGCCGTCAATCGCCACCGCTTTCCTGGCGTTGAAGTGCAGGCGCGTCTAGTACGCCACTACCCCCAGACCACCCTGGCAGCCCACGCGATTGGCTACGTCGGCCGCGTCAGCAAGAAGGACGAACAAGAGATTAATGCCACCAACTACGCCGCCACCACCCACATTGGCAAACAGGGGATCGAAAAGGCCTACGAAACCGTGCTGCACGGCACCGTGGGGTCCCAGCGAGTGGAGACCAACGCCTTTGGCCGCATGGTGAGAGTGCTCGATCGTACCGAACCAGTCCCTGGCCAAAACATCATACTGACCCTGGATGCCGAGCTACAACGTGTCGCCCGCGAGGCGATGGGCGAAGAGGTGGGGGCCGTGGTCAGCATCAACCCCAAAAATGGCGAGATCCTGACATTGGTCAGCACTGGCGACTTTGACCCCAATCTCTTCATCAATGGCATTGATCACAAAACCTACAAAGAACTACAGGAGTCCAGTACCCGACCGCTTTTCAACCGCGCCTTACAGGGGCAATATCCACCCGGCTCCACCTTCAAACCCTTTGTCGCCCTGGCGGGGCAGGAGCTGGGGGCGATCAACGCCGAACATACGATCTTCTGTCGTGGCTGGTACTCCCTAAAAGGCAGTTCCCACCGCTACCGCGACTGGAAAAAGGAGGGTCATGGCACAACAGACCTGAAAAAAGCGGTGACCGAATCGTGTGATGTCTATTTTTATGAGCTAGCCCAGACCCTCGGTGTCGACCGTCTGCACGACTATCTGACCCAGTTTGGTTTTGGCCGACGCACCGGCATCGACATCGCTGGCGAAGCCACCGGCATCCTCCCCTCCACTCAGTGGAAGCGCGACACCTACAATAAACCCTGGTACTTAGGCGAGACCCTGATCACTGGCATCGGCCAAGGGTTCACGTTGGTAACACCACTGCAACTGGCGGTCACCACCGCCACCCTGGCCAGCGGTGGCCAATATCACCAGCCCCACCTGCTGGGCAAGATCGTCAACGCCCAAACCACGCAGCAGTTATTCATGCCGGAACATCCCAGCACCACCATCAAAAAGGTAAACAACAGTCACTGGCAGGCCGTCATTGATGGCATGATCAACGTGGTCCACAGCGACCGCGGCACAGCCCGCCGCATAGCCCATGGCCAGCCCTACCAGATCGGCGGCAAGACCGGCACCGCGCAGGTTGCCGGCATTAAACAAGGGGCGAAATACAACGAGGAGATGACCCCCAAACACCTGCGTGACCATGCTCTCTTCATTGCCTTTGCACCTGCCGACAACCCCACCATCGCCGTGGCGGTGATTGTTGAACACGGTGGCCATGGTGGTTCCGTCGCCGCCCCCATCGCTGGTGCCGTCATCGATCACCACCTACAGGGAGTAGCGCCGCCGCCATGAGCATCAACCGCCAAAAACACTATGAACCCTGGGTTGACCGCCACAAACAGGGGGCGCTCTTTAGCCGAACCCTGCATATGGATTGGCCACTGCTCTCTGGTCTGTTGATACTCTCCGGCGTCGGATTGATCGTGCTTTATAGCGCCAGCGGTCAGGATCTGGACCACCTCTGGCGCCAGGTTATGCGCCTAGGCCTCGCCTTTGGTGTCATGATCGGTGTGGCGCAAATCCCACCCCACCATATCGAACGCTGGACCCCCTGGCTGTTTGGCGCCGGGGTCTTGATGCTGCTGGCGGTTGAGGCCGTCGGCGATATCAGCAAGGGGGCGCAGCGCTGGCTCGACTTAGGCATAATTCGCTTCCAGCCCTCTGAAATCATGAAATTGGCAGTGCCAATGATGGTCGCTTGGTATCTGGCGGAAACCCGTCTGCCACCATCACTCAAGGCAACGGGTATCGCAGCCGCCCTCATATTTGCGCCGGTCGTCCTGATCGCCATGCAACCCGACCTTGGCACCTCGTTACTGGTCTGTGCGGCAGGCGTCTTTGTAGTGCTGCTATCAGGCATCTCCTGGCGTTTTATCGGCATCATCGCCCTTCTCGGCGCCTGCGCTGTGCCGCTGATGTGGTTCTTTGGCATGCACGACTACCAGCGCCAGCGGGTGCTCACATTCCTTGACCCGGGTACTGACCCACTCGGCACCGGTTATCACATCATTCAATCAATGATCGCCATCGGCTCTGGCGGTCTCTACGGCAAAGGCTGGCTCAACGGCACCCAGTCTCAGCTAGACTTCATTCCGGAACGCTCCACCGACTTCATCTTTGCCGTTTTTGCCGAAGAATTTGGCTTCCTTGGCATCCTGGTACTGCTGGCTATCTACCTTTATATTGTCGTGCGCGGTCTCTACATCGCCAACCAAGCCCAGAACAGCTTCACCCGCCTGCTGGCAGGTAGCTTAACAATAACGTTTTTTGTCTACGTCGCCGTCAATATAGGCATGGTATCGGGCCTGCTGCCCGTGGTTGGGGTACCACTACCACTCATTAGTTACGGCGGCACTTCCATGATTACGTTGATGGCCGGCTTTGGCATACTGATGTCAATCCAGACCCACCGCAAGCTGGTGACAACATGACAACAGCACTCAAAGCAGGATTAAAATGAACACATCAACCCCAGCAACCACGCGCCTATTTGCACTGCTGACCGGCTTGGTACTACTGGCGGGCTGTAGTGGCCCGGCCACCGTCCGCCCCACCGCGACCGTCCAGCCCGCTGTCACCGTCCCTGCCGTTATTGTTAAAGCGGATGACAAGACTGCTGCCCCCGTCACTATTGTTGAACCAAGTGACAGCGCCCCCACCGTCCAGGTCGACGTCAGCACCATCCCTGACGCGGTGCCACAGTCTGAGCCCTACAGCAAATACGGCAACCCCAGCAACTACGAGGTCTATGGCAAGAACTACACGCCACTCAAAGGCAGCAAAGGGCATGTCGAGCGCGGCACCGCCTCTTGGTACGGCACCAAGTTCCACGGTCGGCGCACCTCCAGTGGTGAACGCTACAACCTCTACGAGATGACCGCCGCCCATAAAACCCTGCCACTGCCCACCTATGCCCAGGTGACCAATCTCGACAATGGCCGCTCGGTGATCGTCAAGATCAATGACCGCGGCCCCTTCCACAGCAATCGCATCATTGACCTCTCCTACGTCGCCGCCATGAAGCTCGACATCATTAAAAGCGGCACCGGACGGGTCGAACTGCGCACCATCGACCCCACGGCCCCAACTGCCCACCTATCCCAGACAGCCACCATCAAAACCGAACCCGCCACGGCAAGCGTAGCCGCCACCGGTCAGGGTCTCTTCCTCCAGGTGGGGGCCTTCAGCGCCTTCACTAACGCCGAAAATCTACGCAACCGCCTCAGCAACATCGCCGCCGCACCGATTGTGATCAGCAAAAATGACCAAGCCCAGCCAATCTATCGGGTTCTCATCGGCCCCTTAAGCAACGACCAAGAGGCAGAGCAGCTGGCAGAGCGCCTCACCAGCGTCGGCATCACCCAAACCAACCTGGTGCTGAATTAATCACTTACGCTGCGCCATTCACCTACATTTTCCGGAACAATCCCGTTAAAATGGCGTCTCATCCTGGCTAGTGACCTCATTGGTAAATTCCAGCCACCCTTTTAACCTTCCCCCGGACCTTCAGCAGAGACATGATCACAACAATATTAGATTTGCGCCGCGCCTTAACCACATGCCTGACTGGCATCACCCTGGTGACCACGCTGCTACTCGGTGCCGCACAGGCTGACGCCAGCCTCAGCACCACGCCGCCGCCCCAGGTCGAGGCCCGCAGCTATGTGCTGATGGACTACAACAGCGGCAAGGTGCTGGCCGGCAACCAGGCCAATGAACGCATGGAGCCTGCCAGCCTGACCAAAATCATGACCGTCTACGTCATTTTGCACGAACTGAAAGCGGGCAAACTCAAGTTGAATGATGAGGTTCGCATCAGTGAAAAGGCATGGCGCATGGAGGGTTCGCGCACCTTCGTCGAGGTCGGCAAGACCGTGCCGCTCGAAGTGCTGCTCAAGGGGCTGATCGTGCAGTCCGGCAACGACGCCACCGTCGCCCTGGCCGAACATACCGCTGGCAGTGAAGAGGTATTTGCCAGTCTGATGAACCAGAACGCCAAGGCGTTGGGCATGAAGAGCAGCCACTTCGTCAACAGTACCGGCCTGCCCGATCCCAACCACTACACTACCGCCCACGACTTGGCGCTGCTGACCCAGGCAATGATCCGCAACCACCCCGAACACTACTCCTGGTACTCGCTCAAGGAGTTCAGCTATAACGGCATCACCCAACACAACCGCAACAAGCTGCTGTGGATGGATGAACACGTCGACGGTGTCAAAACCGGCCACACCGAAAGCGCAGGCTACTGCCTGATCTCCTCATCCAAGCAGGACGGTATGCGGCTGATCGCCGTGGTGATGGGCGCCATAAGCGAAAATACTCGTGCCGCCGAAAGTCTGAAGCTGTTGCGATACGGCTTTCAGTTCTACGAAACCCACCGCCTCTACGCCGCACAAAAGCCGCTCAGCAACACCCGCGTCTGGAAGGGTGCGACAGAACAGCTGCCATTGGGGTTGGCCAAAGAGCTCTACCTCACCATCCCCCGCGGCCAGTACAGCAACCTCAAGGCGACGATGCGAATCAGCACCAAGGTTATGGCCCCAGTCGCAAAGGGCGCCCGTTACGGCAGACTTGCGGTGACTATCGGCGGCGAAAAGATCGCCGAAGAGCCACTGGTGGCGCTGCAAGCCGTCCCCGAAGGCGGCCTGTTTGTACGCCTGGTCGACACCGCCAAGTTGCTGTTTGAATAAGATGTCCGACAGCACCATCGTCTATCTCAATGGCCTGTTCCTGCCGCAGGAGCAGGCATTTGTTTCGGTACTCGATCGCGGCTTCGTCTTTGGCGATGGCGTCTATGAGGTGATCCCTGTCTATGGCGGCCGTCCCTTCCGGCTCGACGAACATCTGTTACGACTCAACAACAGCTTGGCCGCCATCCGCCTCGTCAACCCCATGGACAATCACCAGTGGCGAGAGCTGCTGCACACCCTGGTGGCAAAGAACGGCGGCGGAGAGCAGTCGCTCTATCTCCAGCTGACACGCGGTGTCGCCCCGCGTGACCACGCCTTTCCCGCCAATACACCCGCGACGGTCTTTGCCACCAGCACCCCGCTCAAACCAGTGGCGCCAGAACTGCTGGCCAGTGGCGCAGCCGCCATCACCCTGGAAGATATCCGCTGGCAGTACTGCCACATCAAGGCTATCGCCCTGCTGCCCAACATATTATTACGGCAACAGGCGCTTGATGTCGGCGCCCAGGAGGCTATCCTGCTGCGCGACGGCCTGGTCACCGAGGGGACCACCAGCAACATCTTCATGGTGAAGGATGGCATCATCAAGACCCCGCCCAAGGGGCCATTCCTGCTACCGGGCATCACCCGCGACCTAGCCCTGGAGCTGGCCGCCGCCAACGGCCTGGCCCATCAGGAGTGCAACGTCAGCCGCGACGAGCTGCTACAGGCCGACGAGGTCTGGCTCGCCAGCTCCACCCGTGAGCTGCTTCCCATCACAACCATCGACAATCAGCCCATCGGTAACGGCCAACCCGGCCCAGTGTGGCAAACGATGAACCGGCTCTACCAAGCCTACAAGCAGGCGCTGATCGCTGGCGAAGCGGAATAAATGAAAGCGAAGTGGAGTAAAAGCGAGGTGGCAAAGTAATGACACAAGAACATCAGGATAGCCTGATCGCGTTCCCCTGCGCCTTCGCCATCAAGGCGATGGGGTTGGCAGTAGACAACTTTGATGCACTGGTTGTCGCCATCATCCGCCAGCACATCCCCAGCCTGGGCGAGGCGGCTGTCAGCTGCAAACCCAGCGCCGCAGGCAAATATCTCTCGGTCACTATCAGTTTCGAGGCCGAGAGCCGTGCCCAGCTCGACAACATATACCTCGCCCTGAGCGCCGAAAAACGTATCTTGATGGCCCTCTAGCCATGGCCGAACCAACCCTGCTGATCCGCCAGTTAGGGCTGCGTGACTACGAACCGGTCTGGCGTGAGATGCAGCAGTTCACCGATATTCGCGATCAAGAGACTGCCGATGAACTCTGGCTGGTAGAGCACCCGCCCGTCTTCACCCTCGGCCTCAACGGCAAGCCGGAGCATCTACTCGCCCCCGGCACGATCCCGGTGGTGGCCATCGATCGTGGTGGCCAGGTGACCTACCATGGCCCCGGCCAGCAGCTGGTCTATCTGCTGCTCGACCTGAAACGCAACAAACTCGGCATCCGCGCCGTGGTGGAGAAGATCGAACAGGCGGTCATCCGGCTGCTGGCCGATTACGCCATTGCCGCCCGCAGTCGCCGTGACGCCCCCGGGGTTTATGTGGGGGACAGCAAGATCGCCGCCCTCGGCCTGCGGGTACGACGTGGCTGCAGCTACCACGGCCTGGCGCTGAATGTGAACATGGATCTCGAACCCTTCACCCGCATCAACCCCTGCGGCCACCCCGGCATGGTGGTGACCCAGCTTGCTGACCTGATTGATCAGGACAACGACCCGATGGATGCCACTCACATTGCACCGGCGCTGTGCCGCTATCTGGCAGAAGAGCTCGGCTATATATATTAGGAACAGCACAGTCATGACCAACAAGACACTGGAACAGCAACGGATTGCCGCCTTTGCCCCGCTCAAGGGCGAGTCCAAGACCGCGCGCATCCCGATCAAGGTAGTCCCCAAGGCGGAGCCACTGAAAAAGCCGAGCTGGATCAGGGCCAAGGTTCCCAGCGGCGGCGCGGTGAGCCGTCTCAAAGGGATCTTGCGTGAGCAGAAGCTCTACACCGTCTGCGAAGAGGCGCAGTGCCCCAACCTCGGCGAGTGTTTCAGCCACGGCACCGCCACCTTCATGATCATGGGTGGTATCTGCACCCGCCGTTGCCCCTTTTGCGACGTTGCCCACGGCAAACCGCTGGCGCTGGATACTGAGGAGCCAAAACATCTGGCCGAGACCATCCGCGCCATGCAACTTAAATATGTAGTGATCACCTCGGTGGATCGTGACGATCTGCGCGACGGCGGCGCCGGCCACTTCGGCGACTGCATCAAGGCGGTGCGGACGCTCTCACCCGCTACCAAGATTGAGGTGCTGACGCCCGACTTCCGGGGCCGTATGGATATCGCTCTCAACACGTTGCGGCCGACACCACCCGACGTCTTTAACCACAATCTGGAGACGACCCCGCGCCTCTACAAACAGGCCCGCCCCGGTGCCGACTACCAGTGGTCACTAACGCTGCTACAGCGATTCAAGGCCGAGCACCCCACTATTCCGACCAAATCAGGTCTGATGCTGGGGTTGGGCGAAACCGATGAGGAGATTCTTGCGGTGATGCGTGATCTGCGCACTCATGATGTCAACATGCTGACCTTGGGGCAGTACCTGCAACCGAGCCTACACCACCTACCGGTGGAGCGTTATGTCACACCCGCAGCGTTTGATGAGTTAGCAAACAGGGCCAGGGAGATGGGCTTTGACAACGTTGCCAGTGGCCCGATGGTGCGCTCCTCCTACCACGCCGATCTGCAGGCGGCAGGCGAGTCCGTTTCATAAATCCAGCCAGTCCCAGAAACAACAAACCCCGTATCTCTCACTGAGGCGGGGTTTATAGCTCACATACCAGCATCGTTTAGCCGACGCTCAAAGATGTTTTTTGTGGAAGCCACCATGCATTGCAACACTCTCATCCTGCATGGTTGCGGCAACGGCAATTACCATAGGTACCAGTAAGGCGGCCAAAATCCCCCAAAAGCTTGTGATTTCCACTGTGCATCTCCTAAATTTTTATCAGATACGGGCATCCCGCATATTCAATTTAGGCAACAAAATTATGGATTAGTGTGATGCAGTCGTCAAAAACAAAAAGGCCCCAAAACGGGGCCTTGCAGAACGTGACTGAAGGATAGAAACGTTTAGTGAATCCCGCGCCAAGTACGCCGTTTCATCAGGTAAAGCAGGATCGTCAACAGTACCAGATAGGCGATCACGTAGACCCCCAACTCGCGGCGTTCATCGGCACTTGGATCTGCCGCCCACATCAAAAAGGCAACCGTATCCCGCGTCTGAGCCTCAATCTGGGCACGCTCAGGAGAGCCTTCCGCCGCAAAGCTATACCCCAACATATCCGGCATCTTGACGCCCGGGAAGAGGTGATTATCAGCATTGCCCTCGGCATCGGTGTAGTAGCTGGTCAGCAAAGTGTATACATATTGCGGCCCATTTTTTCTGGCGACGGTCATCAGCGAGAGGTCTGGCGGCTCCTTGCCGTAGGACTCCTTGCGTACCTCCAGCGGGGTCAGACTCATCATCCGGTCCTCCAACTTCTGATCGGTCAACAGTGACTGAATCTTCTGCTTGTCCATGCCGATGTTAGCCAGATCGCCAAATTTTACATACTTGAGACTGTGGCACATCAGGCAAACGCCCACCACCGTCTCCGCGCCACGTTGGCGGGCCACCTGACTCTTATCAAAATCAACCTCTTTGAGGTGGCCAGCGCCACTGGCCAGGGCGGCGCTGCTGAGACCCAGCAACACCGTCGCAGCAACCACTCTCATTAACAGACGCGCCATTATCTCCGCCCCTTTGAGTCTTTACGATTACGTGCCGCTGGCAACTCTTCATCATGACGACGCTGGTAGTGTTCGCTCCGCAGCAGCTCCTCCTGCTCCTCACGGATCAGACGTTCTGCCTGACGTGGCAGCCCCTCTTCACGTGAACGGCGGCCTTCGCGGCTGGAGACAATCGGCAGCAGCAGGAATATACCAAAGTAGATGAAGGTGGCGATCTGACCGATCACCACAAACGCCCCTTCGGGCGGCTTGGTGCCGATATACCCCAGCACCAGCACATCAACAAAAAAGAGGTAGACCAGGACGCGGTAACCGGGGCGGTAGAGCGCCCCACCCGGCACAGTGGAGCGGTCCAGCCACGGTAGCGCGGCAAAGATCAGGATCGACATGAACATGGCGATAACGCCACCCAAGGCGTCCGGAATCGAGCGCAGAATGGCGTAGAAGGGCAGAAAGTACCACTCCGGCACAATGTGCACCGGTGTCTGCATCGGATCGGCGGCGATGTTGTTGTCCGGTTCGATAAAGAACTCGGGACTGAAGAAGACGAAGCTGCAAAAGACGATCAGGAACACCCCCACCCCAAACAGATCCTTGATGGTGAAGTAGGGGTGGAACGGAATGTTGTCCTTGTCGTGCAGGGTAATGCCCGACGGATTGCTGCTCTTGACCCAGTGCAGCGCGACCAGATGAATCACTACCCCCCCAATAATAATGAAGGGGAAGAGATAGTGCAGGGCAAAAAAGCGGGTCAGGGTGGCGTCGCCCACCACAAAGTCACCACGTAACCAGCGCACGATATCTTCACCATAGACAGGGGTGGTGCCAAACAGCGCGGTGATCACCTGGGCGCCCCAGTAGGACATCTGCCCCCACGGCAGCAGATACCCCATGAAGGCTGTTGCCATCAACAACACCAGCAAGCCGAGCCCGGTCCACCACAGCAGCTCGCGGGGACGGCGGTAGGAACCGTAGTAGAGGGTGCGGGCGATATGAATAAAGATCACGGCAAAGAAGGCGCTGGCGCCGGTCGAATGTAGATAACGGATCAACCAGCCGTAGTTGACGTCACGCATGATGTGCTGAATGGAGTCAAACGCCAGGTGAACGTCCGGCTTGTAGTGCATCGCCAGGAAGATGCCACTGACCAGCTGCAACGCCAGGATAAACATGGCCAGGAAACCGAAACTCCACCAGTAGTTAAGATTTTTTGGCACCGGGTATTCGGTCAGCTCATGTTTGATCAACTCCGTGAGCGGAAAACGTTCATCAATCCAGCCAATCGCTTTTTTAATCATGATGCCCCCTTAAGCCTTGCCGATGATGATGGTGTTTTCACTGACAAACTCGTAGTGAGGCACCATCAGGTTTTTGGGGGCCGGTCCGCGCACCACGCGGCCGCTGTTGTCATACACACTGCCATGGCAAGGACAACTCCAGCCCTCGCTGGTACGATTTGGAACACACCCCAAGTGGGTGCAGATACCCACCACCACCAGCCATTGCGGCTGCTGCACCCGCTCTTTATCCTGCTGCGGATCAAGCGACGTCTCTTTGGCCGCCATGTCAGCAATCTGCTCATCGGTACGGTGAACCACAAATACCGGCTTACCCTGCCACTCCACCGTATGGCTTTTGCCTTTGGGGATGGATGCCAAATCAACACTGGAGATTGACTTGGCCTTAACGTCTTTACTGGGATTCATGCTGCTAATAAAAGGCCAGCAGGCGCCCGCCACGCCAACGGCGCCCACCACCCCCGTCGCCAAACCCAGAAAATCGCGACGATTGGGGTCCAAGTCTTTATCACTGGCCATCTCATAATCTCAACTTAATCTTGCAAAAGCACCACACCGCAGACGAGTTATTTTTAGCTGTTTTATCTTCGTCAGTAATCCACATTAACTATGCGTCTTTTGTGCTGGGCAATCCTACGATACATGCAGATGTATGGTCCAGAAAAATTGACACACCAGCAGCGGACAACCTGACCCCATATTCCCAATAGTTCCCAATAGTTCCCAATAATTAAGGTGTAGTGGTATCGCCACCACCATTGCCTACGCCCTCGAGCGGTGCTCAAAGGCAAAAATGGTTCCATCTGCCACTATTTTTTTATGTGACCTGCATCACAGTTTCGACACTCGCCCCTCAATGCCGCCGCCCCGTCATTCGATACCCCCTAAGTGAAACAGACACAACCACTATTCGGATTACCCCAACAGAAACGGCGACTCCCGCTTATCCTATTGATCTGCACCATCTTCAGCGGCCTCAGCGCTCATGCCAGTGCGGAAGAGAGCGGCTTCACCACGCTCAAGCATCTCAACACGCCCGGACGTCAAGCACCCCAGACCGGACTGCAACGCAGCCTCGGCCCAGACAATGGCAACATCATCCAGATGCAGCAGGGCAGTTTCCGCCTCGACCCGGCGTTTGTGCCGCAGCTCAATGCCGCACAGGGCTACGTACTACTGCAACTTAACGGACCACTCAATGACGACTGGCGCGACCAGCTTGAAGCACTCCAGGTTAACTTGCTGGAGTATATCCCAAACAATACCTGGAGCAGCCGTGTCAACCGTGACCAACTCCGGGCGATTCACGCCCTGCCGTTTGTGCGCGCCATCGGCAAGCTCTACCCTGGCGACAAGCTGCCCGCCAGCCTGTTGGCCAATGAGCTGTCACCCCACGCACAGATGGGGAATCAGATAAGCCTCGATGTCTCATTTCAACCGGATCAGACCATCACCCAGGCGCTGGCAGCGCTACAAAACATCGGCGCCAGCGTTGCACAGCACGAGTTCAGCAGTGGCCAGCAGCTGCACATCACCCTGCCAGCCCGCCACCTGCTCGATCTCGCCAACCTTGAAGCGGTGCGCTGGGTCGAAGAACCCGCCGCCCCAATCATGCAAAACAACGTCAGCTCCGCCAATCTCATTCAGGTCAGCGCCCTGCAACAGCAGCTGCCCGATCTACTCGGCACAGGTGTCAAAATCGGTGGCTGGGAGGGTGGCACGCCCCAAATCGATCACCCCGATCTGGCTGGCCGCATTATCATCGCCCAAGGCAGCGCCAACTCAGACCACGCCACCCACGTCACCGGCACCCTCATTGGCAGCGGCAAAAACAATAGCCAGGCCCGCGGCATGGCGCCCGCAGCCCAATATATCGGTTACGATTTTTTTGGTGATATTCCCGCCGAACTGGCCCAGGCGATGGTCAGCTATGGGATCTACCTCAGCAACCACTCCTGGGGCTACATGGCCGGCTGGACCGAGGATTACTACGGCAGCGGCTGGACCTGGTTTGGCAACCCAAAAGAGGAACAAGACAGCAACTTTGGCCGTTACTCCAGCCTGACCCAACAGTGGGACAACTATGTTGTCCGCTACGACGGTGTGGTCGTTAAATCAGTTGGCAACAACCGCAACGACTACGGCGCCCCCGTTGGCGCAGCCCACCACCACCTTGGCGACTCGATCACGCTCTATTACGACAGCCACAAAATCGACAGTGGTTACGACTCGCTGGAGATCGTTGCCAGCGCCAAAAACATCATCGCCGTCGGTGCCGTCGATGACAACGGCGGCATGGCCAGCTTCAGCGGCTGGGGCCCCACCGACGATGGCCGCATCAAACCTGATCTGGTCGCCAACGGCGTCAGCGTGCTCTCCACCTTCGCCAACAGCAACTACGGCGTCATGAGTGGCACCTCCATGGCCGCCCCTGTAATCACCGGCGCCCTGGCCCTACTGACGGAACTCTATGGCCGCTACTTTCCAGGCGAGCTCGGTGCCGCCACCGCCAAGGCACTGTTGATTCACACCGCCACCGACCTCGGCAACCGTGGCCCTGATTACCAGTACGGCTGGGGAATGGTCAACGCCAACGCCGCCGCCAACCTGATTCGCAACGACCAAGGCAGCGGCCAGTATCTGCGCCGGGCATCTCTGAACAGCGGCGGTGAGCTGACCCTGCCGATCACCGTCAGTGCAGCCAGCCCCGAACTGCGAGCCACCATCGCCTGGACCGACCCAGCGGGCTCACCGGCGGCCGCCTCCGCCTTGGTCAACGACCTCGATCTGGAACTGATCGCCCCCGACGGCACGATTCATTACCCCTTTACCCTGGGTGGACTGGCCGACCCCGCTGCCGCCGCCCGCCAGGACCGCGCCAACCATATCGACAACGTTGAGCAAGTGCTGGTGAACAACCCGCAGCCTGGCCAGTGGCAGTTACGCATCCGCAGCTACCGTGTTCACGGTAGCCAGAACTTCACGCTGATCAGCACCAGCATCTCAATCAGCAAGGCTGTGGCTACCACCAGCGCCACTCCCATCTCTGATAGCAGTGTTGGCAAAAGTGGTGGCGGCGGTAGCCTAGGCTTCTTCACCTTGATGCTGCTGGCAGCGTGCCGCCTGGGCCGTCGCGCCCACTAACAACCGGCCAGTCCAGCCCCTATCTGACGGGCGCGATCCCCAAACCTCCCCACTTCACTCATCTTCCGTATAATGGCAGCCCATTACACCGGGGCCCCCCGGCTTGTTGATGTCGAATCCAGCAGTAGAAAGGACACACCTAATGCTCACCCTGCCCAGCATCGAACAACGCATCGCCCAGGAACTCAATGCCCGCGAGGCCCAGGTCATCGCCGCCATCGGCCTGCTCGACGGGGGGGCCACCGTGCCCTTCATCTCCCGTTACCGTAAAGAGGTGACGGGCGGCCTCGACGACACCCAGATGCGTAATCTCGAAGAGCGCCTTGGCTACCTGCGGGAGCTGGAAGAGCGCCGCATCGCGGTGATCAACTCCATCGAAGAGCAGGGCAAGATGACCGCCCCGCTCAAGCAGTCAATCCTGCTCGCCGACAGCAAGACCCGCCTCGAAGATCTCTATCTGCCCTACAAACAGAAACGCCGCACCAAGGCCCAGATCGCCATCGAGGCCGGACTGGAGCCGCTGGCCGACGCTCTATTTAATGATCCTACCCTCAACCCGGAGGCCGAGGCCGCCAAGTTCATTGACGCCGACAAGGGTGTCGCCGACGCGGCCGCCGCCCTCGACGGCGCCCGCCAGATACTGATGGAGCGTTTTGCCGAGGACGCCGAACTAATCGGCCAACTGCGCAGCCACTTCTGGGACAACGGACTGCTCTGCTCCAAGGTGATCAAGGATAAGGAGAACGACGGGGCCAAGTTCTCCGACTACTTCGACAAGAGCGAGGCGATCAAAGCGGTGCCATCCCATCGCGCCCTGGCGATGTTCCGCGGCCGCACCGAGGGCATCCTCAACCTGACACTGGCGCTGGCAGAAGATGCCGAGGCCGAAGCCAACCGCACGCCAACAAAAGGCGAACGCATGATCGCCGCCCGCTTTGGCATCCTCGATCAGAAACGCGCCGCCGACAAATGGCTGCTCGACACCGTGCGCTGGACCTGGCGTGTCAAGATGGCCATGCACCTCGACCTCGAACTCAAACGCCAGCTGCGCGAACAGGGCGAGCTGGAGGCGATCAAGATCTTCGCCAGCAACCTCAAAGACCTGTTGCTGGCCGCCCCGGCCGGCCCCCGCGCCACCCTCGGCCTCGACCCCGGCCTGCGCACCGGCGTCAAAGTCGCCGTGGTCGACAACACCGGCAAGCTGGTCGATTACGCCACTATCTACCCACATCAACCCAAAAACCAATGGGACCAGGCGCTGCACCTGTTGGGCGAACTGTGCAAAAAACATAAGGTCGACCTGATCAGCATCGGCAACGGCACAGCCTCGCGCGAGACCGATAAACTCGCCGCCGATCTCATCAAACTACATCCCGCGCTGCGCCTCACCAAAGTGATGGTCAGCGAGGCCGGGGCCTCGATCTACTCCGCCTCCGAACTGGCAGCAAAGGAGTTCCCCGATCTCGACGTCTCGATCCGTGGCGCCGTCTCCATCGCCCGCCGCCTGCAGGACCCACTCGCCGAGCTGGTGAAGATCGAACCCAAGGCGATTGGTGTCGGCCAGTACCAGCACGACGTCAACCAGTCACAACTGGCCAAGTCACTCACCGCCGTGATCGAGGATTGTGTCAATGCCGTCGGTGTCGACGTCAACACCGCCTCCGCCGCACTGCTGGCCAACATCGCCGGTTTGAACACCACCCTGGCGCAGAACATCGTTGAACACCGCGACCAGAACGGCGTTTTCAAAAACCGCAAGGCGCTGCTCAAGGTCGCCCGCCTCGGCCCCAAGGCCTTCGAACAGGCCGCCGGATTCCTGCGCATCATGAACGGCGACAACCCACTCGACGCCTCCGCCGTACATCCCGAGGCCTACCCGGTGGTGCAGCGCATCGCTGAGGCATCAAACCGCGACCTGCGCGACCTGATCGGCGACAGCGACTTCCTCAAAAAACTCGACCCAAAAAAATTCACCGATGAAAAATTCGGCGAACCGACCGTACGCGACATCCTCAGCGAACTCGACAAACCGGGCCGCGATCCACGCCCCGAGTTCACCACCGCCACCTTCCAAGAGGGGATTGAAAAGGTCAGCGACCTCAAACCCGGCATGCTGCTCGAAGGGGTCGTCACCAACGTCACCGCCTTCGGCGCCTTTATCGACATCGGCGTGCATCAGGATGGTCTGGCCCACATCTCCGAACTCGCCGACAAATACGTCAGCGACCCGCGTGAAGTGGTCAAGGCCGGTGACGTCGTCAAAGTGCGGGTGCTGGATATCGACCTCAAACGCAACCGCGTCGCCCTAACCCTGAAAAAACAGAGCGACGGCGGCGAACGGATCAAGGAAGAGAGAGCAGCCAATATGGGTGCACCGGCAGGCAACAAGGGCCGGGCAATGCCCAAACAGAAAGAACAGCCCAAACCGGAATCGGCGCTGGCGGCGGCGTTTGCCAATCTCAAGCGCTAAACTGCCAAAACAAACCAACCGAAGATCAGCGTGGACTACGCCACACTGATCTTCCCACTCAACTCTTCTTGTCTAACAACGCCAGCAACAGAATCTCAACGTGCTGGATCTTATGTTTTGCCCCCATCGTTTGAAATAAATCCAAGCTCTTGCGATACATCGCCTCGGCCTGATCCAGATCACCTCGCGCTTGGCAGATATTCCCTAAATTGCCGTAAGAAATCGCAAGCCATTCTCGACCATCAGCAGCCTGAGCCAACTCCTGACAACGCTCATACATCGCCTCAGCCTGAGCCAAACGTCCGATTCGACATAGAAAGTAACCGTAAGCATTAATCGCCTCCAGGCTGTTGCCGCTTACTGCGGCACGGGCATACAGCGCCTCTGCCTCGGTGAGACGACCGGCATCGGCCAGGGCACCCGCCTCTGCCAACATACCAGTGTGTTTATATGTATCTTCCGTAGCGTGCATGGAGTCACTCACATCCAACGCAACATCATTAGAAATCACCAAAGTTTGTGCCGATGGGTTTTCAGCATCGCGCACCCACTGGGCGAGGTTGGCTCTGAGTTTCTTTTCATACGAGGCTATTTCATCGAAGGTGTCAAAAAGCAGAGTCTTTTCTCGCTCAAGTTTTGTCTTGAACTCCAGCACCTTGGTCAGCTGCAGCCCTGGATCACTCAACTTGCCTGGATCAACCGCCTTGAATAAAACCATCATCTGCCGCATCGGCTTTTCAGGATTATTGATGCATTCCAGAGCAACGTGATACTCCTCTTCCGTGCCTGAGCTGTATTTGGATTGCCCCTCCACACCTGTCGGCGAACCCCAGCGATCCCACAACAGTAAAACGAAGTAGTCACACCCGCAGATATCTTTGTTGCGTGCTTATCGGGTTGTCACACCCACCCACTAGGGGTAGCATGTTGGGCATAATCGTCAATCTGGAACGGACATGGTTATCGACGTACTTGAGCGATAAGAACTTCCGTTCCCTCATTCGCTTCCGGAGTTTCAGCGCCTGTTTCCAGATGAAGCCGCGTGCGCAGATTATCTTCAGCGTGCCCGATGGAGAGATGGCTTCATCTGTCCGCACTGCGCGGTAGCTGATGAACCACGGTACGTTTCTACCAAGGTGCTTCGCTGCCGTCATTGTCGCCGCGACACCAGTCTTACTGCGGGCACGGTCATGGAACGCACGCAC
>JAYWDX010000055.1:0-4619 GCA_043779675.1 Tenderia sp. (SeqCode)
GCACCAGCCGTTGTGGCTATTTGGCGATCTAAATCCCCGCCGCACCTAGCTATCTCGTTGGCATCGACGGTATGTTTAACCGTACATAAAAAAAGTGGCAGATGGGGATCTTCCGCCGAGAGGAAGTCTGGACGTTTATGGAGACCGACCCTAGCCGCATCACCTAGCCGACCAGAGTAGATGATCGACGAAACTCTGGTTTTGTAATTTGCGCTGGCAGAGGGGCAACTCTTCGCGGGGTATAGAGCCTGAGTTGGGGTGTTTGATTGCCTCAATGCGGAGCTCATTTAAGGTTGGGCATATTAGCGCTCATCCATTGGTTGGAAAGATCAGTATTACGAGGGAGTAAACACATGGAAGCAGCTATCATTGGGTTCGTAGGCGTAATTATCGGATCCTTGCTGACCGTTGCCAAAGATTGGTGGTTCCAAAAGAGCAGGAACAGAAAGGAGGCTGAGTACTTGTCAATTCAAGTGTCGTCCCTCCTTGAGGAGTATGTGTCTGGTTGCGCTTATGTCGTGGCGGACGTGGGCGAGGAGCGGCCTGAGAATAACGGATGCCGTAGTCGTCTATCCTCGTCACCGAGGTTCGAGCTTGCGTCGTTGAAGGTCGAGTGGAAATCATTACCCGCAAGCCTTATGTACGAAATTCTGGACTTTCCTTACAAGGCTAAGGAGGCTAGCCGAAGCGTTGACGATGCATTTGATAATGCCACTTACCCCGATTTCGATGAAGGCTTCGAAGAGCTACATCTTCAGTACGCCACTCTCGGGATCGCGGCATCAATGTTAGCTGCAAAGCTACGCAAGCATGTAGGGCTTCCGGCCAGAAGCGCAGGTAATTGGGATCCCGTCCGCTACATGGAGGAACAAAAGTCTGCCATTGAGCACCGAAGAATGGAGAAAACCGGGTAGGTGTACCCTGCATAAAACAACATCACCCACGTAACAGTTGCTGCATCATTGTCACCGCCTGCTGTTGATAACCGCCGCCAAACAGGTTGAGGTGGTTGAGTATGTGGTAGAGGTTGTAGAGCGTTTTGCGCTGGCGATAACCGGGTGCGAGTAGGTACTCTGTTTCATACGCCTGATAGAACTCTGTAGAAAAACCGCCAAACAGTTCAGTCATGGCGATGTCAGTTTCGCGATCACCGTAATAGACCGCTGGATCAAAGATCAGCGGCGTGCCGTCGCTGGTGATGGCGCAGTTGCCGGACCAGAGGTCGCCATGCAGCAGTGATGGTTCTGGTTGGTAGCCGACAAAAAAATCGTCCAGCTGATCAAGCAGCTGTTGCCCCAAGGATTGAATTGGGCCGCCGTAGCCCTTTGCTGCCGCCAGTTGCAGTTGCTGACCAAGCCGTTGGCTGCGCCAGAATTCAATCCAGTTATCACTCTGTTTATTGGGTTGTGGTGTGGTGCCGAGGGTGTTGTTGCGATGCCAGCCAAAATGGTCGGCGCTGTGGCGATGCATTTGCGCCAGCTGACGCCCCAGCTGCGCATGGCTGCGACTGTTGCCCGGGCCAAACTCAAGCTGTTCCAATACCAGATAACTCTGCTGACTGCTGACGCCATAACAGATCACTTTGGGCACACGTATGGTCTGCGAGGCGGCGATCTCATCCAGTCCCGCCGCCTCCGCCGCAAACATCTCGCTCAGTTGTGCGCTGTTGAGTTTGACGAAGTAGCGCTGCCCGGCACCGCTGATGAGATAGCTTTGATTGGTGCAGCCGCCGCCGCGCTGCTGTTTATGCTGGCACTGAAAGGGGATGCCGGTAGTGGCTGTGATGTGATCGGCGATGGAATTCCAGAGGGGCATGGCGTGGTTCGCTTGATTGCAAAACACCATTCTAGCTGAAGTGTGATGGGTGATCGGTATTGCGAGAAGTGCCCCCTCCTGCACGGAGGGGGAAAGGTAGATCAGGTGTTCAGTCGCTTAGGCCGCCAGGCTGCGCGCCTTGCCGTCGATGGCGGCCAGCAGGGTCTGGAATGATTTGTCGAAGGACTTTACCCCTTCATCTTCAAGCTGCTGGGTGGCAGCACTTAGATCAATGCCTGCCAGCGCCAGTTGTGCGAGCAAGGCCGGGGCCTCTTTGATGCCAGCTTCCAGGGTGGCGGCAGGTTTGCCGTGGTCGAGATAAGCGGCATAGGTGGCAGGTGGCACGGTGTTGACGGTATCAATACCGATCAGCTCTTCGATGTAGAGCACATCGCTGTAATCGGGGTTTTTCACCCCGGTGCTGGCCCACAACAGCCGCTGGCTGCGGGCGCCGATGCTGGCAAGATCGGCAAACCCTTCGCCAAAGAGGCGTTGGTAAACAAGGTAGGAGGCCTTGGCGTTGGCGATGGCGATCTGCCCCTTGATGGCTTTTAGTTTGGGGTCGCCACCGGCGGCGATTTTTTCATCCAGTAGTTTGTCGATTAGCACATCAACACGGCTGACAAAAAAACTGGCCACCGAGGCGAGCCGGTCGACCGGCAGGTGTTGCTGCTGACGCTGACGTAGGCCATGGATGTAGGCCTGCGCCACTTCGGCATAACGTTCCATCGAGAAGAGCAGGGTGGCATTGATGTTGATTCCCGCTGCAATCAGCGCTTCGACGGCCGGTACCCCTTCGCGGGTGGCCGGCACCTTGATCATCAGATTGGGGCGGTTGACGCGGTGGGCCAAATCTTTGGCCTCGGCAATGGTGCCGGCGGTGTCGTAAGCGAGGTCGGGTGAGACCTCCAGGCTGATATAACCATCGCGGCCATCGGACTTTTTGTAGACCGGCAGCAGCAGATCCGCCGCCTGTTGGATGTCTTCAATCGCCAGGCTAAAAAATAGCTCGCGGCTGCTGAGCTGGCCATTTTGCTGCAACAGCTGGCGCAGGCTGGCGTCGTAATCGCTGCTACCGCCAATCGCCTTCTCGAAGATAGAGGGGTTGGAGGTGACACCGGCCAGCCCCTCATCGCGGATCATACGCGCCAGTTCACCATCGGCACCCAGCATGCTGCGCTGGATGTTGTCGTACCAGATGCTCTGGCCTAGCGCTTGTAGATGTTGCAAGGTATTGGAAGTCATTGTTGCCTATTTCCTCATATTTATTGTGGCGCCACTCTCAGCAGTGGTTATCGGTTAAGTATCGAGCAACTTGATTGCAATAGTGTGATCACTTCTAGCGGCAGTTGTTCATTAGTGGAGGCGGGGTCTATGATGATTAGGGTAGGCCACCTAATTTTATTGGAGGAGCGCATCATGTATATGAAGGATAAAAAGAGCGGTGACATGGTAGAGGTGCTGGATATCAATGCACTTATTAATCCTAGTTCCAGCGTTGTGTTAGGCCGGTTTCATGTCGGTGAAGAGCTGCCGGAGCAGCAGCGTTTTGCCAAGAATACGCTGGTATTCCCCTCGGGTGAAGCGTTGCCAGGTTGCTGGAGTGACCCAAGCTATAAAGGCTCAAGCTTATAATTAGTGGCGATCGCGCGCCGATAGATAGCTCAGCCCGGCATCAATGCGTCCCCAAAACCACTCCAGCAGGCGGCGTGGCCAGGCGCGCGCCTGCCAGGAGGGGAGGCTGATCTCTTCACTCTGTTGTAAGTCGTGCTCCAGCTGTGCCTTTAGCAGCAGGGCAAAGCTGGGGTCGTCGATCTCCTGATTGCCCTCCAGATTCCAGCGCAGGTTCCAGCGGTCGAGATTGCTCGAGCCGATGGAGCACCAGTGGTCGCAGAGGTAGGCCTTGGCATGGGCGAAGCGTGGCTGGTATTCAAAGATGCGCACCCCGTGATTTAGCAGGTGGTGGTAAAAGCGGCGGCCAGCGTGGCGTATCGCCGGATGGTCGGTGTGTGGGCCTTGCAGGATCAGGCGTACATCCACGCCGCGCTGAGCGGCCGCTTCCAGGGCGCGGCGCAGTCGCCATGACGGCGCAAAATAGGCGGTGGTGATCCAGGCCCGCTGCTTGGCATTCTTGAGCCGTCGTAGTAGCGAGCTCTGGATCTCCTGATGGCTCAAGAGCTGCGCGATGGTGGTCCGCCCCGGCTGTTGTGCAGCGGCGGGGAGCATATATGAAATTGCTGTGAGGCCTTTGATCGCATCATCCGCGCCCGGCCAGTTATCCATAAACAGGGCGAGCCAGTCCTGCACGCACTCACCCTCCACTTGCACCATAAAGTCATGCCATCCTTGGTCACCAGCAAAATGGTCGCTGATGCCAGCGCCACCGATAAAGGCGATACGGTTATCCACCAGCAGCAGTTTGCGATGGTTGCGGGAGAGCAGTCGTCGCCATTTGCGGTAGTGGATGGGGTTATAAAATTCGAGATGGATATTGGCGTGTTCGGTCAGTCGCCGCCGGTCAGCCTTGTTGATGCCGAGTGCGCCAAAGTCATCAAAGAGCAGAAAGCTCTGTACGCCGCGTTTGGCTGACTCAACAATGGCATCTATAAACTCGGTGAGCGTAGCGCCCGAATCTAACAGATACATCTCCAGAATAACGTGGTGGCGTGCCGCTGCAATGGCCGCAAGCATGGCCGGAAAAAACGCATCGCCATCGGCAAACAGCTGGAACTGGTTGTGGTGGCGTAAGGGAAATCGGTAGTAGTTGAATTTGTCAGTGGCCATGGCGTGTGCCATTGTAAGCA
>JAYWDX010000056.1:0-1823 GCA_043779675.1 Tenderia sp. (SeqCode)
GAGTCGATCTCGGTGGAGGCGTTCAAGACCTACACCGCAACCCTGCTCGACCGTTCCTTGCAGGAGAAGGTGAACGGTGACACCGCCGCCTACATGACCAATGCAACAGGTATCACCGCAGCGTTGAATATGAGCGACGATCCGCGTTTCCATCTGCGCCCCGGTGTCGAGATTGATAGCACTGGCAATCTGCTGGTGACCGACGCCTGGGACCTTGCCGAGCGTGACTCTGATGGCAATACACTCTGGCGCTTTGGTGAAGAGTCCGGTGTGCTGACCCTGCGTGCCGCCAAAGAGCTGGTCTTTATGGAGTCTATCAGGGATGGCATCGAGACCAGCAACGTACAGATCTATCCCGATGATCCATCCTCTGAAATGCCGGTCACCGGGCGCCTGCTAGATGGCGACTCATGGTCATTCAATTTTGTGGGTGGTGCTGATCTCAATAGTGCTGATCTGCTGGCTGTAAATGAGGGGCAGGGTAAGGTCACATTGGGCAGTGGTGTGCAGATTCACACGGGCAGCGGTGATATTGAACTCGCCAGCGGCGGTGATCTCAACTTCGCCGATGACAGCGCTGCAATCTTCAGCGCCGGACGCTCAGCGGGCTATGGTTCATTGCCCATGGAGTGGATGGCCTATGTCTTTCCCGGCGTCTATCCGGTGCGTGGCGGTGATGTGACGCTGGATGTTTCAGGAGACATCAATGGCAAAGGCAGCAAACAGCTCATCAGCGACTGGCTCCACCGCATGGGTAATTTTGGTGAAACCGATTTCAGCAATAACGCTCCCAGGCCGACCGCCTGGGCAGTGAACTTTACTGATGCTAGTGGTCTGCCATTATTCAAGCAGAATCTCGGCGCCTTTGGCGGCGGCAAGCTGACGGTTCATGCCGATGGCAATATCGACCGGCTCTCCGCAGTAGTACCCACCACGGGGCGTCCTGATGGTCAGTACAGCGGCGATTTCGCCACTGGCTTCATCACCAACAAGGTGACGGTATTGGGAAGTGATGGCGAACTCGATATCAACGCTGGTGGCAACATCAATGGCGGAACCTTCTACGTTGATGGCGGCAGTGGCAAGATCAGTGCTGGGGAGAGTATTCAGGCTGACAAAAATGGTGTTGCGCCGATACTGGTGCTGGGAGATGGAAAGTTCATGCTCCAGAGCCGTGGCGATTTGACTCTGGAGACCGTTCTCAACTCCAGTGTGTTGCCAGCCAGCACTCAACAGCTTAATCTCTGGAATGAATCTGGGGCGCTTTTCTTTTCCTATGGCGAAGAGAGTGGTGCGGCGCTCAACAGCCTCAGCGGTGATGTGACGCTTCGGAATAGGGTGCTTACAAATGACAGTGGCTTTCAAAATATCTTCTTTGAAACAAAAACGACTAATCTTACAACTGTCTATCCAGGTGATCTAAGTGTTACTGCGTTGCAGGGAGATATCTATATGGATGGCTTATTCAAGCTATTTCCCTCCCCGAATGGCAATCTCTTCCTGCTCGCGGATGGTGATGTAACGACGGATGGTGGCGGAACCGTAAACATGAGTGATGCTGATCCTGCTTTGTTGCCCGGAATGCTCAATCCGGTCGCATTTGCTGGACTTGAAGATGTTGTTTCGCGGCTGGATTACAACCGCCAGAACCATGCCGCAGCGCCTTTGCATAAAGGCGATGAGCAGCCGGTTAAGGTCGTGGCGCGTCAGGGTAATCTACAGGGCTTAAACTTCTATCTGCCCAAGCAGGCGCATCTGACGGCCGGTGAGGATATCCGTGACATCCTTCTCTCGGGCCAGAACATCTCATCGCAAGATGTGAC
>JAYWDX010000057.1:0-6137 GCA_043779675.1 Tenderia sp. (SeqCode)
GAGCAAGCGGATAATCTGCCCCGTGATAGCGTTGCCTGGGTGTTGGGTGCCTGTGCGCTCTTTGTATTAGTTGTTGTTGGCTGGGGCGCATTTGCTGTACTGCTGGTTGCCGCGCTGCTCTTTTTCTGGTTGCGCGGCCGCATGGTTCAGCGCCTGGGGGGTACCACGGGCGATACTGCTGGGGCGATGATTGAAGTTATGGAGGTGGCACTGCTGGTGGTGCTGGTCTGGTAGCCGTGTTAGTAGCTGTCAGCTTTGCTGGCAGTAGCTCATGTTGCAGCTGAAGGTTATGACTTGGCCTTCTGACAAGTTTTTAAGCAGGAAAGCTGTTAAGTCTTCTTCTTTTCATTACAGTAGTCATTGGAACCTGTACGTACTTCGGTGCGGATACGCCCGGTCTGGGTGACAACAACGGCGCGGCTGTTGTCATCCTGGTAACTGTTGCGGAAACAGAATCGGCCATTCTTATTGGTGCGGCCATTGGGTCGGAATTCAATAGAGTCGCCAGAGTTGCCATCTATAAACACAAAACTCAGGCTTGGGTCTGGGGCGGCCTGAACACGAATAACCTGTTCACCATCACCCTTCTTACCATCGCCATTGGCATCGTTGAATAGTAGCCAGCCATCGCTCCATGCACCACCACAGCCAACTCCATCACCGCTTTTGCACAATACAGTGTCCTGGCCGCTACGCACTGCCTCGCTCTTGGCCAGATTAAGCGCCGTCACCAGCTCATTGCTGGCGCTGGTGACGCGGTTGCTGGCAATCATGCTCATGAAGGAGGGGACGGCGGCGGTGGCAAGAATGGCCGCCACCGCCAGTGTGATCATCAGCTCCACCAGGGTAAAACCAACGTTGTGTTGTTTTGACTCTATTCTGTGGTGCAGCATGATCATTTCCTTGGGGACATTTGCTTAGCTGCTGCCAAGCACTTTCTTGATGCGCTGGATGGCGGTCTGTAGGTTTTCCATCGAGGTGGCGTAAGAGAGTCTTACATAGCCTGGGGCGCCAAAGGCGGAGCCGGGTACCAGGGCCACTTCAGCCTCGTTGAGCAGAAAATCGCTTAGGGCAACATCATCCTCGGCCTCGGGATGGCTGTTGATCACCCCGTGCATTGAGGGGAAGGCGTAAAAGGTTCCCTGCGATTCGATACATCTCACGTCATGAATGCTGTTCAGAGCGGCTACCAGATAGTCGTGGCGCTCTTTGAAGGCCTTGAGCATGTGCGTGATGCAGGATTGATCCCCCAGCAGTGCTGCCTGGGCCGCCACCTGTGAAATGGAGGTGGGGTTAGAGGTGCTCTGCGACTGGATCTTGGTCATCGCCTTGAGCAGCGGCAGTGGGCCAGCGGCATAGCCGATGCGCCAGCCGGTCATGGAGTAGGCCTTGGAGACGCCGTTGAGCACGATGGTGCGGTCGTAGAGGTCAGGGCAGACATTCAAAATGTTGCTGAAGGGTTCGGCAGCCCAGAGGATGTGTTCATACATATCATCAGTAGCGATGACCACTTGTGGATAGCGGCGCAATACCTCGCCCAGCGCCGCAAGCTCGGCGCGAGTGTAGGCGACACCCGTGGGGTTGGAGGGGCTGTTGAGCACAAACAGGCGGGTCTGTGGTGTAATCGCCTCTTCCAGTTGATCAGCTGTGATTTTAAACCCCTGGTCAATACCGGCCTCGATGATTACCGGAGTGGCGTCGGCCAACAGCACCATGTCGGGGTAGGAGACCCAGTAGGGGGCCGGGATGATCACCTCGTCACCGGCATTGAGCATCGCCTGGGCCAGGTTGAAAAAGCTCTGTTTGCCACCACAGGAGACCAGCACCTGCTCGGGGGCGTAATGGAGGCCGTTGTCACGTTCGAATTTGGTGATGATGGCCTGTTTCAGACTCGGGGTGCCATCGACGGCGGTATATTTGGTGAAACCATCACGGATGGCCTTGATGGCTGCTTCTTTGATGTGCTCCGGGGTGTCGAAATCGGGTTCGCCAGCGCCCAGTTCGATGATGTCCTTGCCAGCGGCTTTCAGCGCCTTGGCTCTGGCGCTGATGGCCAGGGTGGGAGATGGTTTGATCCGTTGAACCCGGTCGGAAAGTCGAATATTTAAGCTCATGGGGCCTCAATAATGGTCTGGGAAAATGCGCTGGCAGGATTTAGGGTGTTAATATTACTCGATTCACAAGCATTGCAGAATCCCCATGACCCAGCTGTTTTCGATTAGTTCTCCATTCAAGCCTGCGGGTGACCAGCCCACCGCCATCAAAGGGTTGGTGGAGGGGCTTAATGACGGGCTCGCCCACCAGGTATTGCTCGGGGTGACCGGCTCTGGCAAGACCTTCACCATTGCCAATGTCATCCAGCAGGTGCAGCGCCCTGCCATTATCCTGGCCCCCAACAAGACGCTGGCGGCGCAGCTCTATGGTGAGATGAAGCAATTTTTCCCTGAAAGCGCGGTTGAGTATTTTGTCTCTTATTATGACTATTACCAGCCGGAGGCCTACGTGCCGTCGTCGGATACCTTCATTGAGAAAGATTCCGCCGTTAACGAACATATCGAACAGATGCGCCTCTCGGCCACCAAGGCGATCATGGAGCGTAAAGACACTATCATCGTCGCCAGCGTTTCGGCGATCTATGGTCTAGGTGATCCGCAGGCCTATCTGAGCATGGTGCTACACCTGGTGCGTGGCGATACCATTGGCCAGCGCCAGATCTTGCAGCGCCTGGCGGAGTTGCAGTACACCCGCAACGATGTCGAGCTGAGTCGCGCCACCTACCGCGTGCGGGGGGATGTAATCGATATCTATCCGGCTGAGTCGGACCGAGATGCGGTACGAGTTGAACTCTTTGATGACGAGATCGAATCGTTGGCCTATTTTGATCCACTCACTGGCAAGGTGTTGAAGCGCGTACCTCGCCTCACCATCTTCCCCAAGAGCCACTACGTCACACCGCGCCAAACACTGCTGGATGCCGTTGATCGGATCAAAGATGAGCTGCGTGAGCGACTCGCCTATCTACGTGACAACAACAAACTGGTGGAGGCGCAGCGGCTGGAACAGCGCACCATATTTGATATCGAGATGATTGTTGAGCTGGGCTACTGTTCCGGCATCGAAAACTACTCGCGTTATCTCTCCGGGCGTAACCCCGGTGAGCCGCCGCCAACCTTGTTTGATTATCTGCCCAAGGACGCCATTGTGGTTATCGATGAAAGCCATGTCACCGTGCCGCAATTGGGGGCGATGTATAAAGGTGACCGCTCGCGCAAGGAAACGCTAGTGGAGTATGGCTTCCGCCTGCCCTCGGCGCTCGATAACCGGCCGATGCGTTTTGAAGAGTTTGAACGCATCGCAACGCAGATTATTTATGTCTCGGCCACACCAGGCAATTACGAGTTGGAACATGGCGACAATACCGTTGAACAAGTGGTTAGGCCCACCGGGTTGATTGATCCTGCCATTGAGATTCGCCCCGTCGGCACCCAGGTGGACGACCTGTTATCGGAGGCCAATAAACGCGCCAAGGCCGGCGAGCGGGTATTGGTCACCACACTTACCAAACGGATGGCCGAAGACCTGACTGATTACCTCACCGAGCATGGTGTGCGGGTGCGTTATCTGCACTCAGATATAGACACCGTTGAACGGGTCGAGATCATCCGCGACCTGCGGCTGGGTCTGTTTGATGTATTGGTGGGCATCAATCTGCTGCGTGAAGGTTTGGATATTCCTGAGGTTTCGCTGGTGGCGATTCTTGATGCTGACAAAGAGGGCTTTTTGCGCTCCGAAAGATCATTGATCCAGACCATCGGTCGTGCCGCCCGCAATCTGCACGGCCGGGCGATCCTCTATGCCGACAGGATCACCGGTTCGATGCAGCGTGCCATCGACGAGACCGACCGTCGCCGCGCCAAACAGGTCGCCCATAATCTTGAACATGGCATCACCCCAAAAAGTATCGAACGCAAGGTGGCCGATGTCATGCAGGGAGCCTATTCCGGCGTGCCGGGTGATCCTCGCCGTTACGCCAAGGTGGCAGAGGAGGTGGTTCAGTACGGCACTATGTCAGCAGCCGAACTCAACAAAAAAATTAAACAGCTTGAACAGAAGATGCACAAACATGCCCAGAACCTGGAGTTCGAAGAGGCGGCGCAGGCACGTGATGAGATAAAACGAATTCAGGAAGCGGGCATGGGATTGGTGCAGGGTGGCGCGGTGTGATTTGAAATCAGGACGTTAATGACATAGTTTACATGCCACCACCACCACCACCACCACCCATCATGCCACCACCTCCACCAGCATTAAAGACACATCGGTGGTCTGGGTTTTGGTTGGCTCTACAATACGAGAGCCAGTTAACACCGTAGACGTTAAAATTTCCACCTGCGTAATTATAGGTGCCAAAACTGCCACTAAAACTGGTGCCTGGGGTATACCTAAAGCGGCCTGCATTAATACTGGCGGTGGGTGCAGCGGCGGCATTGAAGCTGCCAACGCCCGTTACATTGGTGGTGTTGGTGAAGCTGACTGGATTGCTGTATGCGGTGTAATTACCGTTACTCATGTCAAGATTAAAAGTGGAACTCATGGCTGTACCGCCATTCACGTTTTGGGTTATGCGTGGTTTATTGGTCTCGCGGGCTTTAAGGAATTCCTGAGTCATGGTGGCGTCATTGTTGATCTGGCGCATATAGACTCGGCTCGGATTGCCGCTGCCATTTCCAGCTCTTGGATCATTTGATAGCGGTCTACTTTCGTTAAACCATCGATCAGTATTGTTACTAACACCATAACTGGAAGAGAATGGTGCATCACCGCCCCCCCCCATGCCACCTCCACCCATGCCACCACCACCCATGCCACCACCACCAGTGAACCAATTGCCAGGACTGGTACGCATGTAATATTCGAGCGCAAAACCGTCTGCTGGGGTGCCGATAATCACATGATAAAACTGGGCTCCGTTGTCATTAACAACCTGTTGCAGGAAGTAGTCGCTGCCACAACCTGCCCCCCCCATGCCGCCACCGCCCATGCCGCCACCGCCCATCATGCCGCCACCGGTTCCGGCGTTGCAACTTTGGTTGGCTATGCTGCTTACTATGTTGGTGGTGGTAGGCATGAAGTTGAGTGCAAACTCGCCGCGCGCTGGGCTAGTGGGAAATAGGGCGGCCAGAAGTAGTGTAATGATTGATTTCGGTACAGCGTTATCACGCACTATATTTCTCCATTCACTATTGCTACTGAGCCAGTTAGGGTTACTTCCACTGTTCGCGTTTAATTGCCGACAAAATACCATAAAGTCATTAAGTGATTATTAAGCCCACGGTAAGAGGGGGGAGTGAAGTGGATTGCGTTGCTTGATTTTTTGAATGTATATGTATGCTGGATTATTAAATAATTTTTTGTTGACAATGTCTATCTTCTTGATAGACGTGTTTCTAGTCAAGCATAAAGAAGTTTTTCATGCGGCAGTCCTTGTGTATCCACGGCAATATGTCGCTTTTTCCCTGAAACCTTCTTACTTGCGTCATAGCCTTTTTCATCGGCGCTGTCAGTGTTCTTCACGCTCTGGGCGTCAACGATTAAAAAGCTCGTCAATGCGTTGCGCCCCTGCTTGGCGCGGGCCTCGCCAACCTGATTTTTTTAAAGCCTGCTCCAGTACGCTAACGCCGTCCTGGGCAGGCTCATTCCACTTGGAAAAACAGGAATACGCCGTTCGCCATTTTGGAAAATCACGGGGCAACCTGCGCCATTGACAACCACTTTCGCCTGGAAGCGCCTACTGTTGGTGAGCACATACAACACCGCGCAGAACACTTCATATAGCTCAATCTTGCGCGGTTTGGTGTTCTTACGGACCCCTTCTAATAAGAGACTAATCTGTTCGAACTGTGCTTGACTGACGTCGCTTGGGTGTTTTTTTCTCATCCCACCATTTTCAGTTATTCAGAAGGTTGTGAACAGGCTCTAAGAGTGCCTCAATGAGTTCTGCTATCGCTTCAACCGTCGTGGGTGGGAAGCTGGGTGGACACTACGCTTGCTCAACGCCTGCCTGACGCACGCTCAGATAAAACTGAAAATAGTTTAGAGGCATATTCCAGAACTGTCGAACAGTGAGGAGGGGATGC
>JAYWDX010000058.1:0-10634 GCA_043779675.1 Tenderia sp. (SeqCode)
TGGCGCTGGCCGAGGGTGTGATACATCAGACCGTTGTGTCTGCCAATGAATTCCCCTTCGGGGGTACGCATCTCGCCCGGCTGGGCCGGCAGGTATTGGCTCAGAAACTCCTTGAACTTGCGCTCGCCAATGAAACAGATGCCGGTGGAGTCCTTCTTCCTGGCGTTGACGAAGTGGTGCTCCTCGGCGATGCGGCGCACCTCCGGCTTGTGGATGTCGCCCAGCGGAAAGAGGGTCTTGGAGAGCTGCGGCTGGCCCAGGGTGTATAGGAAGTAGGTCTGATCTTTATTTTGGTCAGCAGCCTTGAGCAGCCGGTAGTAGCCGTCGCGAAACGCCACCTTGGCGTAGTGGCCGGTGGCGATCTTGTCGGCGCCGTGGGCCAGGGCGTAGTCGAGGAAGGCCTTGAACTTGATCTCTTTATTGCAGAGCACATCGGGATTGGGGGTGCGCCCGGTCTGGTACTCTTCGAGAAAGTAGGCGAAGACCCGGTCCCAATATTCAGCGGCGAAGTTGACACCATCCATCTCGATGCCAAGCTGGTCGCAGATCGCCATTACATCCTGCGAATCCTGCACCGCCGGGCATTCACCGTCGAGGTAGTCTTCCCAGTTCTTCATGAAGAGGCCGCTCACCGCGTACCCCTGCTGCTGCAACAGCAGCGCCGTCACCGACGAATCGACGCCGCCCGACATGCCGACGATGATGCGCTGTGGAGAGCCTGGGGTCATGGTGATGGGGTTCCGGGAGCCAAAAGAGGGGGCATTTTAATATAAAACGCCGGGTAGCGCTCAGCGCCTGAAAGGCTCAGTCACACCTCACGCCCCATCTTATGAAAGCGCCGCCGCAATCTCCCTGAAGCTATTCAGCTCTGCCTCCAGATTGTCGATGATCTCCAGCGCCAGCTCATCCGGTTCCGGCAGGTTGTTCAGATCGGCCAGGCTCTTGTCCTTCAACCAGAAAATATCCAGGCTGGCCTTGTCGCGGGCGGTGATCTGTTCGTAGCTGTATTTGCGCCAGCGCCCCTCGGGATGGTCCGCGCAGCCCTCGAACAGCACGTTGTCCGGCACCGCTGCCGCCGCGTGTCCGGTGCTCTTCAGCATGGTGCGAATGTGCTGTACAAAGTTGAGCTGCTTGTTGGAGGTGGTCGCCCAGAAGTCCTGACGGTTGTAGGCCAGATCAATCCGCAATGAGGCGTCTCAGCAGGCCGCCCGTCGACCCCGTTGAAGTCTACGATGCTTGCACAAGCGGAGTCGACGATTCTACATTGGCAGGGCGATTCATGGCTGCACGAGCCGAAGTAATTGCCAGCTTTCAGCCCTACAGCCTTCTGGCCAGTACTCACCAATTGTTCTCGCTCACTGCGAGCGACCATGGCAAAGGCGAGCAACAGGTGTTCGCCGAAGTGACCAAAAAAGAGTTGATCGACCTCTATTCAAGGCAGGTGGTTGGTGAAGGAAAGCCTCGGCGAATCCTCAGCCAACCCCTCGTAATAAATCCCCCCGCTATTTTCAGCAGCTAACGATTGGCGAGCTGTTGAAAACAGATCGCCAGAGATGGTCCCTCTGAGGATGATTGAGATCATTTTCTTTTATTCAATGTGGCTGACGATCTCATCCAGTCTGCGACGTTTGGTCGGTTCCGGCAGCTCTGCTGGATAACCGAGACTGAGCATGGCGATGGGGTTGAGGTTGGCATCGATCTGGAGAATGGTGCGGACCTTCTCTTCATCGAAATAGCCGACCCAGGTGGAACCCATGCCCGCAGCGACAACGGCGAGTTGGGCGTAGGCGGCGGCGATGGTGGTGTCCTGGATGGCGTAGAGTTTTTGGCCGCGTTCGCCATACTGGGTGGCGGAGCGTTGTGGGTCGGCGCAGAAGACGAGGCAGATTGGCGCTACGGAGATGAAGCTCTGCCCTTCGGCGGCATTGGCCAGCGCCTGGCGCTTTTCCGGATTGCTGACAACGATGATTTTGTAGGCTTGCAGATCGCCTGCTGATGGGGCGCTACAGGCGGTCTCAAGGATGGCGTGCAGCTTCTCTTTTTCTACCGGCATGTCGTTCTGGTAACAGCGCACGGAGTGGCGGTGACGTACGGTTTCAAAAAAATCCCACATAAATTATTCCCCTCTGCTTTTGTCTAGACACGCTACCAGCGCGTTATCTCTATATCAAAATTTTAAACGGGTTCTTACTTCAATGCACTGAGCTTGTCGGGATAGTTGAGCTGGAGCACCTTGAGTGTATCTTCGGCCAGATCGTCGATGCCGAGTTGGCGGTAGGCCTGCACCATCATCACCAGGGCGTCGGGAATGGCCGGGGTCTGCGGGTAGTTTTCCAGCACACCCTGGCAGCGGTTGGCGGCGGAGATATAGGCACCGCGCCGCATGTAGTAGTCGGCGACGTGCATCTCATAGGTGGCGAGGCGATTGCGCAGGTCAACCATGCGCTGTTTGGCATCTTCAGCATATTGGCTGTTGGGATAACGTTTGATCAGCTCTTCAAAATAGAAAAAGGCGCCCTTGGCTGATTTGGGTTCCCGCTTGGTGACGTCGAGGCCGAGGGCGAGGTCGAGTGTGGCGAGGCCACGTTCAAAGCTTACCAGTCCACGCAGATAGTAGGCGTAGTCGACATTGTCGGCGCGTGGGTAGAGTTTGATGTAACGGTCGGCGGCAGCGATGGCGGAGTCTGGTTCGTCATGTTTGTAGTAGGCGTAACCCACCTCTAGCTGCGCCTGCTGGGTATAGGGGCTGAAGGGGTGGTGGATCTCCAGATCTTCATAACGCTTGATGGCGATTTCGTAGTCGCTGTCGTTAAGGGCCTGTTTGGCCTCTTTGTAAAAGCGCTCTGCCGCCCAGGTGCTGGGGTCGAGGTCGGTGGTGGCGCAGCCGCTCAGCAGCAGGGTGATGAGGAAGAGCGAGGTGAGTGATTTTATGAGTGGCATTGTCTGTTTAAGTGTTGTGATGGTCTTGATTAACGGTGCCGTAGCCTAGCATAGCTGGGGTTGGCTTGTCGCAGCCTCAGTGGTCGGCATCGGCGCTGTGAAGGCTCTTTTGTATGGTCGAAAATGGCTGCACCCAGGCCTCTTCAATGGCCAGAGTTGATTTGATAACGGGCATGGCGGCTTCTGCCTCGGCGGCGCTGTCATAGTGACCATAGAACATGGCATACCACTGCCGTCCTTGCCGCAGGCGCTGGAACCAGATGATCTGCGGCTGTTGGGCAATTAATTTATCAAGCCACTGCTTGTCGCTGGTACCCGCAATCTGGAGGGTGAAGTGGCTGGGGTTCTGCTGCAACAGCCACGCTTCATGCCCTAATTCTGCCGGGTTAATGTTGTTTTTACCACTCTCGAGGATGACCAGCGCTGCATCGGCGGCGGTGGTCCCTGGATAATTATTGACCAGATAGGCGGCGCGTTCACGAGCGCCCTTTTGGCTGCCCTGTTGCAGCAGGGCATGGGTGATGTCGAGTTCGTGTTCGGCCAGCTGGGTGCGTAGCGGTTGTAGCTGTTGGAGCGCCTCGGTTCGATACTGGCTGTCGGGGAAGTTGTGTGCCAATTGGGCAAAGCTCTGGTAGGCCGCCCGGCTGTTTTTGGCGTCGAACGCGGCGCTGTTTGTGCTGTTTTGGCCGGCAAGGTTGAGGTGGGCCATGCCCTTCAGATACCAGGCGTAATCCGCGGGGTCGGTGTCTGGCTGTTGGGCAATGAACTGGTCGGCAGCCTGGATGGCGGCCGGGTAGTCTGCGATTTTGTAAAGGGCGTAGCTGCTCTCCAGCACCGCGAGCTTGGCGTAAGCACTGTCGGGGTAACGCCGTTTAAGCTCGGCAAGTTGCGCGAGTGCGCTGCTGTAGTTGCCACTGATCTGGGTCTGGCGCGCCTCGCTGTAGTAGCGTTGTGCCGACCAGGTTTCGGGTTGAGACTCCGGTCCAGACTCTGGCGGTACGGTGACACAGCCAGTGAGTAGGGTGATGCCAAAAACCAGGGTGATGAACAGGTGGCAGAGAGACTTGCTCACGGGCGTTTGCTGCTGTCGATTTCGTTCTGCACGCTCTGGAAACGTCTGATCCAGGGTTGGTCGATGCCGAGGCTGATGCCGATTTGGCGTGCTGCCTCAATGGCGGTGGCATTGTCGGGGTAGCTGCCATAAAGCAGGGAGTACCAGCTGCTGCCATCTTTGCGGAGACTGCGGTAGCGGACGGTTTGGCCGGTAAGCTTGTGGTCGTTTATGAATTTTATCAGGCTGCCTTCGTTAGCGGACCCCATCAACTGCACCGTATAGGCCATGGGATTTTGTGACAACAGCCACTGTTCGTCCGAAATCTGAGTATTGCTTAGAGTTGGCTGGATAAATTCCGTGGTCGCTGGTGCTGCTTCAGTGGTTTGGGCTGCTGAGGCCAGGGGCTGGGCTTGTGGTTTTGTGTCGCCCGCAATCACGCGGCTCTCGATGATCTCTGTCTGCACCGAGTTAAGTTCGCGTACTAACGGTTGGGTCTCAATGATGGCATTGGGCAGGTTGGCACCTGCCTGCAGCGCCTCGTTTTTGCTGGGATAGGAGCCGTAAAGCAGCGTGTACCCCTTGCCGTCGCTGGTCTGAGTTTCAATGATGAAGGCATTTTTTTCCAATTTATACTGGAGTGAGACCATGAAGGTGGTGTTGTAGTCGGGGCTGCGCACCAGTTGTAGCGTGTAGTGGTTGGCAGGCTGTTTCAGCAGCCATACTATGGCTTGGTCGCTTTCGACCTGGATCTGTTGCAGGCGGCTGCGGCTGGTGTCTTGCTTTTCCAGTTTAATGCGTTGTTGAACCAGTTTTTCCAGCAGGTAAGTGGTCTTTTTGCGACTATCCTCGCCGTACTGGCTGCCGGGAAAACTGTCCAGCAACTGACTAAAGTAGCCGATGGCTTGTTGGGTGGCGGTGCGAGCGTTGGTGGTCTCTTCAGGCGAGGTGGCGCGCTCTATTAAATCGAGTGCTTCCTGATACCTGGCCAGGCCAGCGAGATAGAAGGCGTAGGGTTTATGTGGATGTTTGTTCTCTGCCGTTAAAAATTCCTGCAGCAGGTTGATGGCGGCCTGAGCTTCACCCAGCTTGTAATGGGCGTAGGCGCTCTCCAGCTTGGCCTGGGGGATGTAGGGGCTGTTGGGGTAGAGCTTTTGCAGATTGATGAAGTGGGTGATGGCTTGCTGGTAGTGGCCGGCATTGAGTTCGATTTTGCCACTTTCGTAATAGTTGTACTCGGCCAATATCCCGTTATCTGCGGCATGGCTGGAGAAGCTTAGCCCGGTTGCGAGGAGTAAGGCGGGCAGCTGTTTGAGTATCTGCATCTTTAAGTTAACCGTCAATGGTGAATCAATATCGCGCCAGTATGCCACTATTTTGCAGGGGAATGCGGTTGAAATCTGTTAGCATGATCCCCCTTTTTAGCTCGGCATCTTGCCCTGTTTTGTGTGAAAACCAATGCCATCTTCAGAACATTTAACAATTAAAGTCCCTGCCGATTATTCGGGGCAAAGGTTGGACCAGGTTCTGGCCCAACTGTTCCCTGACTATTCACGCGCCCGCCTGCAGCAGTGGATCAAGGCGGGACAGGTGTGTGTTAACGGTCAGCAGCGGCGCGCCAAGGACAAGCTGGAGGGCGGCGAGCAGATCGAGCTGGAGGCGACTTCGGAGGAGGAGGTCAGCTGGCAGGGCCAGGATATCCCACTCACTATCGTCTATGAAGACGATGACATCATCATCGTCAATAAGCCCGCTGGCATGGTGGTGCACCCGGCGGCGGGTAACTACGATGGCACCCTGGTCAACGCCCTGCTGCACCACGCCCCTGAGCTGAGTGAGGTGCCACGGGCGGGCATCGTACATCGTCTCGATAAAGAGACCAGTGGCCTGCTGGCGGTGGCGCGTAATCTCAAGTCGCAAAAATATCTGGTGGATATTTTGCAGGCGCGGGTGATGAAACGTCAGTACCAAGCGGTGGCCTATGGGGTGATGACGGCGGGCGGCACGGTGGAGGCACCGATCGCACGCCACCCCGTCGATCGCAAACGTATGGCGGTTGTATCTAACGGCAAACCGGCGGTGACCCACTACCGGGTGATGCAGCGGTTCCGTATCCATACCCACATCCGTGTTGATCTTGAAACTGGGCGTACCCATCAGATCCGTGTGCACATGGCCCATATCCACTATCCACTGGTCGGTGATCCGGTCTACGGTCAGCGGCTGCGGTTGCCGCGTGATTGCAGTGCCGAGCTGTCTGACTTCCTGCGCAACTTCAACCGTCAGGCGCTGCACGCCGCCCGCCTCGGGCTGGAGCACCCCACCACGGGCGAGATCATGGAATGGGAAGCGCCGTTGCCCGACGACATGCAGCAGCTGATCGAGCTGTTGTATGAGGATGCCGCGCAGCATGGCTGATCCAGGCTGGATCGTCCCCGGCTGGCCTGCCCCCGCCTCAATACGGGCGGGTAGCACCACCCGCCATGGCGGCGTCAGTCTACCCCCCTATGCAAGCCTCAATCTTGGCGACCATGTGGGTGATCTACCGGTGGCGGTGGCAGAGAATCGCCGTCGTCTTTGCCAGCAACTGCAGCTGCCCAGTGAGCCGGTGTGGTTACAGCAGGTGCATGGCGTGACGGTGGTCGATGCCGCTACGGTGCGCGCTGAGGCTGAGGCCGATGCCAGTTTTACCACTCACCCCAATAAAGTGTGCGTTGTGATGACGGCGGATTGCCTGCCACTGCTCTGCTGTGATCGGCAGGGCACGGTGGTTGCCGCTGCCCACGCCGGTTGGCGTGGCCTGCTGAATGGCGTGATCGAGGCGACGGTATTGCGTATGGGAGTGGCCACCGCCGAGCTGCTGGTTTGGCTTGGCCCTGCCATTGGCCCGTCGGCCTTTGAGGTAGGGGATGAGGTGCGTGATGCCTTTATTGCCCATGATGTCGCCGCAACCGCCGCATTTAAACCATCGCCCAGTGGCCGTTGGTTGGCCGACATCTATCAGCTGGCGCGGCAGCGGCTGGCACGGATGGGGGCGTTGGCGGTCTACGGTGGAGATTGCTGTACCTATAGTGAGGCTGAGCGGTTCTACTCCTATCGCCGTGATGGGGTGACGGGACGTATGGCGTCGCTGATCTGGATTGCAGAAGATTGATTAATATTTGAGGAGCTTCCATGTCTCACTGGTACATTCTTTCACTGGTCGGTAAAGACCGCCCCGGCATCGTTGCCCACGTCACGCAGGCGCTTTACGACGGTGGCTGCAATCTCGGCGAGGCCTCCATGATCCGCATGGGTGACAGCTTCACTATTATGATGATGGTGCGCCACGACGGCACGATCAAATCGTTACAAGCGCTGCTCTCCACAGTGGCCGACTCCATGGGGCTGCACATCCACATCGACAAGATGGATGGTGATCTGCATCACCATGTCGAACCCAATGTACAGATCACCGTCTATGGCGCCGATCGTCCCGGCATCGTCGCCCATGTCACTGGCGCCCTGGCCGAGGCGGGCCTCAATATCGTCAATCTCGATTCGGATGTTGGTGGCACGAAGGCCAAGCCGATTTACATCATGCATATCGACGGTGTGGCGGGCGAAGGCGTTGCGGCGCTGGAGTCGGCTTTGCAGATAGTGATCAAAGAAGGGATCGACGCCAAACTCACCCCTATTGAAACGATGATTGGGTAACAGTAATGGCGAAGTTGGAGATTTTTACCTATCCCGACAAGCGGTTGAAGCAGTTCAGCGAAGTGGTCACGCGCTTTGATGATGAGCTGCGCCAGTTCCTGGCCGATCTTGAAGAGACGATGCGCGGCGGTCCTGGTGGTGTGGGGATCGCGGCGCCACAGGTGGGACGCTTTCAGCGCATCGCCTTGGTCGATGTGTCGAGCAAACCGAAGATTGAACAGCACGGTTTTCTGGCGCTGATCAATCCCGAGATCGTTGAATACAACGGCTTTGTCAAAGGGCGCGAGGGGTGTATGTCGGTGCCCGATTTTACCGGCAATGTGATGCGCGCCGAGACTATCACCCTTGAGTATCAGGACGCCCAGGGCGAAAAACAGCGCCTCAAAACCAGCGGTTTTGAGGCGCGGGCGATTCAGCATGAGATGGATCACCTTGATGGCCTGCTGTTTTTAGACCGTCTTGTCAGCCGCCGTAACGACCTGTTTCGGCGCAAGGTTTATCAGGGCAAGGATTAGCGGGGAGCGCGGCTCTCTTTATTTTGAGTAGCGGCGCCAGCTGCTGCCAGACGTTATTTAGCAAAATCGGTTGTGCCGCCGCCGTTGGGTGCAGGTTGTCAGCCTGAAAGTGGCGTGACGAATCCTCAAGTCCAGCAAACAGAAACGGCAGCAGCTTGGCCCGGTACTGTTTGGCTAGCGCACTGTAGCTCTCCTCAAAGGCGCGGGTATAGGCGGGGCCGTAGTTGGGGGGGAGGCGCAGCCCGATCAGCAGCACCTCTGCTGCTGCCGCCTGACTCTGCTGGACCATCTGCTCCAGATTTTTGCGCAGCTCCTTGATCGGCAGGCCACGCAGGCCGTCGTTGGCACCCAGTTCAATAATGACAATTTGTGGCCGGTACTGTTGCAGCAGGGGCTGGAGCCGGGCGGCACCACCGGCGGTGGTTTCGCCGCTGATGCTGGCGTTGATGACGTTGTGTTCTGGTTGCAGTTGCTGTTGCAGCAGACTCACCCAGCCTGCCTGTTGTGGCATGCCAAAGGCGGCGCTAAGGCTGTCACCCAGCACCAGAATGGTGGCGGCGAGTGTGGTGGCGGGCGCCGCCAGCAGCAGCGTGACGGTGAGCAGGAGCTGGTATGCTGTTTTCATTAAGGCTGATTTTGTCGCTTGTTAACCAATCAGATCCCATCTTACCTGAGACAATCAAGATGAATAGCAACGCCGTGTTAGTGGTGCAAAATCTCTGCAAACGGGTGGTCAGTCCCGAAGGGGAGCTGACACTGCTGCACGATATCAATCTGGAGATCGGCGCAGGCGAGACGGTGGCGATTGTCGGCAGCTCTGGCGCCGGCAAGTCGACGCTGCTGGGGCTGTTAGCGGGGCTTGATACCCCCACCTCGGGACAGGTGCGGCTTGATGGTGATGAGCTCTTTTCGCTGAATGAGGATGGCCGCGCCCGGCTGCGCGCCACCAAGGTGGGGTTTATCTTCCAAGCGTTTCAGCTCTTGCCCAACCTGACGGCGCTGGAGAATGTGATGCTGCCGCTAGAGCTGGCCGGGCGTGACGATGCGCAGCATACGGCGCAGCAGGTGCTGGAGCGTGTCGGTCTGGCGGCGCGAGCGCAGCACTATCCAAAACAGCTCTCCGGCGGTGAGCAGCAGCGTGTCGCCATTGCCCGTGCCTTTGCCACCCATCCCGCCGTGCTGTTTGCCGATGAACCTACCGGCAACCTCGACAGTAAAACGGGCACCCGCATCATTGAGCTGCTGTTCCAGCTCAATGCCGAACACGGCACCACACTGATATTGGTGACGCACGACGCGCAGCTGGCGAGTCGTTGTCAGCGCACCCTGGAGCTGGAAGAGGGACGGCTGAGGCAATCAACATGAGGTTGGCGCTACGCATGTTGCGACGTGACTGGCGCTCTGGCGAGTTGCGGGTACTGCTGCTGGCGCTGGTAGTTGCGGTTGCCAGCGTCAGTTCAGTCAATTTTTTTACCAGCCGTATCCATCTGGCGTTGTCGAGCCAGGCGAGTGAACTGCTGGGGGGCGATTTGGCCCTGCTCAGCAGCGATCCCGTCAGTGCCGAGCGCAAGGCACAGGCCACCGCGCGGGGGTTGCAACTGGCCGAAATACTTGAGTTTCCTACCATGGTGGTGGCCGGTGATGGCAGTCAGCTGGTGGCGCTTAAGGCGGTAAGTAGCCATTATCCATTGCGTGGCCAACACCGTGTTGCCACACAACGGTTTGCGGCGGAGCGAGAGGTGGTGGGTGGGCCTGAGCCGGGTACGGTATGGGCTGCTGCACAACTGCTGACGGCGCTTGCCATTGATGTGGGTGATGTGATCACGGTTGGCAACGCCCAGCTCAGGGTGGCGGCGCTGCTGGTGACGGAGCCGGATAACTCTGGCGGCATGATGTTTAGCGTGGCGCCGCGACTGTTGATGAGTGCGGCCGATCTGCCGGCGACAGGGTTGATCCAGCCCGCCAGCCGTATCCGTTATTCGCTACTGCTGGCCGGTGCGCCAAAACAGATCGAAGCAATTCGGGCGCAGTGGCAGGGGCATTTATTGCTCGGCGAGTCTTTACGTGACGTGCGTGATAGCCGTCCCGAGGTGCGCACGGCGCTGGCGCGGGGTGAGAGTTTTCTCGGTCTGGCGGCGTTGGTGAGCGTGCTGCTGGCGGCCGCCGCCGTGGCGATGGCGGCGCGCCGTTTTGTCAGCCGTCATCTCGATAGCTGTGCGGTGATGCGTTGCCTGGGGGCTGAACAGCGTTTTATCAGCCGACTCTATCTACAGCAGATGGTGGTGCTGGGGCTGGTGGCCAGCAGCATCGGCGTGGCACTCGGTTACGTGGCGCAGTGGGGGTTGGCGGCGCTAATCGGGCCGCTGGTGGGGGTGGCGCTGCCGCCACCCACAGCAACACCCATTCTCTATGGTCTGCTCACGGGTCTGATC
>JAYWDX010000059.1:0-17167 GCA_043779675.1 Tenderia sp. (SeqCode)
AACGTAAAGTTGAGGGGCGCCGCGCTTTTGCGGCGTCCCGCTCGAACGCCGGGTTGGCCGTCACGGTACAAATGAATGAGCAGTTCAAGGCGTTACTTCTTGCCGAAGATATAACCGACCATGGTGCCGAACAGCACACCTAATGAGGTGTCAAATTTTCCGAGGTAGCTAAGAGTGGACGCGGCAACGACCACTATGAAAATGATTCCTGCTTGGAGCCATTTTTCAAAGGCGGCATGACTTGTGGTCTTCTCAAGTGTGGACTTCTTCACATCTTCCACGATTGACAAAAGGCGTGTGGCGATTTCGTGCCCCTGTGGCGATTGGAGATAGGTGAATAATGGCTTAAAGTCCGGCTCATCTGTCGGCTCAACATGCTGAATCAGTTCAGTGTCATTGCTCATTTAAAACTCCCTTCTAAACTAAATATATTGATGACGGCCAACGTAAAGTTGAGGGGCGCCGCGCTTCTGCGGCGTCCCGCTCGAACACAGGGTTAGACGCTGCGCTATTCATAGAACTTACCTGCATGAATGATATGAGCTGCACGACGCCAATGGTTTTCAGGTTTCTCATAATGTTTTAGGCCGTCAATTGATGCGGTACCCCAAGATGCTGCGGCATCAAAAACAGCACCAACACTTCCGTTTTCCCAGCCAAGTGCACCTGACGAAAAAGAGGCAGATGGTTTTGCCTTTTCAATTTTACTCGCCTTTTCCCAATCAGCGGACAAGGCCATTAAAAATTGGAGAAAACTTTTCTCATCGAAAACTGAATCAGCAAGAGAGTAAAGGTCAGTAGTCATTGGAATAAGCGTCTAACGTAAAGTAGACACCCTAAAACGCGCCGGTAAAGGCACCTTCAAGGTGTATAATCTGGCATCTGCAATGCCTTGTTTTTATTGGAGGTTAAATTATGACACACCCTAATTTTCCGGATAAGCGCACCACGATAAAACCTCCAAATTGCTGGTTCAAGTGCGCGATAAGCTGCGCGTGAAGCACTGTAGTATCCGTGCTGAACAAACTTACCACAACACGGCCGCTGGCCGGGCCATCACGGCAGGAGTACCGCTCCCACTGGTTTATTTGGAGCGAGGATTAAAGCACTGACTCAAACCCTTCAAACAGTGGTGGGCCGAGGTAGATGTCTTTGCTTTTACCGCCGGCGCCGGCGTGGGCTTTGCGGAATGCGTCTGACTCGGTCCAGTTTATAAAATCCTGTTTTGTGGCCCAGGTGGAGTGGGAGATAAAGGGTGTGTTTTCATCCGTGCTTGTGCCACGTAGCAGGTTGAATGCTTGAAAGCCGGGCACGCTGTCGAGGTGGGAGTCTCTGTTTTTCCAGACTTCTATAAAATCCTGTTCACTGCCGAGTTTGATTTTGAAACGGTTCATTGCGATGTACATGGTGTTACCTCGATTTAAATACACTGTTTAACAAGGTGCTGATTAACTTCGCGCCTAATCCAACCTACAAAACCACAGCTACTGCCGATACAACATTTCGGCATAGGCTGCTTGTGAAAAGAGCGAGTGGGCTAGCGCTTTGTCTACCAACGTTTGATTGGTTGCGTTTGATTCCACCAGATTTTTATCGACGTAGTTAAATAGTTTTGGCGCCATATCCTGGCGCAGCAATACCAGTTCGTTGCCTTCCATGTAGGCCTGTACTTTGTCGAGTTGCATGATGGCTCGGCCGATGCGGTTACGATTTTCTGGCACGGTCAGATCACGCCCGATCATCGGGTGTTCGCCGGAGTGGCCCATCATGGAGAGCAGTGTTGGGCCGATGTCGATCTGGCTGGCGAGTGTCGGAATTACATCGGGTTTGACTGGACCACCTAAAATCAAACCAGGGATGTGAAAACGATCCACCGGCAGCAGTGATGCACCATACACACGTGAGTTGTGATCGGCGATGACCAGTATCAGGGTGTTGTCCCAGTAGTTGGATTTTTTGGCCTTGGCGATGAACTGGCCGACGGCGTAGTCGGCATATTTTACGGCGTTGTTGACGGTCTGTTTTTCGCTGTCATGTAGCTCTATGCGGCCATCGGGGAACTCAAACGGTGAGTGGTTGGATGAGGTGAAGACCAGTCCAAAAAATGGTTTGTCGCCGTAGCTGCTGAATTTTTCATCCGCTTTTGTAAAGAGGTCTTCGTCAGAGACGCCCCAGGTTGCTTTGAAGACGGGGTTGGCATAATCATTTTGATCGATAACGTAGTTGAAGCCATTGCCCATGAAGAAGCTGCGCATGTTGTCGAAGTGGCCTTCACCACCGTAGATGAAACCAGTGTCGTAACCGCGCGCTTTCAGGAAGCTGGCGAGGGTGAAAAAGCCACGCTGCGATTTGGCTTGTTTTACTACGCTGATGGCCTGTGTGGGTGGAATGCCGGTGACAACGGCTTCGATACCGCGCACTGAACGGGTGCCGGTGGCGTAGAGGTTATCGAACCAAATCCCCTCTGCGGCGAGCGCATCGATATTGGGTGTGAGTGGCAGGCCGCCAAGCTTGCCAACAAACTCGGCACCAAGGCTCTCTTCCAATACGATGATGAGGTTGTAGGGTTTGTTACGTGGTGTTGTGCTCTGTTGCAGATGGCGTGTGGGTGATGCGGGATCGGTGAAGCTGGCGGGATCCACCCCCATCTCCTGACGTACAATCTTTATCACCTGATCAAACGGCATCTTGCCGTAGGGCACGCCGCCCTCTTCATCCTGCCCCGAAAGGTAGATGGAGTAGAGCACGGTGTAGGCGGAACTGAGCGGCAAGTCGTTGACCAGATGGTCGGAGCTGATCGCCACGGTGGCAGGATTAACGGCGCGATGATCGAGTGTTGAACGACCGGCGGCGACAAAACTGATAAAGACCAGCGGCACCAGCAGCAGTGCTGGTAACCAGTGAATCGGCCGTTCCAGTACCAGCAGGCGTTGGGTGGCACGGACAAATCCCCAGCTCACCAGCGGCACAACGATAACGGCCAGCAGCAGTTGCAGCGGATATTCCGCCAACAGTGTTGAGCCAACCTCTTTGTAGTGTTTGAGGTACTCCACAAAGATGTAGTTGGGGCGTGAGTCGTACTGATTGATGAACGACGGCGTGGAGAGTTCCATAAAGGCGATAAAAACAAACCCAAGCGTGAGATAAAACAACAGAAAACGGCGCCACTGTTTGAAGAGCTTGAGATTGGTGCAAAAGAGCGGTGTAAGCGTGGCGGGAATTATCATCATCATCGCCACCAGCACCAGGTCAAACCGCAACCCTTGCAGGAAGATGAAGGAGTAGTCCCCGGCCAGGGAGACACGCTCAAACTGCCAGGCAAAAAAACCGAGACGGCTCAGGGCGAGAAAGGCGACGATCAGCCCGAGTGGCGCGAGGATCAACAGCAAGGGCTTAAGAAAGTGGTGACGTAATGACATAAATTTTTAGTTTTCCGCTTTTTAGTTTTCCGCAGGGGGTTAATCAATCAGGTTGGCCGTTGGACAACAGACCGCAAGAATCTATCCAGAAGAACTTAGCCCGCCTTAGGCTGGCGCTCAGATCCGTTTAAAGATCAGATCCCAGATGCCGTGGCCAAGGCGCTGGCCGCGCTTTTCAAACTTGGTAAGCACACGGTAGTCGGGGCGCTCGGCGTAGCTGCCTGGCCCGGCCACATTTTTATAGCCTGGCGCGGCTGTCATCTTTGCCATCATCCAGAGGGCGTAATCCTCCCAATCGGTTGCCATGTGAAAGAGGCCACCGGGTTTGAGTTTGGTGCGAATCGTTTCAATAAATTCCGCCTGCACGATACGGCGTTTGTGGTGACGACTCTTGTGCCAGGGGTCGGGGAAAAAGAGCAGCACCCGGTCAAGCGCGCCATCGGGGATGCGCTGTTTGAGCACCTCGATGGCGTCGTGATTAAAGATGCGGACGTTGTCGTTGCCCTGCTCCACCAGCCGCCCCATCAAACGGCCAACGCCGGGACGATGCACCTCAATGCCGATGTAGTCCTGCTCCGGCTGCGCCAGCGCCATCTCCGCCAGTGCGTCACCCATGCCAAAGCCGATTTCCAGGACTCGCGGGGCATGACGGCCCAAAAGGGCGTCGAGATCTAACATCCCACCCTCAATCTCCAGTCCGAAATGGGGCCAGTGATCGACAAGCGCGCGCTCCTGCATGCCGGTCATGCGCCCTTGGCGCAGAACAAAACTACGAATCGGGCGGTGAATTTTATCGGTAGGGGTCATGGTCATTCAACATGTAAAGTGTTTGCCACAGCGGCGGCATGGCTGAGCCGAAGCGGCGACTAAAAAAAGCGACCATCAATGGGCGACGAGGCGCTAGCGTACTGTTTGCGTGGCATGCGCCCGGCCAGAAAGGCCTCGCGCCCGGCGATGATGGCGTGTTTCATGGCCGAGGCCATCAGCACCGGATTACGCGCGGCGGCAATGGCGCTGTTCATCAACACCCCGTCACAGCCCAGCTCCATCGCCAGCGCCGCATCAGAGGCAGTACCAACACCGGCATCCACCAACACCGGCACCGTCAGCTCCTCAATGATAAAACGGATATTGTAGGGATTCTGAATGCCCAGGCCAGAACCAATCGGCGCGCCCAACGGCATCACTGCCACACACCCCATCGCCTCGAGCTGCTTGGCAATCATCAGATCATCGGTGGTGTAAACCATCACCTTAAAACCATCCTTGATCAGGATCTCAGCGGCCTTGAGTGTTTCGATCACGTTAGGGAATAACGTCTTCTCATCCGCCAACACCTCCAGCTTTATCAGGTCGTGACCATCCAGCAGCTCACGCGCCAGGCGGCAGGTACGCACCGCATCCTCGGCGTTATAACAGCCGGCGGTATTGGGCAGGATGGTGTATTTATCCATCGGCACCACGTCAAGCAAGCTCGGCTCATCGGGGTGCTGGCCGATGTTGGTGCGGCGCACCGCCACGGTGATGATCTCGGCACCCGAGGCCTCTGTCGCGAGGCGGGTCTCTTCCAGCGATTTGTATTTGCCAGACCCCACCAGCAGGCGGGAGCTGAACTCAACCCCGGCGATGATCAACGGGTCGTGGGCGATAGCGGGTTTGGTTATGGACATAACAGTTCCTGTAGACGGCTGTGTTTCAAAGAAGCGCGATTATACCGCGGACACTCTTAAATTAACCGCTGGCAATTAGCCGCCACCGATTGCATGTACGATCTCCACCCGGTCACCGGCCTGTAGCTGGTGATCGCCATGACGGCTGCGCGGCACGATATCGAGATTCACCTCCACTGCCAAACGTCGGCCAGTGAGCTCAAGATCCAGGATCAGATCCGCCACGCTGTAGGGCGCCGTCACCTGCCGCGCTTCGCCGTTAACGATAATGTTCATAGTCGATCACTCACTTAACAAAACGCAGAATTTTACTACATTCGCATCAACCCCGCAGTTTGCAATCGTTTCACCCCCGCCACACCCCCTAATCTGAAACCACTCATCTGTGTTGCCGCTAGTGGTTGAGCATTCCCGTCCTACACCAAACCCTCAGCATAAATCTATGTGAATTTTTCACTATCACAGCGTGAATTCCTTAACTGAAGCGAAGCCACAATCGCAGTAATTTAGTGGCGTAGATGAGGAAAACCTTTATCTCATCTACAGGAACGACGCAGGGGCAAAGGCATGAGCTTGGTGTGTATTACCGGCCTGCCTGCGACCACGTCACACCGGACTATGCAGCGTGCTGCCCGGCATTTAACAACCTCTATATGGAGATAACATTATGAGCTTCTTTAAAAACAATTCCGTCAAAAAATCCTCACTGGATGCCTTCAAGTCATCAGCCTCTGCCATTAACGATGCCGCCGCGCTGGAAAAAATCACCGGCGGTCTGTTGTCTGGCTGCCATACCGGCGGCAAGCTGGCGCTATCCAGTAACCTGTCACGGGTCAACATTGCCTCCTTCAATCTGGTGTCGATGATTTAATCCCATTGGAGCGGCAAGACAAACAGATGTCTGTCTTGCCGTCTCCATTTTTAATAAAGACGAGCGAGGTGCCACATGTTTAATTATGAACTAGTGCAATATCTTGCCGAGAATGTTCGTCAAGGACAGGCCGAGTTGGCGCAAACGGTGCGTAGTTTATTAACACGACGCGCTTCCGACCTAATCGATTTTTTTAAACCTGAGCATGAGGCGATATTTCTTGAGCCTGCGCTGTTTGCCTGGTTGACCGCGCACCGCGATGATATCGATCTGCAACAGATCCTCTATGCCTATCTGCCAGAAGCAGCACGGCCATCACGCCTGCGTTTAGCAGCGGATGCACAAGGCATTGCCCATCTACCAAGACTGGGTTATGTAGCAGGCTTAACACCGCTGCAACAGACCGAGGTTATTCGGCAAGGCGAGGCAAACAATTGGGTGATCGTCGCTGCAACAAATACTCATCCGCTACAATTTATACCGGCACGATTTGCGGCGGCTGGTTTGTTGGAACTCACTTACAACATGGACCCGGTGCTGTGGCCGTTATTCGCGGAGAGTAAAAATCCACATGCCGCAACAATCGCCGCCCATGAGATCACAGAAATCCAAACCCTCTTTGACCACGCGCTAACACTCATGCGCCAAGTGCGGCCCGACATCTATCATCTGCTGTGCATGGCAAACCGACGAGTACATCTGTATCAAGCCGAGGCGCCCAACTCCTTCGCCACTCTTTCGATGCATGGTGCTGCTTTTCTTAATCGTATTGAACGCCCCAGCACTCTATTTTTTTTAGATGATTTTGCACACCAAGGCGGACATGTTGTATTTAATGCGGCCACCTTAAACCATGACCGCTTTTTAACCATCGATCCAACCACTCCGCTGAGCGATTTTCTAGAAAACAGTAATGATCAACGCAGCCTCTACGCCGCCTTTCATGGACTGTTTACCTACAGCCTGATTGTCAGTGTGCTGTTGGCAAGCCTACATCGCCATATTTTAAATAATCAACAGACTCACGAGGCGCGCGGCCGATTGGGTTTTTATCTGCTCAAATTTCAGTGCGATTTGCAGAATCTTGCCCAGCCAAAACTTTACACTGCCGAGGGCGTGCGCCTGTATCGCGGCTTTCACGAATGTTATGAGTCAGCCATCGCTACGTACGCCATCAAGTTGCGCGAACTCGACTACTCCAATCAGCCATACGTTTTTCATTACGGGCGATTCAACGAATTAAATCCGCTCATACAACCTGTATCAGCCAGAAAAAAAGAGAGCCTCCAATGAAACGCTTCACTTTTTTTAGGCAGATGGATCAAATGGATTGCGGACCTACCTGTCTGCGCATGGTGGCGCACCACTACGGTCGCGTGGTTGACCAGGAGCAGTTGCGCGAAGAGTGTGGCATCACTCGTGAAGGGGTCTCCCTGGGCGGCATAGCTGCGGCCGCCGAGACCATCGGTTTAAAATCATTGGCGGTGCAAGTGCCGATTGCAACACTCGCCGAGGCGCCGTTGCCCTGTATTGCCTATTGGCGGCAACGCCACTTTATCGTGATACATCGCGTCAAAGGCGACTTCGTCTATGCCGCCGATCCCGGCCATGGTTTGATCAAATACAGCAAGCGCGAATTCATGGAAGGCTGGCTCGGCCAACGTGATGCCGATGACAACACGCCGGGATTGTTGTTGCTGCTGGAACCAACGCCAGAATTTTATGAACATGATGAACCTGGACGTGAACCGCGCCGTGGTATCCGTTTTCTCACCCCCTATTTCCGGCCCCATCGCCATTTGATTGGTCAGTTGGTGTTGGGACTTTTGGTTGGCAGCCTGCTGTTGATGAGCTTTCCATTTCTGACGCAGGCCATTGTTGATAATGGTATCCAGTTTCAAAATTTAAATTTTGTTTATCTGATTTTGGCAGCGCAACTGATGCTGTTTTTGTCACAGACCAGTGTCGACATCGTGCGTAACTGGATCTTGCTACATGTGGGATCGCGTATGCAGATATCGCTGCTCTCGGATTTTTTACGCAAACTTATGCGACTACCGATGGCTTTCTTTGATGCAAAGATGATCGGCGATCTGTTGCAGCGAGTACAGGATCACGACCGGGTGGAGAATTTCCTCTCCGCCTCCACCCTCACCATGTTGTTCTCGGTGTTTAGCATCGTGCTCTTTGGCATTATCCTGGCTATCTACAATACACAAATCTTTATGATTTTTTTGGCGGGCACGTTGTTATATCTGCTCTGGGTGCTGGCCTTTATGAAGCGCCGTGCAGAGCTGGACTACCGCCGCTTTGACGAGGCGTCTGGCAATCAAAGCAGCATGGTGCAGCTCATCAACGGCGTGCAAGAGATCAAACTCAATAATTCTGAAAAGCGTCGCCGCTGGGAGTGGGAGGCGATTCAGGTGCGGCTGTTTCGGGTCTCTATAAAGGGGCTGGCGTTGTTGCAGTATCAGACAACCGGCGGTAATTTTATTAACGAAGTAAAAAATATTCTTATCACCGTACTGGCCGCCAAGGCTGTCATCGCTGGCCAGATGACCCTCGGGCAGATGCTGGCGGTGCAATACATCATCGGCCAGCTGAATGTGCCGGTACGTAACTTTGTCTCGTTCATTCAGGCCTGGCAGGACGCCCGTATCAGTCTTGATCGTCTGGCCGAGATCCACCATCGTGACGAAGAGGATGCCAGCGAGACGGCCAAGGTGCGGGTAATGCCGACACAGCGCGACCTCGTCATCTCCAACAATCTCACCTTCCGTTATGGCAGTCCACGCTCCGAGCCGGTGCTCAAAGATATCAATTTGACCATTCCGCAAGGCAAGATCACCGCTATCGTCGGCGCCAGCGGCAGCGGCAAAACCACTCTGCTTAAACTGCTGTTGAAATTTTACGCACCCGAGAGCGGACGTATTCAGGTGGGGCCAGTGCCGCTGAGTGATATTGACACCCATCTCTGGCGACAACGCTGCGGCGTGGTGATGCAGGATGGCTATATCTTTGCCGACACCATCGCGCGCAACATCACCGAGTCAGACTCCGAAGGCATCATCGACCGTGAACGGCTGCTGCGCGCGGTGCAGATCGCCAATCTGGAGGAGTTGATAGAACGACTACCACAGGGCTATAACACCCGCATCGGCGCCAGCGGCATCACTCTCAGTGGCGGCCAGCGCCAGCGCATCCTCATTGCCCGCGCTATATATAAAGAACCGGATTTTCTCTTTTTCGATGAGGCCACCAGCGCGCTCGACGCCCACAACGAGCGGGTGATCGTTGAAAATCTGGAATCGTTTTATAAAGGCCGCACCGTGGTGGTGATAGCCCACCGCCTTAGCACCGTGAAAAACGCCCACCAAATTGTAGTGCTCGATCGCGGCCAGGTGGTGGAGCTGGGTGACCATCCCAGCCTCACCACACGCAAGGGCGCCTATTTCAGTCTGGTGAAAAATCAGTTGGAGCTGGGCCAGTGAGTACCACGTCCAAGGGGAATGAGTCATGCCACGTCTAGAGATCAATAACGATTTGGGTGAGTACAGCCACTATGCACGCGAAGTCTTGGGCGCGGTCTCGCCCTGGATATTGCGCTGGGGCACCGCCGTGGTCTGCGTCGGCATTGCAACGCTGGTGGGCGTGTCCTGGTGGATCAAATATCCCGAGATAGTGCCCGCACGTATCGTCGTTACCACCCCCATGCCGCCGGCACGTTTGGTCGCGCCCAGCGCGGGTAAATTGCAACAAGTAGCAGTGCACGATCAACAGCAGGTGGCAGCGGGCGAGGTATTGGCAGTGATTGAAAACAGTGCTGATACAGAGGCCATGCAGACACTCGCCGTGCAACTCCGCGATAATGCGGCGGCTCGCACCTGTCAGATCAATGCCGCCCGCAGCGGTCAACCGTTGCCACGCCTCGGCGCGTTGCAAGAGAGCTACTCTGCCTATCAGACCCGTTGCGGCGAATATCTGGAATCGCTACGCCAAGACCGTGCAACACAACAGCTGCAAGCACTGGAGGCGCGGCGGCGCGAGACCCTCGCCCTGCTGGAGGTATTTGAACGACAGGGACAAACCTTCAAGGAGAAACGGGCGCTGCTGGAAAAGGATCTGGCGCGTTACGCCAATCTGCAGCAAGCCGGCACCATCCCGGAGAAGATGCTCGACGACAAACGTGTCGAGCGCCTCGAGCTGCGCCGTGCCGAAGAGCAGCTAGAGTCAGAGCGGGCCGCCGCACGTATCGATTTGAGCCGCGCCGACGAAGAACGTTTACAACTGCGCGTGATCGACGAACGGCGGGTGGAAGAGATGCGCGCCCAGATCGACGAGGCCTATCAAACCCTACTAGGACGCATCGCCGAATGGGAACGGGCCTATGTATTACGCGCCCCCACCGCCGGACGTGTCGCCCTGTTTGATTACTGGAGCGACAATCAATACGTCGCCGCCGGTGACGAGGTGATGAGCATCGTACCTGCGGATGCCGGCGAGATCCTCGGCAAGTTGCGGGTGCCACTGAGCAATTCGGGCAAACTGCGGCTGGGGCAGCAGGTCCACATCCGCCTCGAAGGGTTTCCCTACCAGGAATATGGCCTGGTGCAGGGGCGGATCAGCAATATCTCGCAGGTGCCACGGCAGCAGACCTATGCAGTGGAAGTGGCCTTGCCGACGCCGCTGGTCACCAGTTTTGGCAAACGCCTGGCCTTCATGCAGGAGATGGAGGGGCAGGCCGACATCGTCACCCAGGAGGCGCGCCTGCTGACCCGCATCTTCCGCGAACTGATGGCCCCTTTCAGCCGCACCCTCTCCGAAGAGCCCACCGCACCAGCAACCGCGCCAACCGTGGCGGTTGTGCTCAACTAATTCCCACGTTTTTAGCGCTGCCAACATCATAAAGCTGACCGCAGTACCCGGCGACACCAGCATGCCGGGCCTGCGCTATGTTTTTTCAGCGCTTCTAAAAAGCACTCAACAATGACACTATTCAAAATGAGACTTCTCTTTCCACTAATCGCCTGACAACAATAACGACCAACACAAAATGGACCACGGCTACCTCAACGACATCCTCCTGCTCTTCACCGCTGCCGTTGTCGTGGTGGTGATTTGCCTGCGCATGAGGCTGCCACCTATCCTGGGTTATCTGGCCATTGGTGTGACGATGGGGCCTTACGGCCTGGGGCTGATAGACGATACCGAACGCACCCGCGCGCTTGCCGAGTTCGGCGTGGTCTTCCTGCTTTTCACCATTGGCCTGGAGTTCTCCCTGTCGCAGATGCTGCGCATGAAGGGTGTGGTGCTGGGGCTGGGCGGGGCGCAGGTCATCGTGACCACTGCGATCACGGCGCTGATGGGGGTCTACTTCGGCATGTCGCTGGAGGGGGCGCTGATCCTCGGCGGCGTTGTGGCCATGTCATCCACCGCACTGGTCATCAAACAGCTCACCGACCAGATCGAACTGCAGACCCGCCACGGCCGCAATGCCGTGGGCATCCTGCTGTTCCAGGATTTAATGGTGATCCCGTTCCTGATCCTGGCCTCCACCTCAGTCAGTGCTGAGACCCCGTCAGCCCTGACCGTCGTCAGCGCCGTTGCCAAAGGGGCGCTGGCGCTAGGGCTGATCCTAGTGATAGGGCGCTGGGTATTACGGCCACTCTTCCATGGCGTGGCGCGCTTTCGTTCCACTGAACTCTTCAGCCTGACGGTGCTGCTGATCACCCTCGGCTCTGCCTGGCTCACCAATCAACTGGGGCTGTCGCTGGCGTTGGGTGCCTTTGTAGCAGGCATGATGATAGGCGAGACCGAGTTCCGTCATCAGGTTGAGGCCGAGGTGCGCCCCTTCCGTGACGTGCTGTTGGGGCTGTTTTTCATCACCGTCGGCATGCTGCTCGACATTCATATTTTGCCAGTTTACTGGGCCTGGATTCTGCTGTTACTGACGGCGCTGATCCTCTTCAAGGTGATTGTCATCGCGGTGCTCTGCCGACTCGGTGGCTGGAACAACGCCGTGGCACTGCGTACCGGACTGGTACTGGCCCATGGCGGCGAGTTTGGCTTTGCCATCCTCACCCTCGCCATCAGCGGCGGCAACATCGAACAGCGTTACGGCCAAGTGGTGCTGGCGGCGCTGCTGATCAGCATGGCGCTGTCGCCGCTGCTGATCCGCGCCAATGGTCGCATTGCCGCGCGGTTACTGCCCAAGGCGGTCACCCTCAGCAAAGATGTGATTCGCGAGCATGTGGCAGAGACCGCCCACGGCCTCTCCGGCCACGTCATCATCTGCGGTTATGGCCGCCTCGGCCAGACCATCGCCCGCTTCCTAGAGGATGAGGGCATCAACTTTGTCGCCATGGACCTGGACCCAGTGCTGGTCCAAAACGCGGTCAAGGCCAAGGAGCCGGTCACCTACGGCGACTCCTCCAGCCTCGACCTGCTCAAGGCCGCCGGTCTCGAACACGCCGCCGCCATCATGGTCTGCACCGACGGCACCGGCCCCGCCTTCAAGATTTTGCACAATGTCCGCGGCATCAATACCGAGATCCCTATCGTGGTCCGCACCCATGATGACAGCGAGCTGCAACAGCTGCTCGATGCCGGCGCTACCGAGGTGATTCCCGAGATTCTGGAGGCGAGCCTGATGATGGCCTCACACCTGCTGTTTCTGCTCAAGGTGCCACCCACTCGCATCTTCAACAAAGTCCGTCAGGTGCAGCGTGGCCGTTACGAATTGATGCACCAGCTCTTCCCAGGCGTGGAAGACAAGCTGATGACGGGCGGCGAAACTGGAGCCGAGCTGCACGCCATCGAGCTGAACAACAGCGCCTGGGCGACAGGAAAACATATCAGTGAACTGGGGCTAGAGGGTCAGGAGATCAACATCATCGCCATGCAGCGCAACGGCAAACGCACCCCCCATCCTCCGGAAAACACCCTGCTGAAGAGCGGCGACACACTGATTCTCTACGGTGCTGCGGCGGCGCTAGACAGGGTGGAGCGCCAGCTGCTGGCGCAACACTAGCAGCCCTGGCCGCCCACCACACCACTCAAACCCGCCTAACGACAGTGTAGAAAAGACCGATTCTCATTTTCCTTAGCCGAAATGAAAAGAATATTCTCGCAACACGCTGCCTCAATCCTGAGGCTGCCGATGATGCCCCGATTATAGGCCAACAGGATGATAAGCAGAGGCTCCGTTGTCGTCGTTTTTATAGCGGGAATGAAAGGAAGAGAGATCAAGCTCGTGATCCACGAGATGGCAGAGCGCATGTTCAAAACTGCCGGGAATCACCTGCCGGTCAAAATCAACCGCCAGAAGTTTCAGCCCCTTGTGGGTGGGTTTGTACCGCGCCATGCCGCCCCCTCAGCGTTCCGTTGCAGTAAGGCGATCATGCCAAAAACGTTGGGGGTTTTTTGGGTTTTTTACAGCCTCAACGCCAGCAGTGAGGCGCGGCTTTGGCAGCACGAAGCGCTGACGAAGACGTCGTCTCCACTGCATTGCTGGACGAAGCCGCGGCTAAGAAAGCGTTTCCCAAGCATCGCTTTCATTGACGCCTCACTGCCTACGGTGTTCCAAGCGTCACAGTGGGGATGGAGTCGGTATTCGTAATCACGTGGCGCTGCGGCAGGTAATGAAGCAGCAGTTCTGTTTCCTTCTTGACCACGCTGTAGCACTCGCAACTCAGAGTTTCAAGTTTCGGCCGGTCAAGCACCTTGATCAATCCGCGCGAATATGAAATCACGCCTAGCTCCTGCAATTTTAACGCGGCCTGGGTGACGCCTTCGCGGCGAACGCCGAGCATGTTGCCGATGAATTCCTGTGTCATCGTCAAGTGGTTATGTGACAGGCGATCCATAGAAAGCAGGAGCCAGCGGCAGATCTGCTGGTCGATCGAATGGTGCCGGTTGCAAACTGCGGTCTGAGAGACTTGCGTGATCAGGGCCTGCGTGTAGCGCAGCATCAGCATCAGCAACTGGCCGTGGCGGTTGAACTCCTCTTTCACCCGCAGTCTGGGGAGTCGATAGGCGTAACCGGCGCTCTGTACCAGCGACCGGCTCGGTGTGCTCTCGCCTCCCAGAAACAAAGTGATGCCTAGCAACCCCTCGTTGCCCACCACGGAAATTGCGGTCGATGCCCCGTTTTCCATCACGTACTGCAGCGAGACTATGGAGTCAGTGGGAAAGTAAACGTGACGCATGGGGCGCCGGGATTCATACAGGACCGCGCGCAACGGCAGAGGCACCAGTTCCAGGCACGGAAACAAACGGCTTTGAACGTCAGGCGACAAGGCTGCCAGAAGATGATTCTGCTGAGGCTGGGACTGGGGTTTGGCAGACATTTCGGCGCTTTTGGAACTGAGTAGGTAGAGATTACCAGATCACAGTCGCTTGAGCGCACTTTTTGTCCCGCGCGAATTCGGTACAGTAGCCCACAGATGGTGAGGACTCTGAGAACTCGCATGAAACGAGCCTATGCATGACTTAGTAGCCTAACGACAGTGTAGAAAAACCTGATTCTTATTGTTTTTTAGTCACCCAGGAAAGTGATTTTTTGAATTTTCACGCTACACAGATCCATTTTTTATCCAGATGGTCGTTCACTCCACTCGATCTGCTCACGCGCCGCCACCGAGGTGCCGAGCTTGCTCACCGATGAAGAATACTTTTCCGGCAGGCTGGCCGAGTTCAAGGCACCTATTACGCAATCTTGATCTGAACCACCGTCATCACTTCTATATCAATCGAGGCGACCGTTTCGATGTCGGGGTAGTAGGTGAGATTCACTCGCGCGCCCTTGAGCTCCTGATACTGTTTTTTGCGCCGGTATTTAAACGGCACGTCATAACCTTCGATCATGAGTGTATTGATGATCCACTCCTCTTTTTCACGTTGGACGTGGGAGACAACCTTCATCTCCTCGGAGTGAATGAGGTTGGGGTGACGAGCAATCTGTTTTTTGCGTTTGGCTTTCATCGGACCTGTGTTTTTTTTATAGATGTATATTTTCCCGCCTACGCCGCCGTTCTTCAACAGCCCCAAAATAATAGAAGCAGGACTAACGTGTATCGGCGGCAAGTCCATTTCATCAAGGACTGAGCCATTCTACTCTCCAGCGCTGCTCAACGCACCCCAAGCGCCCAGAACCAGTACAATAGACTCCCTTTTGTTTTTGAAAATATCTTGTGATGCCAACAGACGCCTTCAGCCACCGCCTGCTCCACTGGTTTGATAGCCACGGCCGTAAAGACCTGCCCTGGCAACAACAGCAGTCCGCTTATCGTGTCTGGGTATCCGAGATCATGCTGCAGCAGACGCAGGTCACCACTGTCATCCCCTACTTCGAACGTTTCATGCAGCGCTTTCCCAATGTGATCACCCTGGCCAATGCACCGCAAGATGAGGTGTTACACCTCTGGACCGGATTGGGTTATTACGCCCGCGCCCGCAATCTGCACAAGGCGGCGCAGCAGATTCGTGATGAATTTGATGGCGAGTTTCCCCTGGCGATTGAGGCGGTGATTGCGCTGCCAGGTATTGGTCGATCCACCGCGGGGGCGATCCTGTCGTTGTCGCAACAGCAGCGCCACGCGATCCTCGATGGCAACGTCAAACGTGTCTTGGCGCGCTACCACGCCATTGAGGGGTGGCCGGGCATACCCAGCATCGAAAAAAAACTTTGGCGACTGGCGGAGCAGCATACCCCGCAGCAGCGTAATGGTGATTACACCCAGGCGATCATGGATCTGGGCGCAACACTCTGTCGCCGCAGCAAACCACGCTGCAGCGACTGCCCGGTACAACCGGGGTGTGAGGGGTATGCCCAAGGGCTGCAAAACGCACTGCCCACGGCGCGCCCAAAAAAGGACATTCCAACACGTCGGGTGACGATGTTACTGCTACAAGACCAACACAACGCCGTGTTGTTACAGCAGCGCCCACCCACCGGCATCTGGGGCGGACTCTGGAGCCTGCCGGAGCTGGAGGGAGACAACAGCGATGCCACGATTCTGCTCTGGTGCCAACAGACACTGGGTTACCCGGCGCTGGTAGCATCACGCGCCGCGCCGCTGCGCCACAGCTTCAGCCATTTTCATCTGGAGATCACACCCGTGGTGGCACAGATCAGTGGTCCCAACAGTGCGGTTCGCGATGACAACAACGTTTGGTATAACCCGGCAACGCCCGATGCACGCGGCTTGGCGGCGCCGGTAAAACGGCTGCTGGAGAGTCTGATCACCGCCTGATCACTTCATAGCTGCACCCGTTCAGATGCCTGGATTGAGAATAGCCGCCCCCGCCCCTGTTTGTTAGAATGGCCGTCTTTCTTGAGTAAAACAGTGGAGATTGTCCGATGGCCCGCATGGTGATGTGTAAAAAACTGAACAAAGAGTTACCCGGTCTGGAACGTCAGCCCTATCCCGGTGAGACGGGCAAAAAAATATTTGAAGAGATCTCGCAGCAGGCATGGCAGGCATGGCTCAAACATCAAACCATGCTGGTCAATGAGTACCGTCTGTCGCTGATGGATCAGAAGGCGCAGAGCTTCCTGAAAGAGGAGATGGATAAGTTCCTCTTCGGTGACGGTGCTTCGATGCCTGAAGGATATGTGCCGCCAGCGCAGTAAGCCTATCCCCTCTCCCCGACACGGGGAGAGGCAGCCCGCTAGCCCGCATTCTGGGCGCAACGAAATCCCACATCTGTACTCATCACCGAAGGATCTGCCTGACCACGTCGCGCAGAACGGAAAAAATAACTCAAGGCGTAATGGCCAACACCGGCACCTCCGCCCTTAATCACCTTGTGAATATCACCGGCAAAGGGACTCTGATACTTAGCCCCCGTATAGCCACGATACCAATCATCCACCCACTCGGAGACGTTACCACCGAGGTCGTAAACACCGTAAACCGAACGATCCCCCGCATAGCTGCCAACATTGGCGAGCACCGACTCACCATTGCCGATATTACTCATCGAAGGCTGCCACTCGCGGCCCCAGGGGTAGTCACGGCCATCGCTGCCACGTGCCGCCTTCTCCCACTCTGCCTCACCAGGCAGACGTTTGCCACGCCAGAGACAATAAGTGGCGGCGTCATACCACTTTACTGCCGTGACTGGCAGCAGATCCTGCTGCTGCTGGAGCTTAACCAGCTCCGCCAGTAGCTGCGGCTTATCAAGTTTGCTGCTGTCCATATCCA
>JAYWDX010000060.1:0-9231 GCA_043779675.1 Tenderia sp. (SeqCode)
AGAGTTTCGCGGCGGCGAAAAAGGGCTGGTAGTTGCGCTCAACAAGATCGACACCCTCTGGGACGAGATGAAGACGCCGGAGGAGATCGAGAAGAGTATCAGCACGCAGCAGCGCGAGGTTGCCAACGCCCTCGGCATCAACATCGGCAATGTCTTCCCGGTCTCGGCACAGAAGGCGTTGCTGGCCAAGACCAAAGAGAACGATCCACTGCTGGAGAGTAGCCGGCTACTGGCGCTAGAGAACTATCTGGCCCATGAGATCATCCCCGCCAAGCAGGGCATCATCCGTAATAACGTCGCCAATGAAGTGGGGGCCTTGATCAAAATCAACCGCGACAGCATCGCCGCGCAACTGAAACAGATCACTGATCAGCACCAGGACCTGATCTCCATCAGCGGCAAAAACACCACCCTGATTCAGCATCTGATGCGCAAGGCGCGTGAAAAACAGGCCGCCTACAATACCAACATGGAGTATTTTCAGTCGAGCCGCCGCACCCTGAATCAACAGGCCAAACTGCTACTGGATGAACTGAACCTGAAAAAATTTGACCAGCTCACCAACACTGCCCGTCAGCAGATGTCCGACAGCTGGACGACTGGTGGCATGAAAACCGGCATGAAGACGATTTTCGACGGCATCCGCGAGACCCTGCAAGTAGCCACTCGCCACGCCGACGAAACCCACCAGCATATTGTTGGCATCTACCAGAAATTTGAAAAAGAGAACGAACTCTCTGCGCTTCACCCCAAGCCCTTCTCCACCGAAAAATATGAGGCTGAGATGAACACGCTCTACACACAGGCGGAGGAGTATCGCAGCAGCCCCGTCACCACCATGACCGAGCAGAACTTCGTTATTAAAAAATTTTTCATCTCTTTGGTAAGCCACGCCCGCGATGTCTTTTACCAGGTCAACCAAGAGGCTGAAACCTGGTTCAAAGATGTTATGGTGCCACTGGCAAAACATGTCACTGCACACAAACATGTGCTGGAACAGCACATGGAGACACTCTACAAAATCAACGAGTCCAAAGAGAACCTGGCCTCGAAGACTGCCGAATTAGAGGGACAACAGAAGGTGCTGGAGACGCAACTGGCAACACTCGACAAAATGTATAACCAGCTCCACAACACCGACAGCAACGGCCAGGAGACACCTGTCAAGCAGGTGGCCAGCGGCTAATACCCAACCCATTTAATCACCCTTAATAATATGCAGGATATTGGCCACGGCCAACACCAGCGCGTAGAATGACACACCAATTCAATTGCGAGAGAACGTCCTTTAATGAAGCCTTATCAACGCGAATTTCTCGATTTTGTTATAGCCACCGACGTGCTTCGTTTTGGTGAGTTCACCCTCAAATCCGGCCGTATCAGCCCCTATTTTTTCAACAGCGGCCTCTTCAATAGTGGCTCGACCATCGCCAAGCTGGGACGTTATTACGCTGCCGCCATTGAGAACTCCGACATTGAATACGACATGATCTTTGGCCCGGCCTACAAAGGCATACCGCTGGCCACCACCACCGCCATCGCCCTGGCCGATCACCATGGACGCGACCTACCCTATGCCTTTAATCGCAAAGAGGCCAAAGATCATGGCGAAGGCGGCGTCATTGTCGGCGCACCACTGGCGGGGCGGGTATTGATCATCGATGATGTCATCTCTGCGGGCACCTCCGTGCGTGAATCGATCCAGATGATCGAAGCCGCCGGCGCCACCCCAGCCGGCGTCGCCATCGCATTGGACCGCCAAGAGCGTGGCCAGGGGTCAACCTCTGCTATTCAAGAGGTCGAACAGCAGTTTGGACTCCAGGTCAGCAGCATCGCCAAACTCGATGATCTGATCAGCTACCTGCACGAGAGGCCAGAGCTGCGGGACGTACATGCCCGTATCAGCAGCTACCGCCAACAGTACGGAACAACATAATGACAACCATCATCCCTTGGTCACTGCGAAAATCCGTTGTCCTCACATTGCTGATAGCAGTCACGCCTGCTAGCTTTGCCGCCGACCTGTTTCGCTGGGTCGACAAGAAGGGCAACGTACACTACACCGACCGGGTACCACCCGAGTATGTGCAAAATGGTTATCGCGTCATCAACAAACAAGGGCTGACCATCACCACCATCACCGCCAAAAAAAATGACCCTAACCAAAAGATAAGTGCCGAAACCAAGGCGCAACTGGAGCGCGACAGACGGCTACTGACCATTTATTCCAACGCCGACGAGATCAGCGCCACCCGCGACCGCAAGCTCGCTGAGATCAAAAATGGTATCAGCCTACGGCAGGATACCCTCACGCTGCTGGAGCGGCAGTTCCGCGACCAGACCCGTGAAGCAAGCGATTACGAAAAGCAGAACGAAGTGGTGCCTGAAACACTGATAGCAAACATTAATACCACCAAGAAAAAAATCAACGCTTACGAGGATGCGATCAAACAGCAACAGCAACTGCTGCTCGACGCCCAAAAGCAGTATGGTGAGGAGCTGGAACGTTATAAAAAGATTTCACAAGCGGTGGAGCAGAGTCCGCCATCCGATTAGCCATGGTAGTTGACGTGTCGAATCAAAGCCGGACCCCTTCAAATACCCATCAAGCCCCGATTTTCAAATCCTGTTCGGGGCTTGATGGACGCGGCTAGCCGCGAATCCTAGCCGCGAATCAAAGTGCCGACGCCTTGGTCGGTGAAGAGTTCCAGCAGCACTGAGTGTTCAATACGACCGTCGATGATGTGCACGGCGCGCACACCACCCTGGGCTGCTTCCAGTGCACAGCGGATCTTTGGCAACATGCCGCCATAGATGGTGCCATCGGCGATCAACTCATTGACCCGTTTGGAATCTAGCCCGGTCAGTACCTGCCCATCTTTGCTCATGATGCCGGCAATGTTGGTCAGCAGGATCAGCTTCTCGGCCTTTAATACCTCTGCCAGTTTGCCCGCTACAAGGTCGGCGTTGATATTGTATGACTGGCCATCTTCGCCCACGCCAATCGGGGCGATGACCGGGATGAAGTCACCCTGCACCAACAGATCTATCACCCCAGTATCGATGGAGGCGACCTCACCCACATGACCAATGTCGATGATCTCCGACGCCTTCATCTCCGGGGAGTTTTGTTTGAAGGTGAGCTTGCGGGCACGAATCAGGTCGCCATCCTTACCGGTAAGGCCAACCGCACGGCCACCCTGGCGGTTGATGAGATTGACGATCTCTTTATTTACCTGACCGCCCAGCACCATCTCTACTATGTCCATGGTTTCGGTATCGGTAACACGCATCCCTTCGAAGAACTTGGACTCCTTGCCGATACGCTCCAGCAGCTTGCCTATCTGCGGCCCACCGCCATGTACCACGACGGGATTGATGCCAACCAGCTTCATCAATACCACATCACGGGCAAAGCCCTTCTTCAGCTGTTCGTCAACCATGGCGTTGCCGCCGTACTTGATGACAATCGTTTTGCCAGCAAAGCGCTGAATGTAGGGCAGCGCCTCGGTCAATACATTGGCCACATTCACGGCCGCATCTCTTTCCAGAGTCATAACGGATCTCACACTGTGTTAATCAGAAGGGTAATTTTAAACTGGGTTCGATGACCAACAAGACGTCATGGAATATTTTTTGAATCCGCGTCAACGCCTCAGCACTCTCCGCCTCAAAACGGAAGGTCAGGTCGGGCGTGGTATTTGAGGCGCGGACCAACCCCCAGCCGTCCTCAAATTCGGCACGGATGCCATCCATGGTGATGAGCTGGGCACCGGGAAATTTCGCCTGCGCCTTGAGCCGTTCCATCACCGCAAAGGGCATGCCCTCTGCCAGCGCCACCCGTAACTCGGGGGTGCTGATCGCCTCGGGCAGTTGCATAAAAATGTCAGCCGAGGAACGCCGATCCTTGGCGAGGATCTCCAGCAGACGCGCCATCGCATAAAGCGCATCATCAAACCCGTACCAACGATCGTTGAGGAACAGATGGCCGCTCAACTCGCCCGCCAGTAGCGCATTGGTCTCTTTGAGTTTGGCCTTGAGCCGTGAATGGCCACTCTTCCACATCAGCGCTTCACCGCCATGCTGCTCAACAATACGACGCAGATCACGACTGCACTTGACGTCATAGATAATCAAGCCGCCGGGAGTATCCTCAAGCATGTCCATAGCAAACAGCATCATCTGACGATCAGGCCAGATGATCTTGCCGCTACTATCGACCACGCCAAGGCGGTCACCATCACCATCAAAGGCGATGCCGATGTCGGCCTCGTGACGTTTGACCGCCACCGTCAGTTCCTGAAGATTTTCCGGCTGGCTGGGGTCGGGATGATGATGAGGGAAGCTGCCATCCACCTCGCAGTAGAGTTCAATCACGTCACAACCTAGCACCCGCAATAGCTGCGGTGCCACATCTCCGGCCACCCCGTTACCACAGTCGACCACCACTTTCAACTCACGTACCAGATTGACGTCACCGGCAACCCGGGCCATATAATCGGCAGACAGGCTCTGTTGACTGATCGAACCACGTGATACTGAGTCGATGTAGTCACCGTTAACAATACGTTGATAAAGTCGCTGTATCGCCGCCTCAGCCAAGGTCTCGCCCTGTAGCACCAGCTTGAGGCCGTTGTACTCAGCCGGATTGTGGCTGCCGGTAACCATGATTCCGGAACGAGCGCTGAGGTAGTGGGTGGCAAAATAGAGCACTGGCGTCGGCACTTGGCCGATGTCGATCACATCACGACCGGAGTCGCACAGCCCCTCAATCAACGCCTTGGATAGCGCCATGCTCGAGGTCCGACCATCACGTCCAACCACAATGGTCTGCGCCCCCTGCTCTTTGGCCTCGCTGCCAAAGGCGCGACCGATGTCATACACGACATTCGCCGTCAGGGTCTGCGCCACAATGCCCCGAATGTCATAGGCGCGAAAAATCGAGGCGGGAATGTCTGGGTTCGCCTCATTTTTCTCCAGCGACGCCATGACAATCTCTTCCACCTCGTCAACCTCAACCACAGAGTCGCCCTGATACAGCAGATCAGCAAAGGAGACCGCCACCTCAGCAGCTTCGTAAGGGCTATCATCCCCACCGTTCACCAACGCCGCCGTCCCATCATCAAGGTTCACAGCCCCCCCTTTTTTACCCGCCACTGCTCCCGCCCAACTCAGGTTTTGCAGGCGGTTCAGTGTTGGTTGCACCTCCGAGAGCTCGGCGTCATAACGCTTGCCCATCCAGTGGCCATTGATGCGATCCCAAACATATTCGTAGATCTTGTTGGCGCTGGCGCGGATTTTTTTATCCAGCAGCACCCGCAATACCGCCAATGCCAACGCTAGCACCACCAGTACGCCACCACTCAGCAACCAGTATAGAACGCTCCAGCTCATGCCCTGCACTTGCCAATCGTGCGGTGCCAACCAGTAACTGAGTTGCCAGCCACTATTTTTGACCACACCGGAGTGGGGCTGGACCTGTGCCTTCAGCACCGCATCACCCCATCCCATAAACAGCTGGGTGGAGCCATCACTCAACGCATGGCTCAACTCAATACGATCCGATGCACGGAAGAGTTCATGCAATCTATTGAAAAACACCGTACTGTCATAACGGGCAAGTATGTAACCGACAACAATAGTGCCGACAATGCCATCCTTATGGACCACCGCTCGTACCACATCAATGTGCGACTGCCCCTGACTCACCTCATGAAATTCAACCTCAGGGATCTGCCCCTTCTGCGCCACATGAATCAGATCCAGCTCCGCATAACTCAGGCCCGGAAAGTCACCCAGCAGCTCCTTCTCCTGACCCGCTGGAATCAATGTGATAGACTTTGCGCCAATGATTGAAACTAACTCCTGCTGCCGTTGCGCCAGCGCATCGGGCGTACTGAGCAGATCATAAAGCTGCGGATCGGCGGCCACGATCTCAACCGGACGAATATAGTCATCAAGCCGCTGCTGCACCTGTTGCAGCAATAGTTTGTGCGACTCAGCACTCTGCTGTTGGGCGGCATCAGCCACCAGACCTGCCACCACAAAATAGCCCAGCAACGCCAAGCCCAGCACCAGCACCATGGCACCGCTGTAAATTTTCACCAGCAGCAGCACCAAAGAGTCAAACCGAGGCTTCGATGTTACGTCTGGTATTTTTTCCTGCTTGTTCAATATCGCCCCCTCTGTTCCAGCAACTAGTGCCGGCCCGTGTGGCCAAAACCACCTTCACCACGATGGCTAGCGGCAAAATCACTCACCACCTCAAGCTCCACCTGTACCACTGGCACCACCACCATCTGCGCAATACGCTCACCGACATTGATGGTAAAGCTCTGCTGACCACGATTCCAGCAGGAGACAAACAGCTGTCCCTGATAATCAGAATCGATCAGACCCACAAGGTTGCCCAACACAATGCCATGTTTGTGCCCCAGGCCAGAACGTGGCAACAACACTACCGCCAGGCCTGGGTCAGCGATGTAAATCGCAATCCCGGTGGGGATCAGCTGCGTATCGCCAGGATTGAGTATCAGCGGCTCATCAACACAGGCGCGCAGATCCATGCCAGCGGCGCCGTGAGTGGCGTAGTGCGGCAGCGCTATCTCGCGGCCTATACGCGGGTCCAAAATTTTAACCTGAATTTTTTGCATGGTACCTCTCAGCTATAATTGCAATCAGTTCGCGGGCGACAATATCCTTGGCCGCCCGCTTAATCTCATACTGGCCAGAGCCTGCCCCGCGAAGCACGTCTTGGGCATCGGCCCAAAATAGCCTCAGGCAGTTAACATCGGACTCAAAGCCCAGACCTTGACCTACCAGATTGGCAGCAATCAGATCCAGCCCTTTACGCGCCAACTTGTCGCGGGCGTAATGTTCAAGGTTGTGGGTCTCGGCGGCAAAACCAACACAAAAGGGGGCGTCTCTGCCGCCCGCCACTGTGGCCAGAATATCCTCGGTACGTTCTAACTCCAGGGTCAGCTCGGCCGAACTCTTTTTAATCTTTTCCTGTGCCACCACACTGGGGCGGTAATCAGCCACAGCAGCGGCAGCGATAAAGATGTCACACCCAGACAGCTGCGCCTGCACCGCCGCCGCCATCTCGGCAGCACTCTCCACCGCAATCAACGCCACCCCTCGCGGCGGCGGCAGCGCCGTTGGTCCGGAGATCAATGTCACCGTAGCGCCCGCCAGCAGCGCCGCCTCGGCCACGGCATACCCCATCTTGCCAGAGCTGCGGTTACTTATATAACGGACCGGATCGATCGGCTCGCGGGTGGGGCCTGCCGTTACCAGCAGCGTCAAACCCGCTAGCGGCCCCTGCTGCCAGTAGCTCACCAGCCCTGCCACCAACTCATCCGGCTCCAACATCCGCCCCGCCCCCACTTCACCACAGGCCTGTTCACCGGCCGCCGGTCCGAGCAGCGTCACGGCGCGCTGACGTAGCAGCTCACAGTTGGCCTGAGTCGCGGGGTGGGCCCACATCGCCCGATTCATCGCCGGCGCCAGCAACAGCGGCGCCTCACTGGCAAGACAAAGGGTAGTCAAAAGATCATCCGCCAAACCGTGGGCAAGGCGGGAGATCAGATTGGCGCTGGCGGGAGCAATCAAAATCGCATCAGCCCAGCGCGCCAACTCAATGTGGCCCATGGCAGCCTCGACACGACTATCCAGCAGCTCGCTGTGAACAGGATGGCCAGAGAGCGCCTGCATCGTCAGCGGCGTGATAAACGCCTGCGCGCCAACGGTCATGACCACGCGCACCTCCGCCCCCGCTTGACGCAGACGGCGCACCAACTCGGCACTCTTGTAGGCAGCAATGCCACCGCTCATCCCCACCAGTACGCGCCGCCCAGCCAATGTCCCCGCCAATATCAAAGATGAAAACAACAGACTCTCCCGATAGCACTGCTTGTTAAGGGGCGGTACCATACCATTCTATAAGAACAAATCGAAACCTTCATAATACTTGTTAACACCCGGGAGAAAGCATGGCAATCACAGACTGGCCTACCGATGAGCGGCCACGCGAAAAGTTGTTGCAAAAGGGGGCAGCAGCCCTCTCTGACGCCGAGCTGCTAGCAATTTTTCTGCGCACCGGCATCCCCGGCAAGACTGCGGTTGACCTGGCTCGCGACCTGCTGGAAGAGCATGGCGGCTTACGCCCGCTGCTTGATGCCAATCAGCAACAGTTCTGCCTCAGCAAGGGATTGGGCAGCGCCAAATTTGCACAACTACAAGCAGTACTGGAAATGGGACGCCGCCACATGGATGAGCGTTTACGGCGAGGCGCGCCGTTAACCAGCCCAGCTGAAACCCGCCACTTTCTCAGCCTACGTCTGCGCGACCACCAGCACGAGGTGTTCGCCTGCCTCTTCCTGGATAATCGCAACCGCGTCATCCGCTTTGAAGAACTCTTCTTTGGCACTCTCGACAGCGCCAGTGTCTACCCGCGCGAAGTGGCCAAGCGGGCGCTGCATCACAACGCCGCCGCCGTCATCTTTGCCCACAACCACCCTTCAGGCATCGCCGAACCCAGCCAGGCCGACCACCAGATCACACACCAACTCAAAGATGCCCTGTCACTCATCGGCGTGCGCGTGCTCGACCACATTATTATCGGTGATGGCGAGCAGGTTTCGCTGGCCGAGCGCGGCGTGTTGTAAAAAAAGATAAATAATTCAGGAATGATAACCGCAACTGCACCAAGAAAAGTCAAACTAACACTTGAAACCCTAGGGCTAAATCTATAGAATTGCGCCTCTCTGCTATTTAGGCTATGGCAAAAAAGAATTATTTGGAGCGAAACTCATGTCAAGAGTATGTCAGGTGACGGGCAAAGGCCCAATGGTCGGAAACTCTGTTTCCCACGCCAACAACAGGACCAAGCGCCGCTTTCTGCCGAATCTGCACACCCATCGTTTTTGGGTTGAAGGCGAAAACCGCTTTATTTCATTGCGCGTCTCTTCAAAGGGTATGCGCATCATCGACAAACGCGGCATTGATGTCGTTCTGTCTGAACTCCGCGCCCGCGGCGAAAAGATTAGGGGTTAATCATGGCCAAAAGTGCACGTGAAAAGATCAAACTGGTATCCACCGCAGGTACCGGCCACTTCTACACCACTGATAAAAACAAGCGCACCATGCCTGAAAAGATGGAGATGAGCAAGTTTGATCCCGTCGTCCGCAAGCACGTGCCTTACAAAGAAGCCAAGATCAAATAAGTTCTGT
>JAYWDX010000061.1:0-3384 GCA_043779675.1 Tenderia sp. (SeqCode)
ATATTGTTGCTGATGGTGCAACGGTTGACGGTCATGCGCCCCATGCTGTTGGTATCGCCCTGACCACTGAAGGAGTTGTTATCCAGTCCGCCGCCAAAAGCCGAGCCTAGATTACGGTAGACGTTACAGTCATTGAGTGTCACTGCGCCGCCGCGATTGGAGAGTCCGCCGCCCATGCCGTCGACATTGGCACTGCCATTGCGGATGGTCAGCTTATTGATAGTGGCAACACCGGCATGCAGAACATGGAAGACACGGTCACGCTTCATACCATCAACAATGGTCGTATTTGCAGCGGCGCCGTTAATGACAATCTCGCTGGTGATATCGAGGTCGCCCTGGGCAGCGGCATCCTCACCCTGACTACCGATATCAAGCGGGTAGACACCGGCAGGAAGGGTGATGACATCGGCGCCTGCCAGAGCATTGGCCTCCTGCACCGCAGCGCGCAGAGTACATTGGCCAGCCGCCGTGAGGCAGACGCCGTTGCCGGGCGCAACATCCACCGCATCCAAGGCCGCGTTCACAGTAAAGGTGGTCGCACCTGCCACGGGTACTGACCCAATCGCCAGCAACAATGCTACCAACACACCCTTTTTCTTCGCGATCATGCCCACATCCCCATTTTGTTCACGTTTCATCGTGACTACGCTCTTTAAAATACAAAATTAATGCAACGCCACACTCACCAGCAGGCCGACACACGGCACCGCCCGTCGCCCCACCATTGTGGGTTTTACTCCCTATAAAGGCAACCATCTATACGAAGTGGTTATTATGCCCCAGCTCCAGCACCAAATCCCAGGGTGTCCGGCGACCGCCGCATACGGTAAAATCGCCGCCTTCCAACGCATCAAGCAACAGAAAAGGCAGATTCATGAAGGTATTAATCATCGGCAGTGGCGGGCGCGAACACGCCTTGGCATGGAAGGCGGCCCAGTCGCCTGACGTGAATAAGGTCTTTGTCGCCCCCGGCAATGCTGGCACCGCACGCGAGCCAACGCTGGAGAATGTCGCCATCGCCGTGGATAACATCGCCGCACTGGTGGAGTTTGCCCAGAACAACGCCATTGGCCTGACCATCGTCGGTCCCGAGATCCCGCTGGTGCTGGGGTTGGTTGATGCATTCAATGCCGCCGGTCTACGCTGCTTCGGCCCGACGCAGTCCGCCGCCCAGCTTGAAGGCTCCAAGGCCTTCACCAAGGATTTCCTGGCACGCCACAAAATCCCCACCGCCGACTACCAGAACTTCACCGCGATCGAACCGGCCCTGGCCTACGTGCGTAGACAGGGCGCACCCATCGTTATCAAGGCCGATGGCCTGGCGGCGGGCAAGGGGGTGATCGTTGCCATGACCCTCACTGAAGCCGAAGATGCCATCCGCGACATGCTCTCCGGCAACGCCTTTGGCAACGCCGGTTCGCGCGTCGTCATCGAAGAGTTCCTCGACGGTGAAGAGGCGAGCTTCATCGTCATGGTCGATGGCAAAAACATCCTGCCGATGGCCACCAGCCAGGACCACAAGCGCGTCGGCGACGGCGACAGCGGCCCCAACACCGGCGGCATGGGGGCCTACTCCCCCGCCCCTGTGGTCACGCAGGCCGTGCATGAACGCGTGATGCGCGACATCCTCGAACCGACCGTGCGCGGCATGGCCGCCGAGGGCAACCCTTACACCGGCTTCCTCTACGCCGGACTGATGATCGACGCCAGCGGTGTCCCCAAGGTGATCGAATACAACTGCCGCTTCGGCGACCCCGAGACCCAGCCGATCATGATGCGTCTCAAATCCGATCTGGTGGCGCTCTGCAACACCGCCCTTGATGGCAAGCTCGATCAGGCCACTGCCGAATGGGACGAACGCGCCGCGCTGGGGGTGGTGCTGGCCGCTGCCGGATACCCCGGCGACTATCCGAAAGGGGATGTGATCAACGGCCTCGACGATGCTGACACCAGCGATGCCAAAATCTTCCACGCTGGCACAGCATCAAAAGATGGCAAGGTCATCACCGCCGGTGGCCGCGTGCTCTGCGCCGTGGGGTTGGGAAACAGCGTCAGCGAGGCGCAAAACAACGCCTACGCGCTGTGCAAAAAGATCAGCTGGAACGGCATGTTCTACCGCCACGACATCGGCTACCGCGCCGTCGCCCGCGAGCAGGGCAAATAGGTTGCCGCACCCCTGGCAGATACGCCAAGCCGTTCGCGCCCTTAGCGCGGGCGGCGTTATCGCCTACCCCACCGAAACCGTCTTTGGTCTCGGCTGCAATCCACTCGATCACAACGCCGTCGAACGCATTCTTGAACTCAAACAGCGGCCACAAGAAAAAGGGCTGATCCTCATCGGCGCCAACCTGCAACAGCTACTACCCTACATCAACGTGCAGGATCAAATACAGCTCAACAAACTAACGCAAGTCACAGAACGCCCCACCACCTGGATCTGCCCGTTACGCGCCGACGTGCCACGCTGGCTTAGCGGCAAACACCACTCCATCGCCGTGCGCATCACCACCAGCCCCATCGCGCAACAACTCTGCCAGCAATTCGACAGCGCCATCGTCTCCACCAGCGCCAACCCAGCCGGACTCAAGCCAGCCCGTTCACTGCTGGCGATACGCCGTTATTTTGGAGGACAACTGGATTGCATATTGAATGGGACAAATGACGCTAAGGCGAGACCAAGCAGGATTGTGGAGCTGATCAGTGACAGGGTGATTCGAGATTAAGATTAACGCAGTGCCGCTACGGCACTGGGCGGGATGGATACACGTTACTTCTGAATACAAACCACCCTGCAAAGGCAAGAGAGTGTCATTCGGAAACGGTCAGGAGAGTAGTACTCACCAACCACCGCCACCGCTCCAACCGCCACCACCACTACTCCAGCCACCGTTGTTGTTGCCAGTACCACCGATATTGCATTTATGGTCGGTATTCTGTTTTGGATCACAGAAATCTATCCATTTAACCTTGGAAACATCAAAGCCGCCCGAGGCGTAGGTGTAGCTCTTGAACTCGCCACCAGGATGGGTGTACTTCCCAGCGGTTATGGATGACTTCTGAGCATCCTTACTCAGGTCAAACGAAAACGTCTCCGCTGATCCAGCGGAGGCGCTAATTGTCTGCACGTTGGTGATTTGCCCGGCAAATTGCTGGCTGTAACTGGAGTTGGTCATATCCGCCGTAAACAACGATGACAGCGCGCCGTCATTAATGCTCTGAGTGATTTTGGGTTTTTTGGCATTCAGCGCCTTAAGGGTCTCCTGCTCCATGCCGGTATCTTTAACAAGCTGGCGAAAATGGACCTGGGTTGGATTCCCGGCGCCGTTACCCGTCTGGCTCATGTTCGGGCCAAGGGGGTTATCTATATTAGGCAGATATCCC
>JAYWDX010000062.1:0-13993 GCA_043779675.1 Tenderia sp. (SeqCode)
TTTTCCTCTCGCCAAACCGGCGCTGACGCGGGGGTTGAAGGTTGGCGACAGGGTCACTGTCTTTGTGCGCCAAAGCGACGAGGGACTCATCGTTGAACGGCTTGAAAAAATCGGCGGTGGCCTATGATTGCCAAACTGATCCGCTGGTCGGTCGGCAACCGCTTTCTGGTGCTGTTGGCAACACTCTTTGTTGTCGTTGCGGGACTCTGGTCGATCAAGACCACCCCCATCGACGCCTTGCCCGACCTCTCGGATGTGCAGGTGATCATCCGCACCAGCTATCCCGGCCAGGCGCCACAGATCGTCGAGAACCAGGTCACCTATCCACTCACCACCACCATGCTGTCGGTGCCGGGGGCCAAGACGGTGCGCGGCTTCTCCTTTTTTGGCGACAGCTTTGTCTATGTGTTGTTTGAGGATGGCACTGACCTTTACTGGGCCCGTTCGCGAGTGTTGGAGTATCTCAATCAGGTGCAGAGTCGCTTGCCAGCGACGGCGCGCGCATCGCTGGGGCCGGATGCCACCGGTGTCGGCTGGATCTACCAGTACGCGCTGGTCGACAGAAGCGGCCAGCACGATCTGGCGCAGCTGCGTTCACTCCAAGACTGGTTTCTCAAGTACGAACTTAAAACAGTAACCAATGTGGCCGAGGTGGCCACCATCGGCGGCATGGTCAAGCAGTCTCAGGTGGTACTTGATCCGGTAAAACTCGCCAGCCTTGGCATCAGCTATGGCGAGGTACGCGAGGCGATTCAGTCCGCCAACCAGGAGAGCGGCGGCGCGTTGCTGGAGCTGGGCGAGGCGGAGTTGATGGTGCGCGCCAGTGGTTATTTGCAATCGATCGCTGACTTTCGGGCGATTCCACTCAAGCTTGTTGGCAACGTCCCGGTGATGTTGGGCGATGTGGCCCACATCCAGCTTGGCCCCGAGATGCGGCGCGGCATCGGGGAGCTGGATGGCGAGGGCGAGGTGGTGGGCGGCGTGGTGATCCTGCGCTCCGGTAAAAACGCCCGTTCCACACTGGAGGCAGTGCATACCAAGTTGGCGGAGCTACAGGGGAGTCTGCCCAAGGGGGTGGAGATCGTCACCACCTATGATCGCAGCAAACTCATCGACCGGGCGGTGGAGAACCTGACTTACAAGCTGATAGAGGAGTTCATTGTGGTGGCGCTGGTATGCGCCCTGTTTCTCTGGCATCTGCGTTCGTCATTGGTGGCGATTGTCTCGCTACCGCTGGGCATCCTGATCGCCTTCATCATCATGCGCCAGCAGGGGATCAACGCCAACATCATGTCGCTCGGTGGTATCGCCATCGCCGTTGGCGCCATGGTTGATGCGGCGGTGGTGATGATCGAAAACGCCCATAAAAAGGTCGAGCAGTGGCAACACGCCCACCCTGGCGAGCGGCTCAAGGGGGAGGCGCACTGGCAGGTGATGACCGATGCCGCCGTTGAGGTTGGTCCGGCGCTGTTTTTCTCATTGCTGATCATCACGCTCTCTTTTATTCCGGTGTTCACCTTACAGGCGCAGGAGGGGCGACTGTTTGCCCCGCTGGCCTTCACCAAAACCTACGTCATGGCGGCGGCGGCCGGTTTGTCGGTGACGTTGATCCCTGTGCTGATGGGCTTTTGGATTCGCGGCAAACTGCCGGCTGAGTCGCGCAATCCGCTCAATCGCGGCCTGATCTGGCTCTACCGGCCACTGCTGGAGGCGGTGCTGAAACGGCCAAAGATGACACTCACGGCGGCCGCGCTGCTGTTTCTCACCGCGCTCTGGCCGGTGAGCCAGCTGGGCGGGGAGTTTCTGCCGCCGCTCGATGAGGGCGACCTGCTCTACATGCCCAGCGCCCTGCCGGGGTTATCGGCGCAAAAGGCCAGCGAGCTGCTGCAACAGACCGACCGCATGATCAAAACCGTGCCGGAGGTGGCAAGTGTGTTTGGCAAGGCCGGGCGCGCCGAGAGTGCCACCGATCCGGCGCCGCTGGAGATGTTTGAGACCACCATCCAGTTCAAGCCGCGTGAACAGTGGCGGCCGGGCATGACACCCGAAAAGTTGGTGGAGGAGCTGGACCGTGCCGTGCAGGTGCCGGGGCTGGCCAACATCTGGGTGCCGCCGATCCGTAACCGCATCGACATGCTCGCCACCGGCATCAAGAGTCCGGTGGGTGTCAAGATCGCGGGGACCAGTCTGGCCGAGATCGACCGCATCGCCCAGGAGGTGGAACGTATCGCCAAGGGTGTGCCCGGCGTTTCGTCGGCGCTGGCGGAGCGGCTCACGGGTGGCCGTTATGTCGATGTCGATATCGATCGTTTGGCGGCGGCCCGCTATGGCCTGAGCATCGCCGAGGTGCAGGCGGTGGTTGCCGGTCTGGTGGGTGGCGATAACGTTGGCGAGACGGTTGAGGGGCTGGCGCGTTACCCCATCAATGTGCGTTACCCGCGTGAGTGGCGCGACACGGTTGAGGGGTTGAGTGCACTGCCCATCGTTACCCCGCTGGGGGGGCAGATCACCCTTGGCATGGTTGCTGACATCAAGGTGACTGCGGGTCCGCCCATGCTCAGGAGTGAAAATGCGCGGCTCAGCGGCTGGGTCTATATTGATGTGCGTGGTCGTGATCTCTCTTCCACCGTCGCCGATCTGCGTACGGCGGTGGCAAAAGAGGTCAAGCTCGAACCGGGCATGAGCCTCTCTTACTCCGGTCAGTTTGAGTTTTTGGAACGGGCCAACGCCCGCCTCAAATGGGTGGTGCCGGGAACGTTGCTCATCATCTTGGTGCTGCTTTATCTTACCTTCTCGCGCCTTGATGAGGCGCTACTGATCCTGGCCACACTGCCCTTTGCACTCACGGGCGGGGTGTGGTTCCTCTACTGGATGGGATTCAATCTCTCGGTGGCGACAGGCGTTGGTTTTATTGCGCTGGCCGGGGTCTCGGCCGAGTTTGGCGTGATCATGCTGATCTACCTCAAGCAGGCGTGGCAGAGCCGTCTCGATGCCGGCGACAGCAGCGCCGCTGGTCTGCTCGACGCCATCCGCGAAGGGGCTGTAATGCGGGTGCGCCCCAAGGCGATGACCGTCGCCGTCATCATCGCCGGACTGCTGCCCATCCTCTGGGGCAGCGGCAGCGGCAGCGAGGTGATGAGCCGCATCGCCGCACCGATGGTGGGTGGCATGATCACCGCGCCACTCTTGTCACTGTTTGTCATTCCGGCAGCGTACTGGCTGATGCGCCGTCGTCAACTTTTAAACAGCCAACAACGTGACCTCAATAATATGATTAAGGAGTAACCCAATGAAAAAATTGATCCCTTGCAGTCTGCTGGCCGCGCTGTTTATCACCACACCCCTATTGGCGGGTGACATGGGTGGCATGAAAATGAATGACTCGCCTAAGGCAGCCACTGCGGTGGCTGGTGCCACCAAAACAGTGGGCGTGGTGAAGGCGATTGATCTTGTTAATGGCAAGATCAGCATTGCTCACGAGCCGATTCCAACTCTCAATTGGCCCGCCATGAAGATGAATTTTATAATCACGCCGGCGTTGGGTGGGGAGATCAAAGCGGGGCAGAAGGTTGAATTCGAGTTTGTGATGCAGGGGCGTGATGCCATCATCACAAAAATCGTTGCCGTGCAGTAAGGTGCCGGGTGCGCCCCTTTTTAAAATCACTGTTGAATGGGGGTGCATGCACCACGTGTTCGCTGTTATGTTTGATTAGATTAATTGCCTTTCTTCATTTCTACTACTGATCTATCATTAGTGTGGAAGTGAGTAATAAAATAGCTAAGAAAGACGGTGTTGTTTTCAACTTAATGCTTCAAGGAGATTGTCATGGCCGAAGAAATTCGTAAGGAAGTGGATGCCCTCAAGAACGACATTGCCCAGCTGCGCCAGGATATTGCCGGGCTGACGGCGGCGGTCAAGGATGCTGCCGCTAATAAGATCGATGATACTAAGAGTCAAGCGCGGGATAAGCTGAACAGTGTCTGGGAAAATCTTGAGAGCAAGCTCGACGCGGCGCTGGGACAGGGACGCGAAGGTGTGCGCAATGTTGAACAGAAGATTGGCGAACATCCCACCGGCAGTGTCCTGACCGCCTTTGGTGTTGGCTTTTTGATTGCCAAACTGCTCGACATGGGAGAGCGCCGCTGAACAGTATCGCTGAACTGGCGATTGCCCTGGTCGAGTTGTTTGAGGCTGAGGGTCGGGCGTTGCGACGGGCCACTCTTCTTACGGGCTTGTGGTTGGCTTGCCTGCTGATAGCTGCTTGTTTGCTATTGGCAGGCATTGGTGCTTGCCTCATGGCCTGCTACCAGTGGCTTGCTATGGCCACCAATCCGATTGCGGCGAAGGCGCTGGTAGGTCTCTTGACGATATCAATAGCAGGAGGTTTGGCATGGCTAGTCATTCGCAACAACCGCTGACGCCAGCGCCTGCCCGCGTCGTCCCCCCTACCACTGAGGAGGCCAAGGCCCGTTTACGGGCAGCGGCGCAAAATATCACCCTCGGCACCTGGGTGAGCAAGAACAGGTGGTCACTGCTGGCGGTGGTCGTGGCGGGTGGTTTTGTTGCCTCCCGTTTACGGCTGCCGACCTTGCTCGGTTCTGTATTAATTCAGCGTGCCGCTCCACTCCTGTTGAGTACTGTGTTGGGTGGTTGTCGATCCTGCTCTGGAACTTCTACTGATTCATCCTTAAAGTCCAAATAAGATTAAACCGATGTTATGAGTGGCGCTTATGAATGTGCTGCTGCTGAGTGACTGTATGCAAAACTCTCAACAAGATGTGATTATCATAGGTGGCGGTATCTCAGGTACGGCGCTGCTCTACATGTTGGCCCGTTATACCGATCTCAGGCGGATCACGCTGCTGGAAAAATATGCGACGTTGGCCTCGGTTAACTCCCATGGCCGCAATAATAGCCAGACGCTGCACTGTGGCGACATCGAAACCAACTATTCACTCGATAAGGCGATTCAGGTCAAGGCATCAGCGGCGATGGTGGAGCGTTATGCCACTGCTCATGCAAATCGCGACCAGCTGCTCTATCGCTATTCAAAGATGGTGCTGGGTGTTGGTGCCCATGAGTGCGAGGGGTTGGCTGAACGCTATGAGTCATTCAAGTCCCATTTTCCTACCCTGCAACTTTTTGATGACAAGGCTATTGGTGAGCTTGAGCCAAACGTCAGCCGTGGTCGTCAGGAACAGATTCTGGCGCTAGGGATAAAAAACGAATACAGCGCCGCCAATTTCCAGCTGTTGTCGCAAGCGTTTGCCGATGATGCCCAGCGGGTGGCGGGTAAGAGTGTTGTGGTGCGGCTCAATACCCAGGTCAAACAGATCGAAAATAACGGCAACGGTTTTGATGTAGTGACCGATCAGGGCAGGTTGAGCGCACGTTTTGTGGTGGTCTCGGCCGGTGGCCACAGCCTACTCTTTGCCCAACGTATGGGCTATGGTCTGGAATACGCCTGCCTGCCGGTGGCCGGGAGTTTTTACTACACGCCGAGCATGCTCAACGGCAAGGTATACACGGTGCAGAACGACAAACTGCCCTTCGCCGCCATTCATGGTGACCCCGACATCCTCGTCCCCGGCAAGACCCGTTTCGGCCCCACCGCGCTGATGCTGCCGATGCTGGAGCGTTACAACTACAGCACCATCCCCGAGTTCATGCAGGTCTTCTCCCTTGACGGCCCAGTGCTGGCGGTGATGAAGGATCTGTTCAAGGTGAAGGATATTCGTGACTATCTGTTTAAAAATATGCTCTTCGAGGTGCCGTTGCTGCGGCGTCATCTGTTCCTGAAAGATGCCCGCAAGGTAGTGCCAACACTGCAACTGAATGATCTGGAATTCGCCAAGAAAATTGGCGGTATCCGTCCGGTGATGATCGACAAGATCAACCGCAAGCTGCACATGGGCGAGGCCAAGATCGATCCCGGCAACGGCATTATCTTCAACATGACACCCTCACCAGGCGCTACCAGTTGTCTGAATAACGCCGAAAAAGATATGCGTATCATTGCTCAGCAGCTGGGCTGCCAGATTGATGATGCCGGGATTGATCTCCAGTTAAAGGCAAAATAGCCTTCCGATTTTAGCGTCAACGCTGGCCACCGCTCCCCCTGAGCGGCTAGAATCCCCTCCTTTCAATAACCTTCAAGAAGAACCAGCCGCCATGCGTACATCCCAGATCCTGTTGTCGACCCTGAGAGAGAACCCATCCGACGCCGAAGTGGTCAGCCATCAGCTGATGACACGCGCCGGCATGATCCGCAAACTGGCGGCCGGACTCTACACCTGGTTGCCTATGGGGCTGCGGGTGCTGCGCAAGGTTGAGGCGGTTGTGCGTGAGGAGATGAACCGCGCTGGTGCCCAGGAGCTGCTGATGCCCGCCATCCAGCCTGCCGAGCTGTGGTTGGAGTCGGGCCGCTGGGAGCAGATGGGCGAGGAGATGCTGCGCCTTAAAGATCGTCACGAGCGCGACTTCTGCTTCGGTCCCACCCATGAAGAGGTGATCACTGATCTGATCCGCAATGAACTGCGCAGCTACAAACAGCTGCCGGTCAATTTTTATCAGATCCAGACCAAGTTCCGCGACGAGCGCCGTCCCCGTTTTGGGGTGATGCGCGCCCGCGAATTTTTGATGAAGGATGCCTATTCCTTTCATATCGACGACGCCTCGTTGCAACAGACCTACGACGTGATGTATGAGACCTACAGTCGCATCTTCACCCGTCTCGGCTTGGAGTTCCGCGCCGTACAGGCCGACACCGGCGCTATCGGTGGTAACGCCTCCCATGAGTTCCATGTGCTGGCCGACTCCGGTGAAGATGACATCGCCTTCAGCACCGAGAGCGATTACGCCGCCAACGTCGAGCTGGCCGAGGCGGTTGCACCGGCAGGCATACGTCCTGCGGCAACAGCCGCGCTGGCAACGGTCGACACTCCTGCACGGCACACCATCGACGAGGTGAGCGCCTTCCTCAAGGTCGAGCCGCGCCAGACCGCCAAGACACTGCTGGTGCTGGGGGCGGAGCAGGGCAGCGTCGTGGCGCTGGTGCTGCGTGGTGATCATGAACTCAACGAGGTCAAGGCCGAGAAGCTGGCACAGGTGGCATCACCACTCACCTTCGCCACTCCGGAACAGGTCAAGGCCGCTGCCGGTTGTGAGCCCGGCTCGGTCGGCCCGGTCGGTTTGAAGATTCCGGTGATCGTCGACCGCAGCGCCGCCTACCTCGCTGATTTTGTCTGTGGTGCCAACCAGAATGGCAAGCATCTTACGGGTGTTAACTGGGGGCGTGATCTGCCCGAAGGGATTTTGGTTGATATCCGTAATGTCGTTGAAGGTGATCAAAGCCCCGACGGTAAGGGCATACTTTTAATTAAACGTGGCATCGAAGTGGGCCACATCTTCCAGCTCGGCCGTAAATACAGCGAGGCGATGAAGGCCAACGTCCAGGGCGAAGATGGTCGGCCAGTGGTCATGACCATGGGTTGTTACGGGATCGGTGTTTCGCGCATCGTTGCCGCCGCCATTGAACAGAATAACGATGAGCAGGGCATCATTTGGCCCGCTGCCATCGCCCCCTTCCAGGTGGTGCTGATCCCACTGAACATGCACAAGTCACAGCGCCTGCGTGATGCGGCGGAGAAACTTTATGACGAGCTGGTCACCGCTGGTATCGAAGTGCTGTTTGATGATCGCAAAGAGCGTCCTGGCGTAATGTTCTCCGACATGGAGCTGATTGGTCTGCCTCATCGTATTGTCTTTAGCGAGAAGGGGTTGGATAAAGGCGAGCTGGAGTATAAGGGGCGCCGTGATGGTGAGAATCAGTTCATCCCGCTGGCGCAGATCGTTAGTTTCCTCAAGGGGAAGTTGGTCTAGAACATCTGCTGCCTTAGTCAAGGCGCGGTTAATTACAGCCCTTTCCGTGGCGGGTTGCTGCGGTAAAAAGGCGGCAAAAGCTGGCTTGGCGGTGGGGGTGGGCCTTGGTTTGATGCTTGCTGCGCGGTGAAAAAAGGGGCTGTACGACGGGGTAATGAGGGGTGAAAGGAGCATCGGGGCGTGAGTCAACCTTCCCTGCACACGCGAAACGGCCCGATCGGCTCATTTTCGGGTACAATAACGCCCCTTGAAGAGATACCCCCCTTAACCAATCCGGAGAAATATGTGGACCAAGCTGATTTGCAATTGCAATTAAAAGTATGGAAAGAACTTGCCATAGGCAAGCAGATATTAATGAGGACTGCGTGTGATGCACTGGGAATAGATCCAGACTCTAGTGCGGAAGTGCTAAAAACCACATTGGATGCGGCTATCAAGAGATCCATTGAAGCCGACGTCAACATCAAAGAGACTCAAGAACACGCCCAGATAGCCATTGGCATCATGGAAAAGAAAGTGGCTCTCAGTGAGCGGGCGCAAATGTTGTCAGAAGCTGCTAAAGAAGGTGCCTTGGCGGGTCAGCGTAAAATCGAGCTGATGATCGTTGCGCTACGCGAAGCTCAAGAGAAAGAGCTGACAAATATTAAGGCTCAGCTGGCAGAAAAAGATAAGGCTGTTAAAACGATTAATAAAATTCTGGCCGATACGCCGGAAAATGTGCTCAAAAAGCTCAAGACGCTTAAGAAGCAGAAGGATGAAGAGTCTGAGGCACGTAAGCTTGTCTCAAATGAAGTTGTCTCTTTGCGCAAAGAGAAGCGTACTCAGGAGCAGCGAGTCATGACGCTGAAGGCTGCCGTTGAACAAGGTGGCAAGTTGGCAGAGCAGCATCGCGCTTTGCACACCTATTGTGAAACCATATACGAGCAGCTTAAGCCGTTGGTTGAGGATGCACAAAGCCTTACAACGCTACCTGTGCTGGACGAGAAGTTGCTTGAAGGGATTGAGCTGGCAGCTAAAAACGAAGAAAAATAGTTGGGCCCCTGCGCCTGATTTATAGCTATCCAGACTTGGTCAGACAGTTATCACAATTGGTGAAGCAGCTGTCAGACCAAGTTTAATTCATCGGCAGCTTCTGCCAATTTAATTGTTGTGTATCAGCGCTACCCCAACCACGTGTGTTTACGAGATCACTGCTTGCGCGGTAACAGCGCGATAGTTCAACAACTATAAATAAATCTGAGCAACAGAGCTATGCTCTGGCGCTCAGCGTTATCTGAAATTCGGTGGTGTTTTTGTCAGAGCGGGCCACAATTTTGCCGCCATGGATGTCGATGATCGATTTGACAATGGCCAGCCCAAGCCCTGCCCCTTCACTGCTGCGTTGGCGTGATGGGTCGATGCGATAAAAGCGGTCGAAGAGATGCGGCAGGTGTTCGGCAGGGATTGGGGCGCTAGGATTTTGCACGGCGATCACCACTTCATTGTTGCTGTGGCCAAGCTCCACAGTGACGCCCATACCGGGTGGTGTATGGCGGATGGCGTTGCTGAGCAGGTTGCTCAGCGCCCGCCGTAACATCAAACGGTCACACTCAATAGTTGCACTCCCCTTGAGAGTGAGTGATACCCCCTGTTCTTCCGCCCAGGCTCCGTAGTAATCGAACAGATTGGCTAGTTCCGCCGCCAGATCGACGGCGACTGTTGCAGGTGGATTCAGTCCGTTGTCGGCCTTGGCCAGAAACAGCATGTCACCGATCATCTGCGCCATGCGTTCATACTCTTCCATGTTGGAGTAGAGAATCTCCTGATATTCGGTAACGCCGCGTGTCTGGGAGAGGCTGACTTGGGTCTGGGTCATCAGATTGGTGACGGGGGTGCGCAGTTCGTGGGCGATGTCGGCGGAGAAGTTGGAGAGACGGGTGAATGACTCCTCCAGTCGTTGCAAGAGTTCATTGAACGAATGCGCCAGTTCGGCGAGTTCAGCCGGCACACCTGCGGGGGTGAGACGGGTGCTCAGCTGATTGGCGCTGATCTTGCGAATTTGGCCGATGATGCGGCGCAGTGGCCGGTGCCCCTGGCGCACCGCAATCCATCCCATCAGCCCCATTACCATAATGCCGCCCATGATCATGAACCAAAGGGTACGATGGAAGTTGTTGAGAAAGTGGCGATGAAAATCGGTGGCGACGGCGATGATGACTGTGTACGCGCCAGCAGGCACAGACATGTGCTGAATCAGAAGTCGGTAGTTATGGTTGCCATCACTCCACTGTTGCACCAATGTGGCTGATTGTTGTCCGGCGCTGGGCAGGGGCGCTGTTGAAAAATCGGGTCCGGGACTGGCGTAGAGAACTTGGCCCGTTGCATCGCTGATATGGAGCAGTGCGCCGTGATGCCCCACCAAGAGATCGTCGAGGCGTTGTTTGGTGCGCGCCAGCTCGGCCTCGGAGTGCAGCGTGGTGAGTGACTGCTCCAGCGATCGGGCGATCACCTTGAGTTCGTTGATGTCTCCAGCGCTGAAATGGTGTTCAAGCGAGCGCTCTATGATCCAGCCGAAGGTCAGCAATACCACGGCGGAGGCAGCGCCAAATAGCAGGGTCAGCCGTAGCGTCAAAGAGATGGGGCGCTGGCTCATGAGGCGTCCGGTGTGTCGATCATGTAACCCATGCCGCGCACGGTGTGGATTAGCTTTGGCTCGAATCTGTCGTCGATCTTGGCGCGCAGGCGGCGGATGGCGACGTCGATGACATTGGTGTCGCTATCGAAATTCATATCCCAGACCTGTGATGCAATCAACGACCGTGGCAATACCTCACCCTGACGCCGTACTAGCAGTTCCAGCAGGGCAAACTCTTTGGCGGTGAGATGGATGCGCTGGCCGCCACGGCTGGCGCGATGACGCGCCAGATCAAGCTCCAGATCGGCGATTTTCAGACTCAATTCGATAGCATGGCTGGCGCCGCGTCGTAATAGGGTCCGTACACGCGCCAGCAGCTCGGCAAAGACAAAGGGTTTGACGAGGTAGTCATCCGCGCCCAGCTCCAGCCCTTTGACACGGTCATCAACGCTGTCGCGGGCGGTGAGGAAGAGCACGGGCGCTTTTTTGTCCGCCTCACGCAGTGATTTCAAAATTCGCCAGCCATCCACATCAGGTAGCATCACATCGAGGATGATCAGGTCATAAGATTCGGTCATCGCTAGGTGGTGGCCGTCCAGGCCATTGTGGCTCAGGTCAACAATAAATCCTGCCTCGCTTAGCCCCTGCTTGAGGTACTCGCCAGTTTTAACTTCATCTTCAACGATCAAAAGCTTCATGGTCTGCCTATCTGTTTTACGCCATTGCCCGTTAAGGTAGTTTTGAGCGCCAGGGTAATTTCCAGAGTAATTTATCGCCTCTGCCACCAGGATGACAGCAACATTACAAGTTTGTAATGCGGCCGTCACCTTGGCGACAGCGGTGTGCAGTTATCGTAAGGCCCTAGGATCAGCTTGGTTGCGGTTCCAATACAGACTATCTTCAACTACATAGGGGACGTTTATGAAACATAACAAGTTACTTACGATGAGTTTTGCATTTACCACCATGCTGGCAATGGCGCCACTTACATACGCATCCGGCGACCATGGCCATGCTGGAGCCAGTGCCCCTCATAAGATGCCGATGGATTCTGCGGCCACACCGGCCAGCGCTACCTTTTTGGAGCAAAAGCAGATTGATGGCTACAACGTCACTATTCAAGTGATGAAGGCTCGGCCAGGTAATGAGATGGGCGGCACTCATGACTTTATGATCAAGGTGGAGCAGGCTGGCAAGACTCTGTCGGACGTGGCGGTCAATACCAAAGTAGTTCACCCCAATGGTAACGCCGAAACCAAGGCGACCATGAAGATGGGCGACTGGTACATGGCGGGATATGACTTGGGCCACTCTGGCAAACATCAGTTGATGGTTCAGTTCAAAACTTCTGATGGTGTAAAACATCAGGGCGGAGTCTATTTCTCGGGTAGTTAATTTCACTGGTTAGGTCTGCTTATCAAGGGGAACAGCGTTATGTCGAATATTGCTACAAGTACAGGGCAGCGTTTCCCTTGGTATGTGAAGATTTTTTTCTGGAATCAAAAACGAAAGTATGGTGCGGTGCTTGAACCGGCCCGTTTGTGGGGACGTACCCCCAAGGTGTTTGCTGCATTGGCGCTGTTGTATGGCGCCTTGGATCGGCGCTCATCGCCGCTGGAGCCAGCGCTGCGAACCTTGATCACTGTGCGGGTCTCGCAGATCAACTGGTGTTCATTCTGTGTTGACATCAACTCAGCGACGGCGCTTAAACGTGATATCAGCACAGCAAAGCTGTTGGCGCTGGCGGAATATAAAAGCAGTGGTCTGTTTTCGGATAAGGAGCAAGCCGCGCTCGACTATGCTGAAGTGGTGACCCATACCGGTCAACGGCCAACAGAGCGCCACTTCCAGCGTTTGCGGCAATATTTTGATGATGACGCTATCATCGAGCTGACGGGTTTGATCGCATTCCAGAATCTCTCCAGTAAATTCAATGCCGCCCTGGGTGTGCCAGCACAAGGATTTTGCACACTGGCACCGCAACCCGGTGGCGATAACTCAGTTAAGGAGCTGTAAACATGAAACGAACTTTTCAACCCACTCCACCATTGGCCAGTTTGCCGCGCCGACGTTTTGTGCAGGGGCTGGTCGCTGGGGGTGTCTTGGTAGGGCTGGCACCTATTATTAAACCAGCGTGGGCGCAGCCACAAGCACCAGTGCAAGGGCTGACGGCTACCGGTACGGCACCTATACTCAGCGGCACGGAGTTTGAGCTTACGGTGGCAGAGTCCCCCGTTAACTTTACCGGTACGCCGCGCATGGCCACTACCATTAATGGTTCGACCCCTGCCCCCACCTTGCGTTGGCGCGAGGGCGACACGATCACTATTCGTGTCATCAATCGCTTGAGTGAAGCGACCTCTATCCACTGGCACGGCATCATCCTGCCGTTTGAGATGGACGGTGTGCCTGGCATTAGCTTTGAAGGCATCCCGCCCGGGGAAACCTTTACCTATCGCTTCAAGGTGGCGCAGACCGGCACCCCGAGTGGCACCTATTGGTACCACTCGCACTCCGGCATGCAGGAGCAGCGCGGTATGTACGGCGCCATCATCATCGAGCCGGCCACTGGTCGCGACCCAATCAGCGCCGACCGCGACTACGTGGTGCAGTTGTCCGACTGGACCGATGAGGATCCGCATCGGGTGCTTGCCAAGCTCAAGATACAAAGCGACTACTACAACTTCAACCAGCCCACGGCGGTCGATTTCTTCCGCGATGTCGCCAAGGAGGGGTTCGGTGCCGCCATCGACAAACGCAAAATGTGGAACCAGATGCGTATGAACCCGACCGATCTGGCCGACATCTCCGCTTACACCTACACCTATCTCATGAACGGCGTCACGCCGGCCGGCAACTGGACCGGCCTGTTCCATCCGGGTGAGAAGGTGCGGCTGCGCTTCATTAACGCCGGTGCGATGACGTTCTTTGACGTGCGCATCCCCGGGCTCCAGATGACAGTGGTGCAGGCTGATGGCCAGGACGTCGAGCCGGTGACGGTGGACGAACTCCGCATTGGTGTCGCGGAGACCTATGACGTGATTGTCAGTCCCAAGGACGAGGCCTACACGATCTTCGCCCAGTCCATGGATCGTACCGGCTTCGCGCGCGGCATGCTCGCGCCGCGCGCCGGCATGACGGCGGTGGTTCCGGCGCTGGACAAACCCGAACCGCTCACCATGGGAGACATGATGGGCGACATGGGCGGCGGAATGGGCGCGATGAATCACAGCGCTCACGGCGGCATGGCCATGGATCACAGCAAGCACGCCGTGGGCGCAAAAACGGTGCGCGTGAATCATGCCAAGACCGAGTACGGCCCGAGCGTCGACATGCGCGTCGATACTCCACGCACCAACCTCGACGATCCCGGCATCGGCCTGCGCAACAACGGCCGGCGCGTGCTGACGTATGCGGATCTGCACACCATCGGCGGGCCGCTTGTCGCGCGCCCGGCGGATCGTGAAATTGAGTTGCATCTTACCGGCAATATGGAA
>JAYWDX010000063.1:0-5957 GCA_043779675.1 Tenderia sp. (SeqCode)
CAACTCACCAAACTGCGCCGCGTCGTTGGCATCGGCCAGGCAACCGGGGCGTAGGCCGTCACCCAGAGAGAAGCTGACGTCGTAGGCCTTCATGATCGCGCAGATATCCTCGAAGTGGGTGTAGAGGAAGTTCTCTTGGTGATGAGAGAGGCACCACTTGGCCATGATCGAGCCGCCGCGTGAGACGATGCCTGTAACACGATCGGCGGTGAGCGGCACATAGCGCAGCAGCACCCCGGCGTGGATGGTGAAGTAGTCAACGCCCTGCTCGGCCTGCTCGATGAGCGTATCGCGAAACAGTTCCCAGGTCAGATCTTCGGCCTTGCCATTGACCTTCTCCAGCGCCTGATAGATCGGCACGGTACCGATCGGCATCGGTGCGTTACGCAGGATCCACTCACGCGTTTCGTGAATGTTCTTGCCGGTGGAGAGATCCATCAGGGTATCGCCGCCCCAACGCGCCGACCAGACCATTTTCTCCACCTCTTCTTCAATCGAGGAGCTGACAGCAGAGTTACCGATGTTGGTATTGATCTTCACGCGGAAGTTGCGGCCGATGATCATTGGCTCCAGCTCCGGGTGGTTGATGTTGGCGGGGATGATGGCGCGGCCGGAGGCGATCTCGCTGCGGACAAACTCCGGGGTGATCTCATCAGGGATGTTGGCACCCCAGGAGTGGCCGGGGTGTTGGCGCAGCAGTTTGCTGTAGCGCGGATCGGCCTTCAGCTCCTGCAGTCGGCAGTTTTCGCGGATGGCCACATACTCCATCTCAGGGGTGATGATCCCCTTACGGGCGTAGTGCATCTGCGAGACGTTGGCACCGGCCTTGGCGCGCAATGGATTGCGGATATGCTCAAAACGCAGATGGGCCAGGGCTGGATCATATTGGCGCTGAGCACCAAATTCAGAGCTGGGGCCCGCCAGCTGTTCGGTATCGTTACGCTCATTGATCCATGGGCTACGCACGTCGGGCATGCCGGCCAGCAGGTTGATACTCACTGCTGGATCGCTATAGGGACCGGAGGTATCGTAAACATAAATAGGGGGATTGATCTCCAGGCCACTATCGCTTTGGGTCGGCGACTGGCTGATCTGACGCATCGGTACCCGGATATCCGGGCGCGATCCTGTGACATAGATCTTTTTGGAATTGGCAAAGGGACGAATAATCTCTTCCGATACCTGTGCTGTTTTTTTCAGGAACTTTTCTGGAATCGCGCTCATGGGGATAGACCTCTGGAGGTGGACAGATACAAATTAATCGAGGGAGAAGCGGGGTGCGTATCAGTGCGGACAACGACACAACTGCTTCCCTACACCGGCATTAACCGGGTCAGGTTCAAAGGGTGTGATCTCAGCCGTATCTCAACAATATATAGAATGGGCACCCCTAGCAACGGTCACAAGGTATCTCAGGAAACCCCTTTTTGCAAGTTTGCCAGCCGCGTCAACGCCCCTTTTGCACTGGCTCTGCCAGCACCATGGCTTGCCTCAAAACAGCAAAGCGCTTAATCTCCACGGTTCTGTAAATACAACAACCATGCGGTATGGGGAGATAATTGAGAATGCTGAACATCGAACAGGCCCGCTTCAACATGATTGAGCAACAGATCCGTCCCTGGGATGTACTGGACTCTAAAATACTCGAACTGATGACAGCGATCCCGCGCGAGGCGTTTGTTCCCGCTGGCTATGAAGGACTGGCCTACGCCGATACCGAGATCCCGCTTGGCCAGGGCCAAGTGATGCTCTCGCCCAAAGTGGTTGGTCGCATGCTCCAGGCCGCAAACATCGATCCACTCGACATTGCCCTGGAAGTTGGCACTGGCAGCGGTTACCTGACTGCCCTGCTGGCACACGGTTGTCGCCAAGTTTTTAGTGTTGATATCGACGCCAAAAACAGTGCCCAAGCGCGCAAAAGTCTCGACAGTCAGGGGATCAACAACGTCACGCTGGAAGTAGCCGATGCCGCCCGTGGCTGGGATCAATCCGCTCCCTACGACGTCATTATTATCAATGGTTCACTGCCGGTGTTGCCCGAAACGTTCCAGAAGAGCCTCAATCGCGGCGGCCGACTGGTGACCATAGTCGGTGATGCACCCGTGATGGAGGCGATCCTGATCACTCGTACCGGCGACAACGAGTGGAGCAGCGAATCTCTGTTTGAGACCTGCATTCCCCCCCTTATCAATGCATCGCAGCCACAACGGTTTACTTTCTAAAACCAACCATCTAAATTAGAAATTACTTATACTTAAAATATCGGACGGCTATCGTGCTCCAGCTCACCCCCACTCAACTACAACACCACCTGCAAGCAGCCACCACCAAACCGGTATTGCTGGATGTGCGCGAGCCGTCTGAATTTGAATTCTGCGCCCTGGAAGGCTCCATCAATATCCCATTGACACGTATCCAGGATGCGGTCGCCACCCTTGATCCGGAGCACGAGTACGTATTGATCTGCCATCACGGCATGCGCAGCCAGCGTGCCGGCGCCCTTCTGGCAGCGCATGGATTTGAAAAACTGATCAATCTCGTCGGCGGTGTTGAGGCGTGGGCCTGTGACCTTGCTCCCGACATGCCGCGCTACTGAATCTGTTACAGGACTGGATGCCATGAAAACTCTACCGCGCCTGATTGCCGCTCTGCTTGCCCCTGTGGCGCTGACCACTTATGTACCGCTAAGCCAGGCCGAGGATCTTATCCATATCTATCAACTGGCGCTCGATAGCGATCCGGTGCTGGGCGCGCAACAATCCGCCGTCGAAGCCAGTGGTTATAACCGTCGTCAAAGCTACGCCGCCTACCGCCCCAATATCAATTTTGGCATCAACTATAACGACACTAACCAGGACTCTACCGCCAGCGCCGCCAGCTTCCTCAGGGCCAATAACAATACCACTACCACCTACAGCCTGACCTTGCGCCAGGCGCTCTATCGCAAAGACCTGCTGGGTAGCATCGACCAAGCCCGCGCCGCTGAACGCAAGGTCAATGCCGAACTGCAAAGTACCTATCAGACCCTGATTGTGCGGGTGGCCGAGGCCTACTTCAATGTGCTGGCGGCACGCGACAATCTTGAATTTTCCCAAGCAGAAAAGAGCGCCATCGAACGTCAGCTACAGCAAAGCAAACAGCGTTTTGATGTGGGCCTCATCGCCATCACCGACGTACACGAGGCGCAGGCCGCCTTTGATCTTGCCGTCGCCAGCGAGATCAGCGCCCAGAACCTGGTAGCCGTCAACCGCCAGGCACTGCGCCAGCTCACCGGCCAACTGCCACAAACACTACAGCCGCTCGGCGCCAACATCACACTCGCCGAACCAAACCCGGCCGCCGAGGAGCAGTGGTTGGAGAACGCCCTGCTGCATAACCGCGACATCATTGCCGCGCAGGCGTCACTTGATGCCGCCAGCGAAGTGGTCAACATCAGCCGCGCCGGTCACCAACCAACACTCGATTTTGTCGCCAGCCAGCAGCACTCTAAATACGCGGGTAGTTATGGCGATAATGTTAGCGACACCACCACCTTTGGTCTCGCCTTCAACCTGCCGCTCTATCAGGGTGGCGGCACCTCGGCAGCGGTCAGCGCCAGCCGCGCCCAACTCAATCAGGCCCGTTACAGCCTGGAACAGCAGCGTCGCGCCGTGCAGCGAGATACCAGCGAAGCCTATCTGGGCGTTCAGGCAAGCATCAGCCGGGTCAAGGCGCTGCAGCAGGCGGTCACCTCATCTGAGAGTGCACTCAAAGCCACCGATGCCGGTTACAACGTTGGCACCCGTACCACGGTAGACGTACTTAATTCACGCCGCGAGCTTTACCGCGCCCAGCGTGACCTAGCCCGCTCCCGTTACGACTACATCCTTGCCAGTTTGCGGTTGCAACGCGCCACCGGCATGCTGGATGCGGAAGACCTGCAGCAGATCAATAGCTGGCTGGCGGCCAAATAGGGTGCGCAGTGCGCACCCTACATCTGAATCCATATTCCATTGAGCACCACCAACCCACCATTCAACGCCACTGATTATCTTGCCCCGCGCTACTGGCCACTCTGGCTCTGGCTCAGTCTGCTGCGCCTGAGCTGTTACCTCCCCTATGCCAGCATTCTCCGGCTCGGCAGTTTTGCCGGTTGGTTCATGTACCGCTTCATCCCGCGCCGTCGCCACATCGCCGCAGTCAACATCCGCCGCTGTTTTCCAGGGTTAGATGCAACCCAGCAGCGGCAATTAGTGAGCGAGAGCTTTCGCGCCGCCGGTATCTCGCTCTTTGAGATCGCCTGGAGCTGGTGGGGGCCGCGCCACAAACTGGAACCGCTCTGCCACATCGATGGCCTTGAACATCTACATGCGGCACAACAGCAGGATAACGGCGTGTTGCTTTTTAGCGCCCACTTCACCTGTCTCGAGATCGGTGGTCGGCTGCTGGCGCTGCACGCGCCATTTCATGTGATGTACAAACCGCATCGCAATCTGCTCTTCGAGGCGGTGATGCGCGGCGGCCGCGAGGCTCAGTTTGAAAGCGCCATCGACCGCAATGACATCCGTCTGCTGATCAAAACACTCAAGCACGGCCACACCTGTTGGTATGCACTGGACCAAGACTTCGGCCAGCACAACGCCGTCTTTGCGCCATTTTTTGGCAACCCGGCGGCAACACTCACCGCCACCTCCCGCATCGCCAAGATGACCGGTTGTAACGTCATCCCCTTCTTCTGCCACCGACGTGAGGACGGCAGCGGTTATCAGCTGACACTGCTGCCACCACTGGAAAATTTCCCCTCTGGCGATGATCTTGCCGACGCCACCCTTACCAACAGTTTGATAGAGACCGAGATTCGCAAAGCGCCGACGCAATATCTCTGGATGCACCGCCGCTTCAAGAGCCAACCGGACGGTGTCGATCTTTATGCGCGCTAAGGCGTCCACACCGCACTGGCACTATCGCCTCATCTTTACGGCGCTGGCACCACTGCTGTTGCTGCACACACTATGGCAAGCCTGGCAAAACCGGGATAGCCGCCTGGCGTGGCAACGGCTGGGAATGATGCTGCCGCAACGCAATGACCGCCCACTCTGGATACACATGGCCTCAGTGGGTGAGGTCAACGCCGCCGTGCCGCTGATTCAAACGCTGCAACAGCGCCACCCGGCACTGCCCATCATCGTCTCCACCGTCACCGCCACCGGTGCGGCCATGACGCAGAAAAAACTGCCGGGCATTGAACACTGCTATCTGCCACTCGACTTTGCCTACGCCACACGCGCTCTGCTCAAAAAGATGCGGCCCCGTTGTGTTGTCATCATGGAGACCGAACTCTGGCCACAGCTCTACCATCAATGTGGCAAACAGCGGCTGCCGCTACTGATCGTCAATGGCCGCCTCTCGCAGCGCACGCTCAATCGTCCAGCATGGGTCCACGCCTTCTATCAGCAGGCGCTGGCTAACGTCACCAAAATCCTGGCGCGCTCTGAAAAAGATGCGCAGCGCTTCGTGCAACTCGGCGCCGGTATTGAACAGGTGAGCGTGGTGGAAAACATCAAGTTCGCCGCCGTGAATCAAAGCGCCATCGAACCAATCACGCTGCCACGCCCTTACGTCGTCGTCGCCTCCAGCCACGATGATGAAGAGCTACAGATCAGCCGTGCATGGCTAGCATCGACGTTATGCAAAGACCATCTGCTGGTGATCGTGCCGCGCCACCCCGTGCGCAAAGAGACTGTCCTGAAACAGCTACGACCACTCAACAGCGCCATTGCCGTACGCAGTGAAAGTGGTGTAGTCACTAACGCAACGCAGCTCTACCTCGCCGACACCTTCGGCGAATTGCAACAGTTCATCGCCGGTGCTGAGCTGGTCTGCATGGGCGGCTCACTCATCCCACGCGGCGGCCAGAACCTGATCGAGGTGGCGCGCCTGGGCAAGGTGGCACTCTTCGGCCCGTACATGGATAACTT
>JAYWDX010000064.1:0-13052 GCA_043779675.1 Tenderia sp. (SeqCode)
GAGATGCAGTTCAGTCTGTCGCATAGCCAACTCCTCGCCATGGGGTGAGGATGAAACAGCATAATACATGTTTCGTTATTTATGGGTTTCAATACTAGCCGTGTTGTTTCAGAGTAGCAGCTCGCATGCCGCTGGGTGGCTTAAAAACTTCTCCGGGCTGGCAGTCAGGCCATAGGCCCCCGATTGATAGACAACGACCAGGTCGCCAATTTCGGCTTTGGGTAGTTCAATCTTATTGCCCAGCAGATCGAGTGGTGTGCAGAGCGGGCCAACGATGCTGATGTTTTCATGCTCTCTGGCCCCCATGCGATTGGCGATAGCGACCGGATAATTCTTGCGGATCACCTGGCCAAAATTGCCCGAGGCGGCGAGGTGGTGATGCAGGCCGCCATCGGTCACTACAAATTTTTCGCCGCGCGACTCCTTGATATCAATGACCCGACAGACATAAAGCCCCGCTTCGCCGACGATAAAACGCCCCAGCTCGGTAATGAGCGCTGTGCTGGGCAGCTTTTGTTTGAATTTTGTGATCAGCTTATCGAGGTTGTCGCCGATGGGGCGCAGATCGAGCCGTGTTTCACCGGGGAAGTAGGGGATGCCCAGGCCACCGCCGATATTCAGGTGGTGGGGCTGGTGGTTGGAGGCATCACTGAGTTGTATTGCCAGCTCGAGCGTCTTTTCATGGGCCTCCATGATCGCTGCGGGGTTAAGGTTTTGTGAACCCCAGAAGATGTGAAAGCCGCTGAACTCCAGGTTCATAACCGTCATCTCCTTGAGCATGGCGGGCACCCGTTCGGCATCGATGCCAAACGGTTTCGGGCCGCCCCCCATTTTCATGCCGGAGGATTTGAGATCGTAGTCTGGGTTTACCCGCACCGCGACACGCGGCGTGATGCCTAATTCGGCGCCTATCAGCGCGGCGCGGCGCATCTCGCCTTCGGACTCCAGGTTAATGGTGATGGCGGCGGCGATGGCTTGGCGCAGCTCTTTGTCGGTTTTGCCCGGGCCAGCAATGCTGATTTTTGCTGCTGGCATGGTGGTATCAAGTGCGGTCTTCATCTCCCCGGCGGAGGCAAGGTCGAAGCCATCCACCAGCCCGGCGAGGTGCTGCACCACGGCGGGCATGGGGTTGGCCTTGATGGCGTAGTGGAGGCGCAGTTCCTTCGGCAGTGAATCGCGCAGATATTGGACACGCTCAGTAATCAATCTGCGGCCATAGGCATAAAACGGGGTCTGGCCGACACGTTGCGCCAGCCGGGTGATGGGGATGCCGCCGATATGGAGTTCGCCGTTGACGACGGGGAACTGCTCCATGGGGGCGTGTACGGGTTTATCTTTCACAGGTAACTCCATCTTTAACAGCTGAACAGATTCAGGTATTCGCTGCTGAGCAGTTTGCGATCGATCTTGCCGTTGGGGTTGCGTGGTAGGTTGTCGCGCCTTTCAACGGCTTGCGGCACCATGAAGTTGGGCAGCTGCTGCTTGCAGTGGCTGAGGATCTGTTCTGCATTCAGTTCACCACGTTTATTCGGTGTGGCCACCAGGACAATGGCCTGGCCAAGGGTGGGGTGGGGGATGCCCAAGGCCACCACCTCGCCGACTAGTTGGCTGGCGTAAACGACCTCTTCCACCTCGGTGGGGCTGACACGATAGCCGGAGGTTTTGATCATGTCGTCGCGTCGCGCCACAAAGTAGAGGTAGCCTGCATCGTCCATTTTGACCGTGTCGCCGGACCAGACGGCAATCTCGGTGAGGGTGAGCGCCGGATTTTGCCCCGGTAGCGGTTTGAAACGCTCGGCGGTCTTGCCTGGATCATTCCAATAGCCCATGGCGACAAGGGCACCGCGATGCACCAGCTCCCCCGGTTCACCCGGTGCGCAGGGGCTGCCATCTTCACGTACCACCATGATCTCGGCATTGGGGATCGCCTTACCCATGGAGTCGGGGCGGTTGTCGATCTCTTCTGGAGGCAGATAAGTGGAACGAAATGCCTCGGTAAGGCCATACATGAGGAAAAATTTGCTCTTGGGCAGGGAGGCGCGCAGCCTGGCCAGGGTGGTTTTGGGCATGGCGCCACCGGAGTTGGTCATGTAGCGCAACGAATCGAGCGCCTCCGCTGGCCACTCAAGCTCAGCCAGTTGATTCCAGAGGGGCGGCACCCCCGCCAAACCGGTAATCTGTGCCTTGGCGACCATCTTTACCACATCACGGGGTAGCAGATAGTCCATCAAAACGGTTGTGGCACCGCTGTGAAAGGCGGTGCTGAGTTGGCTAAAACCATAATCAAAACTGAAGGGCAGCACGGCGAGTAGACGGTCTTCGTGGCTGTTTTGCAGATATTCGGCCACACTCCTGGCCCCCGCCACCATGTTCTTGTGGGAGAGCACAACCCCTTTGGGTTTGCCGGTGCTGCCAGAGGTGTAGAGGATGGCCGCCATGTCGGCATCGATGCGGCGATGCGGCTGTTTGCCAACGTTGAGTATGCGCAGGTCGCCCCAAGCAAGATAGTTAAAGCCAGGATCATTTGGCAGGTCAGCAGCTTCGCAATTGACGAGTATGATGGTATGCAGGTCGTGGCACTGCGGCAGAGTCTCTTTGAGCTGTTCGTAACGCTCCTTGGAGGTGACCAGCATCCGTACGTTGCAATCGTTGAGAATATAGCCGACCTGCGGGGCTTTGAGCAGTGGATTGATGGGCACAAACACCCCGCCAGCATGGCTGACGGCAAAAAATGAGACTACAGTTTCAGGTAGTTTGGGTAGGTAGATGGCGACACGTTCGTCGCGTCCCAGGCCGATGTCGAGCAGGATGTGGGCGATAGACTCGACCTCAAGCGCCAGGGTTGCATAGCTGTGGCTGCTGTTTTTGTGTTGTAGCGCGATCTGTTGGGGGCGCTGTTCGGCGGAGTGTCTGATCAGGTTGAAGAGTAGGTCTGTCATGGAGTCTGCGCACTGCGTCCTGGTTTAGTTGTTAGACCGATATCAGCCATGGCCGGTGTTATAGGCTATGCTGTCGGACGAAAATTATTATATCCCCTAAGTGGGGTTTGTCGGTTCAAATTATAGGTACTTGAGCGTCATACTTAATGGAGGGACTCTTGAAAAGTAGCTATTGGAACTGTTTGTGCCTCAGGCACCTGTGCAGTGCGCTGCTCTCTTTGCTGATTTGCATAGTGACCCCGCAGGGTTGGGCGGCAGACTATTCGCGTGTCATTGCGGCAGTGAAGCCGAGTGTTGTGGCCATCGCCAGCCATCAACCACTACGGCAACCGTCGTTGTCCTTTATCGGTACCGGCTTTGTGGTGGCGGATGGCCGCCATGTCGTGACCAATGCCCATAATATTCCAGGCTTTCTTGATCCTGATAAAAAAGAGACGCTGGTGATTGTTGTTCCTGGCGCTGGGGATGATGAGAAAGGTGTGCGTTTGGCGATGGTTGTGATTCAGGATAAAAGTCACGATGTTGCCATTTTGAAATTTACAGATTCGCCTTTGCCAGCATTGCAGCTGGGGGATTCCCAAAAGGTTAAAGAGGGCCAGGATCACTTGATTACGGGATTTCCCATCGGCAGTGTTTTGGGCTATCACGCGGTAACCCACAGGGCGATGATTTCTGCCATTACCCCTGTGGTGCAGCCGGTGGATAATGCAAGTCAACTCAATCCCCGAATGATTAAACGGATGCTGACTGAGTTTAAGGTCTTTCAGCTCGATGCCATCGCCTATCCAGGCAACAGTGGCAGTCCGGTATATGATCCTGAAACGGGAGAGGTGATGGGGGTGCTCAATAGTGTCTTTGTTAAGGATACCAAAGAGAGTGTCATTGAAAAGCCCAGCGGCATCTCTTACGCAATCCCGGTGCAGTATGTGCGAGCGTTGATGGTCAGCGCTGGATTGACTGCGGAGTAGTGTTGATTGTTATGTTGCTAAAGATGAGCGCCATCAGGTATAGGAATTGATAATGTTCTGTTTGTTGACATGATATAAGGCGTGGATTTAAAGAGTTAGCTGTTTTTGTTTTGGTTAAGGAGCGTGAAAGAGTAGTGGTTAATTTTTGCCGATTAATTAGGAGATGATTGGGTTTTCACCGTTTATTGCCCCGGCAGTATGGCAAAAATAAGTCATAGTGATATCATCAACTTCGTAATTGGCCCCTGGGGAGGGGTTGATGCACGAATTTATCAACAGGACAAAATCCGCACTTTCAATAAATTGTTGAAGTGTTTCAGGATGGCGTTAAGGGGAGAAAAAATGAAGTTTGTGACAGCAAAAGTGCGTTTTGCCGCAGTAGCGGTAGTTATGGTCATGGGATGTTATACAACAGCCCTGCAGGCGGAGCCGATTGGTGATGCCGCTGCCGGTCAAGAGAAAGCGGGTCTGTGTGGTGGTTGTCACGGCGCTGATGGTAATAGCGAAGATGCCACTAACCCGCGACTGGCCGGACAGTATGCCGGCTACATCGTTAAACAGATTAAAGATTTCCAGAAAGGGCATCGTACCAATAACGAAACAATGGCGGGTATGGCGGCCATGGTCGCCTCAGATGAGGATGCCAGGGACATTGGCTCCTATTTTGCCCAGCAGAAGATGAAGGGGACTTTGACCAAGCCCACCAAGGAGACACTGGCTGCTGGAGAGAAGCTTTACCGTGAAGGTAATCCTAAAACCGGGGTTTACGGTTGCATCAATTGCCATGGTGAATCCGGTAAGGGCAAGTCTGCCGCTGTGTCAGCCTTTCCAGTGATTGGTGGCCAGCATCGTGATTACCTGATCAAGCAGCTCACCGAGTTCCGTGGCGGTGCGCGCGCTAATGACCCTGCCGGGATGATGGTGGGTGTCGCTAAAAACCTTTCAGATAACGAGATACAGGCTGTAGCTGATTACCTTTCTGGACAGCTCTAAGCCAGTTACGCAGCTGATTAAAAAGGCGGACCGATTAGTCCGCCTTTTTTATTGAGATTTTTCGGTGAACCGCGTCGGTTTATCCCCCGGACCGTCCTGTTAGTAAAAACTCCAGTAGCGCCTTTTGTGAATGGAGTCGGTTTCCGGCTTCGTCCCAGACCACGCTCTGCGGTCCTTCTAGTACTTCGTCACTAACCTCTTCGCCACGGTGGGCAGGCAAACAGTGCATGAAAAGGCAATCGGGTTTGGCCAGTTTCATCAGCCTGCTGGTGACTTGATAATCGGCAAAGACACGGCGGCGTAGTGCCATCTCCTCCTCCTGCCCCATGCTGCTCCAGACGTCGGTGACAATCAGGTCAGCATCGGCGGCGGCCTCTTCCGGGGTGTTGGTGAGAGTAACGGCACCTGCGGCAGCCTGTATCAAGGCAGCGTCGGGTTCATAACCTTTGGGGGTCGCTATCTTTAAATGGAAATCAAACTGGTGGGCGGCGTTTATATAAGAGTGGCACATGTTGTGGCCATCACCGATCCAGGCCACGGTTTTGCCCCGGATATCGCCGCGCAGCTCGAAGAAGGTCTGCATGTCGGCCAGCAATTGACAGGGATGGTGGGAATCGGTGAGGGCGTTAATGACCGGCACCCTGGAGTGGGCTGCAAAGTGTTCGATTTTTTCGTGCTCGAAGGTGCGGATCATGATGATATCCACCATGCGTGAGAGCACTCGCGCAGTATCTTCGATGGGTTCGCCGCGCCCTAATTGGGTGTCGCGGGGCGAGAGGAAGATGGCGTGGCCGCCACTTTGGGCCATGGCAGTCTCAAAGGCGACGCGGGTACGGGTGGATGATTTTTCGAAAATCATGCCCAGCACCTTGTTTTTGAGTGGTTCGAAGAGCTGGCCAGAGCGCTGGATTGCTTTCATTTCGATCGCGCGTTCGATAAGCCGCCGCAACTCGGCGGGGGTAAAGTCCATCAGGGTTAGGAAGTGGCGGGTAGTCATGAAAAAACCTTAAAAAACGTTAAGCCCTTAGCTTAATGAGTGCGGCAAGGGTATCGACAATACGGTCGATTTCGGTGGCTTCGATCACCAAGGGTGGCAGCAGGCGAATGACCCGCTCGGCGGTGACGTTGATCAGTAGCCCTTTTTCTAGGGCCTGTGGTACTAGTTCGGTGCAGGGCTCGCTCAGTTCAATGCCGACCATGAGTCCTAAGCCACGAATGGCTTTAACCTGAGTGCAGTTGGTTAAGGCGCTCTTCAGGCCATTGACCAGACGCTCTCCCATGGCGATGGCGTTGGCGGCCAAATGGCGGCTCTCCATCTCATCTACCACTGCTAAGGCGGCGGCGCAGGCGAGCGGGTTACCACCAAAGGTGGAGCCATGGTTGCCGGGTTGAAATAGTGATGCGGCTTTGCCGCGTGCCAGACAGGCGCCAATTGGCACGCCGTTACCGAGGGCTTTGGCCAGGGTCATGACATCAGGCACGCTTTGGCTGTATTGATGGGCAAACCATTTCCCTGTACGACACATTCCGGTCTGGATCTCATCGACCATCATCAGCCACTCATGTTTGTCGCAGAGGGCGCGTATCTTGTCGAGATAGTCGCTGGCGGGAATGTAGACACCGCCTTCGCCCTGTACCGGTTCCACCAATACAGCGACGATATCCTTGTTGTGAGCGGCGATTTTTTCGAGCGCCTTGATGTCGTTGAACGGGGCGCGTACAAAACCTTGAACCAATGGCTCAAAGCCCGCTTGTATCTTGCGGTTGCCGGTGGCGGTGAGCGTGGCCAGGGTACGGCCATGAAAACTGTTTTCCATCACGATGATGGTGGGGTTGGCAATGTCTTTGTTATGGCCATAGAGCCTTGCCAGTTTGATCGCTGTTTCGTTGGCTTCGGCGCCGGAGTTGCTAAAAAAAACATTGTCCATGCCGGAAATGCGGGTCAGCACTTTGGCCAGTTTGGCCTGATTGCCGATGCCGTAGATATTAGAGGTATGAATTAGGGTGCGTGCCTGGGCGCAGATGGCGTCGGCGACCTTGGCATTGGCGTGCCCCAGGCTGCAGACAGCAACACCGCTAAGTGCATCTAGATACTGTTTGCCTTGTGTATCCCACAGCCAGACCCCTTCACCATGTTCAAAGGTCACCGGCAGGCGTTTGTAGGTAGACATCAGCACATCTGTCATCTTTCGATCCCCAAAAACAAAAGCAGCCCAGTAACGGGCTGCTTACAGCGAAAAAGCTGATGTTACTGTGATTTATGCTGCCAAGCAAATAACAGCTAAATCGGGAGGCGCCATGATCGGCACTTCCCAGGTCGTCATGCGACGAAGTTTTTGGCCACAAAGTCCCAGTTGACCAGGTTGCCGAGGAATGTTTCAACAAACTTTGGGCGCATGTTGCGGTGGTCAATGTAGTAGGCGTGTTCCCAGACGTCAACACACAGCAGTGCCTTGTCGCCGGTGGTCAGCGGGGTGCCAGCGGCGCCCATGTTGACGATTTCCAGCGAGCCGTCAGCTTTTTTCACCAGCCAGGTCCAGCCGGAGCCGAAGTTGCCAACAGCGGAGGTCTGGAAGGCCTTTTTGAATTCGTCCAGGCTGCCCCATTTTTTGTCGATGGCATCGGCTAGGGTGCCGGTAGGCGCTCCACCGCCGTTTGGTTTCATGCAGTTCCAAAAAAAGGTGTGGTTCCAGACTTGAGCAGCGTTGTTATAGATGCCGCCGGAGGCCTTTTTGATGATCTCTTCCAGGGAGAGATTTTCGAACTCGGTGCCCGAGATCAGGTTGTTGAGGTTAGTGACATAGGCCTGATGGTGTTTGCTGTAGTGGTAATCAAAGGTCTCGGCAGACATGTGCGGGATCAGTGCATCTTTGGCAAAAGGTAGTGCAGGCAGTTCATGTGCCATGGTGTTTGTGCTCCTAGCTGATTGAATAGTTGATAAAAACAGTTGGATTTAGTCTAAACGAGCACTAGGGTTAATGCAAGGTGGCCCCAGTCAGCATTGTGCTGGAATTGTAGTCTATTTCAACAGCTTTGGTAGTATGGGCAATCATGGATGCAATTCAACTCGCCCTCTTTGCCAACCGTGCTGACTGAGCGCCGCAGCCATCACCTTTGGGGGTTGGCAGGCCGGGTCAGGCCGGTATTAATCGCCGTGATGGCGAGATGCTGCCCGCCAAGGTCTGTTTTGATGCCCTGCCCGGTGAACGGCTGACGCTGGCGACGCCGGGTGGCGGGGGTTGGGGCGGTTCGAAATAGGCGGGTGTAGCCATGTTTTTTCCCCACTGTTTTTATTAAGTCTAATTTCCGAGTACAATGGTCAACTTTATTGTGGTTATAAAATCTAGGTAGAGGAGCAGGTATGGACGTTCTTGAAAAGATCAAACAGCAGGTAGAAGGCGCACCTATCGTTGTGTACATCAAAGGTACCGCGCAGTTTCCGATGTGTGGTTTCTCCGCGCGGGTAGTTCAGGCGCTGAACTCTGTGGACGCCAAATATGACGTATACAACGTGCTGGAAGATCCTGACGTGTTTCAGAATCTGCCACGCTATGCCAACTGGCCTACCTTTCCACAGCTTTATATCAAGGGTGAGCTGATCGGTGGCTGCGACATTACCCTGGAGCTGCTTCAGCAGGGTGAGCTGGAAAAGATGGTGAAGGCTGCATTGGCCTAATCTGCGTAGTTACAACGTAGCAACAAAAGGCCGTCTTGCCAGTCATTGGTAAGACGGCCTTTCTGTTTTCAGCCTGAATTAAGATAGGCAATCTATGTTGAGTACAGTAGCGTCAGGATGAGTGGGTGAGAGATGATGAAGCGTCCACATTGGATAATTGCATTGGCCTTGATGATGGAATGCGGCGCTGTCCTGGCCGATGGCGACCATCGCAACCAGGCTAAACGGCTGCATGAGGCCGGTGATATTGTGGCCGTTGAGCAGATCCTTAGTTATGTGCGTAAGTACCATCCCGGCCGTGTGATTGAGGTTGAACTGGAAGAGAAAGGTAGTCTCTACCTCTATGAGATCGAGGTGGTTGATAGTACAGGCGAGGTCAGGGAGTATTACTTCGATGCCAAAACGGGCAAGCCGGTCAATGGCGTGGACGCTGAGTTTATGGGGCGCGAAGAGCCATACGATCTGATCGTACTGGATCTGGGGTTGCCGCAACGGTCAGGGCTGGAGGTGCTGCATAACTGGCGCAAGAGTGGCAACAAGGTGCCGGTGATCATTCTTACTGCCCGCGACGCTTGGCATGAGAAGGTGGACGGTTTCAAAGTGGGTGCTGATGATTACATGGCCAAGCCGTTTCATATAGAAGAGTTGATGGCGCGCATCCAGGCGGTGATTCGCCGTCACAACGATCAGGTTGGCGGTGCCTTGCTGGTGGCAGGGCTGGCGCTGGACGGGGAGCGTCAGACAATCACCAGTGCTTCAGGTGAAACCTTTGAGTTGACCGGCACCGAATTTCGTCTATTGCGTTACTTTATGCTCCACCCCGGCAAGCTGCTCTCCAAGGCCGTGCTTACCGAACATGTCTACGAATATGACTTTGATAAGGACAGCAATGTGATTGAGGTCTACGTCAACCGCCTGCGTCAGAAGCTCGGCAAGGCGTTGATAGAGACGCGTCGCGGTCAGGGCTACATCTTTGGTCCCAGTGCTTAATGAAATCACTGCTGGGGCGGCTTGGTTTTGGCATTACGTTGGGACTATTGTTTCTGTTTTTGTTCCAGTGGTGGGTGGTGAACGATGCTATGCACCACATGACCGAAGAGTACGTACTCTCTAATCTGCAATATGAAGGCGACAATCTGCTCGGGGCGTTACGCCCGAATGAAACTAGCGGTGAGCAGGAACTCAATCCAGAGCGCATCAACGGTGTCTTTCAGATGCCTTTTTCCGGTCACTACTATTTGGTTAAGGTCGATGGCCTGACATTCAGCTCACGCTCACTTTGGGATGATGAGCTGCACCTTCCCGACCGTTTTGATGTGCCGGTCTACAGCCCCGGCCCGCAGGGGCAAAATCTTCTGGTTCTGTCGCAGCGGTTTCACAAACAGGGGCACGACATTGTCATCACCGTGGCGGAAGATATGTCGCCAATGACGGATGATTTGCGTGAGTTCCAGTTCCACTACACCATCATCATCCTAGTGGTGCTGGTGGTGGTTATCCTGCAGACGTGGCTGCTCAAGCAGAGTTTGCGCCCCTTGCAGCAGGTGCGCGACGATGTGGCGCGGCTGGAGCAGGGTGAGGTGTTGCGGCTATGTGAAAATGTGCCCACGGAGGTGCAGCCGCTGGTGGTGGAGTTTAATCGTCTGCTGGAGCTGATGCAGCAGCGCCTGAGTCGTTCGCGCACCGCGCTGGGTAATCTCGCTCACGCCTTGAAAACACCGCTGACGGTGCTCTCACGTCTTGCCGATAGCGAAGCGCTACAGTCGCAACCTGAGGCAGAGGTGCAGCTGCGTCAGCAGAGTGACAAGATCCGTCAACTGCTCGATTATCAACTCAAACGGGCGCGCCTGGCGGGGGCGTCGGTGCCAGGCTGGCAGTTCTGGTTGAGTGAGGAGCTGACGCCACTGGCAGATACACTGGAACGTATCTATGCCAACAAACAGATCACCATCGAAATGAATCTGCCAGCAGAGCAGTTTTTCTCTGCCGATCGTGAAGATATGCTGGAGCTGTTTGGCAACCTGCTCGACAACGCCTGTAAGTGGGCCAGCAGTCTGGTATTGCTGACAGTGAGCGAAGCAGCGGGGTTGACCTTCACCATCGAAGATGATGGCCCTGGCGCCCCGGCCGAGCTGAGTGATCAGCTCACTCAACGTGGTATGCGTCTTGATGAATCAACGCTCGGGCATGGTTTAGGGTTGGCCATCGTTAAAGAGATTGTCGATCAATATGGCGGTACTATCCGCTTTGACCAGTCACAACGACTGGGGGCCTTATGGTGCAGGTGACGTTGCCGAGTCGTTGAGTTAACACCATACTCATTTCTGCCCATGCACACTGGAGCCATCGTCATGAGATTGGCAAAACAGCTGCCAAAAATAATTTTTATCGCTTCCTGTTGTCTGGTGGCCGGGCCGGTTGCAGCGGCAACCGATCTGCTCGTTTACCAAACGCAAACGCTGCTTGTTAACGGTGAATCACAGCGGCTCAAGATCCCCACCGGCTACAGACTCGAACTTCTGACAGAGCGCCTTGATGCCCCCCGCATGCCGACTTTTAACAACAAGGGTGAGCTTTTTATCGGCTCGAAGTCCGGCAACGTCTATCGCCTGCTGCCACCCTACACAGAGGCGGAGGTGATGGTGAAACTTGCAGATTACCCTCACAGCGTGGCGTTTCGTGCTGGCGAGATCTTGATCGCCCAGAGCGATGGCCTCTACCGCGCCCCTTACCAACCGGGCCAAAAAAAGATTCCGTCTGAGTCGGTCAGGCTGCTGGCGCCGTTGCCCGCAGGTTCCGGCCACAACAGTCGCACGGTGGCGGTGGGGCCGGATGGGCGTATCTATCTCAGCCTTGGCATTAGTGGCAATTGCAGCGATCAATACTTGGGGGCGGGTTATTCCCTTGATGCCCAACGTGGTGGCGTCATGGTATTGCAGCAGCAGGATGGCAAGGCCACTTGGCAGAGCCATGCTACAGGGCTGCGTAACCCGGTGGGTTTTGACTGGCATCCACTAACAAAAACGCTCTATGCCAGTAACAACGGTCCCGACCACTGGGGCTTTGATCTGCCGCCGGAATCGTTCAGCCGTCTGCTGCCGGGCTCTTTTCATGGCATGCCCTGGTTTCAATATGATGGCCATGTGCTGAGGCGTGATGAGTGTATTGACTCGCCGTCGCCACGTCCGCTGGCCGATGTGGAAATACCCGTCGCCACCTTCCCGGCGCGTAACGCACCGATGGGGGTGGCTTTTGTAGCGACAGGGGCAATGGATAAACGGCTAGAAGGTGATGCGGTTGTGGCATTGCACGGCTCCTGGGGCACCAATCCCAGTGGTTCGTTTTTTGGCGCCAAAGCATCACGGCGGCCACCCAAGCTGGTGGTGGTACGTTTTAAAGGGGATGAGGCGCAACGTGTCGATGATCTGATCAACGGCTTTCAGTTGGCAAACGGTGAACGTTGGGCACGCCCGGTGGGTGTTGCGATTGGCCCTGATGGCGCGCTCTATTTCACCAGCGACAGTGGCGCCAATGGGCTGTTTCGTTTAAAAGCCAAGCAGTAGTCATACCTCTACTTCAGGTTGTGGAACTAACGCCAGTGCCTCATCCAGTGTTGCGGTAAAGATGAAGTGGCCCGGCTGTGACGTCATGTCGCCGTGTTGCAGTGTCTTGAGTGGCTGCAGCTGGATGTCGCTGATGATCACCTGGGTCTGACGCTTACGGCAGCGGTCGAGAAACTTTTGTAGCGCCGCCATGCCGCCGGCATCGAGTACACCCACCCCCTCCAGAGAGATCACGACCCCCTTGGTTTGATCGGTCAACATGGCGAGTTCTCCAAACACACGGTCAGCCGCCGCAAAAAATAGCGGACCGCTGATCGAGTAGACACGCCAACCTGGCGGCAGCTTATCTGGCACCCGCCGTGGCTGATGAGTGATCTCGCTGATTTTGGTCATGCCTGCGATCTCCTTCATGAAGAGCAGAGCCGCCAGCATCACCCCGGCCGTGATGGCGATGACCATGTCAAACAGCACCGTTAGCGTCAGGCAGGTGACAAAGACCACCACGTCATCACGTGGTGCGGTTTTGACGAAATGCAACGACTTGGGCACCTCGCTCATTTTCCACGCCACCATCACCAGCAGTGCCGCTAATCCCGCCATCGGCACATAGGCAAGTGCCTGCGCCAATACCACCAGCGCCAGCAATACCACCAGGGCATGAATCATCGCCGCCACCGGCGACTCCGCCCCAGCCTTGAAGTTGACCACCGAGCGCGCAATCGCCGCCGTCGCCGTGATGCCGCCAAAAAACGGCGTGACGATATTGCCAATGCCCTGGCCCAGCAGTTCACTGTTGACGCTGTGGCGTTTACCGCTCATGCCATCAAGTACCACAGCGCAGAGCAACGATTCGATGGCGCCAAGTATGGCGATGGCAAAGGCAGCGGGCAGCAGGATCTGGATGGTTTTGAAA
>JAYWDX010000065.1:0-4674 GCA_043779675.1 Tenderia sp. (SeqCode)
TTTCTCCGTCACTCGCTAGCGCTCCTAACTACGAAAGGGCAGACGGCGTAGCCTATCCGGGACTAGCGGCCCTCGCTTCGCTCTCCATGGCCGCCAGCGCAAGTTCGGTGTTGATAGTTGGTTACCCGATTACAGTGGTAATCCTGGCGCTTTACTGGTCCATGAGAAAACTTTGCGACTTAACTGAAGATCATGCTACCCATGAATCCGGATCACGTTGATTTAATCGAACAGATCCGAGCAGTCATTGCAAATGCACCATCCAGGCATTTGCTACATCTGCTGGCCAGCGCCTATGCCAGGAACAAGGATCAGGCAGGTTTGCGCAAGGAGTTGTTCAAAGGTCTGGAACTTCCGCCAGACCATCCAATGGCGGGGCGGGTGATGGCGTTGTATGCAGTATCGGACGCGAATCTGAAAGAGGCCGGGAAGCGTATTGCTGAACTTAAAAAGCTCCAGCCAGACCACCCCAAAGTCGCGGATATTGAAGGCCAGCTGGCCTTGAAAGAGAAGGATTATGCCAAGGCTGTTGAGGTATATGACCGCCTGCATAAATGCTTTCCTGAGAATAGTTCCTGGGTGATCGGGTTGGCGGGGGCGCAGTGGCAGACCGGTAAGCGTGATGAACACGTTGCGATACTCAGCAGTTGGTTGAAGCAGAACCCGCAGGATGTTGCCGCTCAGTTCATGTTGGCTAATAGCTACTTGCAGCTTGAGCGTAACGCTGAAGCTACAGCAGCCTTTGGCCGTGTGGTGGAACTGGCACCTAACAACGCCATCGTCCTGAACAATTGGCCTGGTTGCTGCGCGAGAAAGAGCCGCAGAAGGCGTTGGCACATGCGGAAAAGGCACGCAAATTGGTGCCCGATGATGTTGGGGTGATGGATACGCTAGGGGTGGTCCTGATACAAAAAGGGGAGACAACCGTGCCGTTGAAGTGCTGCAGGAGGCGGCAAAAAACGGCCGGATATGTTAACCATTAAGTACCATCTGGCGGCAGTGTTGGTTCAGCAGGGCAAGCGGGAGGATGCACGCAAAGAGCTACGACGGTTGTTACAGCAGGAACGTGACTTTCCGGAGCGGCAAGCGGTGCAGGCGCTGTTGACCAAACTGGGGGATTAGTTGTTTTAATGAAACTGGCGAGGTTTGCTGGTAGCAAGCCTCGCCGGTGATTACCTAGAGACTCTGGATACGCGCGATCTGTTCCCCGAGTTGCACTAGTGTTAGGCGCATCTCGGTTATCTTCTGGTGCTCTTTCTCAACGACCGCCGCAGGGGCCTTGCTGATGAAGCTTTCGTTGGTCAGTTTGCCTTCGATGCGGCTCAGATCGCCCTGCATTTTTTCGATTTGTTTGTTGAGACGGGCCAGCTCGTCCTCTTTATTGATCAGGCCAGCCATGGGGATCAGCAGCTTCATCTCGCCCACCAACGCGGTGGCGCTCTCTGGCGCTGCGGTGTCGGCGTCAAGCCATGTGATCGATTCAAGGCGCGCCAGGTGGGTGAGGTAGTTGCTGTTGCGCATCAAGCGCTGTTGATCTTTGTCATCGCCATTTTGCAGCAGTACCGGCAGTGGTTTGCCAGGGGAGATGTTCATCTCGCCGCGAATGGTACGCACGCCAAGGATGAAGCTCATTACCCAGCCCATCTCGGTTTCGATGGCGGGGTTGTGGTGGTGGTCGTTTTTGATGGGGTAGGGCTGACGCATGATGGTCTCGCCCTTACTGCCCGCTAGCGGCGCGACGCGTTGCCAGATCTCTTCGGTGATGAAGGGCATCAGTGGATGGGCCAGTCGTAGCAGACTCTCCAGCACCTGCACCAGGGTCTGGCGGCTGCCGCGTAGTTGCGCTGCACTGCTGTCGCTGTTGTTGAGCACTACCTTGGAGAGTTCCAGATACCAGTCGCAGTATTCGTTCCAGGTGAACTCGTAGATGGCCTGGGCGGCGTGGTCGAGGCGATAGCTCTCAAGCGCCTGAGTAACCTCGTCAATGGTGCGTTGTAGACGGCTGAGGATCCAGCGGTCGGCCATGCTCTGCACCACATCGCCGCCATGCTGCCCGCAGTTGTGGCCTTCGGTGTTCATCAGCACGTAGCGGGCGGCGTTCCAGAGCTTGTTGCAGAAGTTGCGGTAGCCCTCGATGCGGTTGAGGTCGAACTTGATGTCACGACCGGTGGAGGCGAGTGCGGCAAAGGTGAAGCGCAAGGCATCGGTACCGAAGGGTTGAATGCCGCCCGGAAATTCGCTGCGGGTCGCCTTGTCGATCTTGGCCGCCATGCCGGTTTGCATCAGACCGCTGATGCGTTTGGCGATCAGCGAGCTGAGGTCGATGCCGTCGATCAGATCGATAGGATCGAGCACGTTACCCTTTGACTTCGACATCTTCTGACCTTGACTATCGCGCACCAGGCCGTGGATGTAGACCTCTTTAAAGGGCACCTGACCTGTGAATTTCAGCCCCATCATGATCATGCGAGCGACCCAGAAGAAGATGATGTCGAAGCCGGTGACCAGTACGTTGGTGGGGTAGAAGGTCGCAAGCTCGGGCGTCTTTTCGGGCCAGCCAAGGGTGGAGAAGGGCCAGAGCGCGGAGGAGAACCAGGTGTCGAGCACGTCGGTATCCTGGGTCAGGACCGCCTCTTTGCCTAATTTTAGGAAGGCCTCGGCACGCGCCTCCTCTTCGGTGCGGGCGACGTAGATGTTGCCCGCTTCGTCATACCAGGCGGGGATACGATGACCCCACCAGATCTGCCGCGAGATGCACCAGTCGTCGATATTGCGCATCCATTCGAAGTAGGTATTTTTCCAGTTATCGGGCACAAATTTGATGTCGCCATCTTCGACCGCCTTGATGGCGGGTCCGGCCAGCGGACCGACTTTGACAAACCACTGGTCGGTGAGCAGTGGTTCGATGATGGAGTGTGAGCGGTCGCCACGTGGCACCATCAGTTTGTGATCTTGTACCTTCTCCAGCAGCCCCAGCGCTTCGAGGTCGGCCACTACCTTCTTACGTGCTTCAAAGCGGTCGAGACCGCGATATTGCACCGGTGGGGTGTTGTTGATGCGGGCATCTTCGGTGAGGATGTTGATCATCGGCAGGTGGTGGCGCTGGCCGATGGCGTAGTCGTTGAAGTCGTGGGCCGGGGTGATCTTGACACAGCCACTGCCAAAGGCTGGATCGACATAGTCGTCGGCGATGATCGGGATCATGCGGCCGGTGAGTGGCAGGGCCACCTCTTTGCCGATGAGATGTTTGTAACGCGCATCTTCGGGATGGATGGCCACGGCGCTATCACCCAGCATGGTCTCGGGACGGGTGGTGGCAACCACCACATGGCCACTGCCATCGGCGAGTGGATAGCGGAAGTGCCAGAGGTGGCCATCTTCCTCCTGCGAGATAACTTCAAGATCGGAGACGGCGGTGTGCAGCACCGGGTCCCAGTTGACTAGCCGTTTGCCACGATAGATGAGTCCCTCTTCATGAAGGCGGACAAAGACCTCGCGCACGGCGTCGGAGAGTCCGTCGTCCATGGTGAAACGTTCGCGTGACCAGTCGAGCGAGGCACCCATGCGCCGCAGCTGGCGGGTGATGGTGCCACCGGATTCGGCCTTCCACTTCCAGACCTGATCGATAAAACCCTTGCGGCCAAGGTCGTGACGGGTCTTGCCCTGGGCGTTCAGTTGACGCTCTACCACCATCTGGGTGGCGATGCCGGCGTGGTCGGTGCCTGGCTGCCACAGGGTGTTGTCGCCCTTCATGCGGTGGTAGCGGACCAGCGCGTCCATGATGGTGTCCTGAAAGGCGTGGCCCATGTGCAGGCTGCCGGTGACATTGGGCGGCGGGATCATGATGCAGTAGGAGGGGGCGTCGTTGCCGGCGATGGCAGTGGGAGCAAAGTAGTTATTTTGTTCCCAGTTCTGGTACCAGCGCTGTTCGATCTCTTCGGGATTGTAGGTTTTTTCCATGCCTGTGGTCGCTTCTTTGACTGCTTTGGCAACGGTCGTGGTGACCGTTTGTTTATAGGGGGCTGCGCGTGGCTCTTTTACAAAGGCGGTTTGTACCGTATTCGCCTTTTTCCACTGCTCGTACCAATCCTGCTCCACTGATTGTGGGTGACTGGAAGGAACAGGTTGTTTATGTACGGTTGCAGCCGGTTTGGGTGGTGCAGATTGTAACGTATTTGCCGGGCTGGTTTTAGTCCCGTGCGTTGCCGGTGGGGTGGCTGAGCGGGTATTGCGGCGCAGTGCCAGTGCCAGTTCACGACCGATGTCGGCGGCGCTCAGGGCGCCGGGGATCTGCTCCAGCGAGTTGAAGCGCGCCTCAACGACATCGGCCAGCCGTGCCAGACGTATATCGATGGCGGCATCCACCAGTTTTTTCAGGGTGGAGGCGACCGCCGTCTTCTCGGGTGCAACCGCCTGGGTAGCGATCATATCCTGGAGCACTGGGATATCGTCGTTGCTGAAGACGGAGGGGATCTCCTGACTAAGCGGAGGGTCGGGACGTTTGGGTGGCTTCATTGGTTGATGTTGTGATTTTCCAGCGTATAGCCGCGGTCACGGTAGAAGCGGTAGTGCTCGCGACCACTGGTTTTATGCTGTTCGTTGTTGTCGATGATCTCAGCAACCCGTTTGAAGGAGCTGAAGAAGAGCGGGATCTCAGGTGCCAGATTGATCAGC
>JAYWDX010000066.1:0-6893 GCA_043779675.1 Tenderia sp. (SeqCode)
GAGACAACCAGTTCGACGCCCGTTTGATTGGGTGTCTCTTGGCTCAATCTGACCTGGGCAGGTGGTGAGGTCAGGCGGTTGCGGCTCGCTTCAGCGAGCGTGACGGTGTATGTACCAAGGGGCACTTGCTCGAAGAGGAAAAAACCATCGTGGCCACTAATCCTGAAGGCGACCACCTCGTTATTGATATCACGCAGTTCCACCAGCATGCCGGGCTGGGGACGGAGCTTGTTATCGCGCCGCTGGTAGAGTGTGCCGTCGACTTCGCCACTGGCAGTGGCTGGAAAATCGATCACTGTCCAACGGGCCGGGCGTGGCTGTACCGAGTTGCCAGCGTGGCTGGAGATCAGCGAGCTATCGGGCAGCGTGTCTTGATCGAGCCGGATGTCGGTGGCTTTACCAGGGCGTAGTGCAGTCAGATAGGCGGTGCCGTTTTCATCGGTTGCTGCGTGGCGAAATGCCTGCGAGGCGTAGACCTCAGCATTGGGGATCGGTGTATCACCGTGGTTGAACTTGTCGTTGTTGTCATTATCGACAAAGACGCGAGCTGCCACGCCGCCGCTATTGGCCATGGACTGGCTGCTGACTAACAGACCCATACGGTCGGGTTTGGGTGACAGTGACGTGCTGGCGTAAATAAACCCGGTGTAGTTGTTGTTGGAGTCATGGCTGAGTCGTGGTGAGAGGATGATGTATTTGAGTTGCCAGTTTAATCCCGTGCTATAGAGCGTCAGATCGGTGGCGGGTGTGTAGTCCAGCCCAACGTACATGCCCATGTCCTGGGCAATGCGCAGATCTACTTTAAGTTGGTACTGCAGCGGTTCATTTTCGGGTTGTAGTTGATAGAGGATGCTGCCTCGTATATCAAATGGGTCGAGTCTGCTGTTGAAGTAGAGACTGCCGATGAACTCTGCGGCTTGATCGGGGGTGTTCGGTATATTGAAGTTTTGATAGTTAAGGGTGTTGCCGATGCGGTGAGTATTGATGTTTGTGCTTAGGTCGGCGGAGTAGGTGGTGGTCGAGCCGCTGGTGAGCTGGTTGTGGGCGGCGGCAAAACGGCTGGAGAGTTTTTTGCTGGCTCTGGTTAGCACGATAGCGCTACGGCTGGTGATCTGGAGATCAGTGGTGTTGTCTTTGGCAAGCACAGAGCTGGCGTATTGGGTGTGTTGAAGTTGGGTATTAAAGCCCCACAGACGCATGGTGATGGGGGTGTGAACTGTTCCGTTCCAGATGGTGCCACCCAAAGGGTCGTAAGTGGCATCGAGGATTAGATAGAGGTCGCGCCAACCGGTACGAAATCCGGCGCTGTAGTAGTTTAGCCGTTCATCGTTTTCGACTGCGCTATTCCAGCCGCTACGAATGGATAGCCTGGACGAGAGGCCATAATCCATTCGTGCTGTGTAACGCCCTGTGCCTCGGCCAGACAGATTGTTGGTTGGCGTTAACTCGGTTTCGTAAAGTGACTTTCCCTGTTGCGAGGCGGTGAGCTGATAGCTGAGGTTGCCTTTGCGGATGGTGTCTGTTCCTGCGTAGCGAGTGACGGTCTCCGTGCGCCGCTCGCCGGCAAGGCCATAGAAAATCAGTTCAAAGGTGTTGGCACCACTGTAAAGGTCCAAATCGCGAAAGTCATAACGACCTGCAGGGCCGATGACTTGGTAGTCAACACGTATGCCGTTATGCAGTAACTCAACCTCCCAGCCGGGCAGGATGTCGCCGCTGATGTTTGTTTTGGTGCCGTCGAGACTGTAGAGGTATGCATCCTGGAAAGTGGCGCCGTTGATCAGTACGCCGCGCTCTATGTTGGCTTGAGGGGCGCCGGAGAGCACCGAGGGTGAAATGTCGCCGATCTCTATTCGGCTGACGCCAGGTGGCGTGTCAGGCCGGTCGCGTGAAAGGGTCAGACGGGCCTGGCTTACTGACGTTGTGTCGTTGCCATTCAGGTAGATGGCTGAGCTCATGTAGGCAAGTTCGCCACGTATCAGCATCGAGTGGTTTAGGCTGGCATCGGGTGACGTATTGGTATCGGTATTGCGGCGGATGTTGTATGCCAATGCCAGATCGGTGGTGTGTGGACCGATCAGGCGGTAGGGCATTTCTATTTCAGGTAGTGAGGCTGGCGCCATGATGAAACGTGTGCCTGCCGACTTGCGGCGTTCGGCGCGTTGCTGGACTGGCAGTGGTTCGCGCGCCTCCACACTGATGGCCAGGGTGGTGAGGTCTGCCGTTAGGTTGGCGGGAAACCATTGCGAGAATGCAGCGAGTGGAACGTATATGGCGTCTTCGTGAGCCATGGCGTCGCTGGGCGCTAATGCTGCTGTTTTGCCCTCAACGGTGACTATGCCAGCCTTGATGTCGAGCTCAAAATGGCGCTCCTTGTTTAGAAACCACCCCCTTGCTGTGCCGTTGGCGGCATCAACTGCGATGGGGAATTCCAGGGCGGCGGCGGCTTCGGCAAGCGAGACAACGATGGTGTTGTTGACGGTATAAGCGGTGACGGACTGGGCTAAGCGTTCACGCTCCAGGGTGAAGTCGAGCAGTAGCAGGTCGTATTCGCTGAATGGTTCAGCCTGAATGATGGGCGATACAAAAGATAGAATAAGTGCCAGTAGGCTGGCGGCGGAGCGGCTGACGAAACGGCTAGGGCGGTGACGCAATTCCAAAAATATTCTTCCGTCTCTTGTAATGGTGCCGGTGACTTGGTGAGTGGTCGCGCCCTGCTTCTGGTAAAAGCGCCAAGTAGCAGATGTTAATGAATGGTCGTTATTTTTTGACAGCGCGAGCGAGTGTAGCATAGCTTTTTTTGGTGGGGTAGCGGTGGTGCGGGGTGAGGAAATGGCTCTCAAATGGGGTGTGCGGTCATCGCGTTCAGAGTGGCGCTTTTATTTTTCATGATAGAATGCGCAGCTAATTTAATAGGGCTAACGGCGGCATTATTTGGCTGGCCAGGGGTGAATAAATAATGTTGCTGATGATTGATAATTACGACTCCTTCACCTACAACCTGGTGCAATATTTTGGTGAGCTGGGTGCCGATGTGCAGGTCTATCGCAACGATCAGATCAGCATCGAAGAGATCGAGGCGCTGGCGCCGCAGCAGCTGGTAATTTCGCCAGGACCCTGTACACCAAATGAGGCGGGTATCTCTATCGCTGCCATTAACCACTTTGCTGGCAAGCTGCCGATCCTGGGGGTTTGTCTTGGTCATCAGGCTATCGGCCAGGCCTTTGGCGGCAAGGTCGTTCACGCCAGGCAGATCATGCATGGCAAGACCTCGGCGGTGAAACATAACAACGCCGGTGTCTTTAAAGGGCTGAGCAATCCGTTTGAGGCGACCCGTTATCACTCGCTGGTTATCGAGCGCGCCACACTGCCCGAGTGTCTGGAGATCACCGCTTGGACTGAGCTGCCTGACGGTGCGGTGGATGAGATTATGGGCGTACGTCATCGGACGCTGGCCATTGAAGGGGTGCAGTTTCATCCTGAGTCGATTCTGACGCAGCACGGCCATCAGATGCTGCGTAATTTTATTGAGCAGGATAAACAGCCGCTGTGAAATGGGCTGAGCGCCTACTGCCGGGGGGCTGCTGTCTGGCATTGTTTATCGCCCTGTTGTTCTCTACTGGTGCCGACGCGCAGGGTAAGGAGAGGCAGATCGTGCGTAGCTCAGTGGCGGTGAAAGAGTGGTGCGAGAAAAAATCGCATGACCACTTCAGGAATAAAAAAATAACCCCCTATAACTGGTCGGCCTCGTGGTGGGACGAGGAGAACGCCATTGTGGTTAAGGGCGAATGGCGTGTTGAGCAGACCAAGGTGCAGGTAAGTTGTCGTGCCGAAAGAGGCCAGTCGTTGAAACACGCCGTGATGACGCTGGAATATGAGACGCAGCCCTAACCGTTCTGCTGATGCTGCAACAAACGCCACGCGCCAACCATTCAGACAATAAAAGAAAGGTATAGAACCATGGATATGCAAGCCGCCATTTACGCCGTCACTGAGGGGCGCGACCTGCGCGCCACCGAGATGGCTGAGGTGATGAACTTGATCATGAGCGGCGCGGCGACTCAGGCCCAGATCGGCGGTTTTTTGATTGGTCTACGCATGAAGGGCGAGACGGTGGATGAGATTGCCGCCGCCGTTGCGGTGATGCGGGCGCTGGCAACACCGGTGCAGATCGGCGGTGATCATGCCCACCTGGTCGATACCTGTGGTACCGGCGGTGATGGCGCCGCCACTTTTAATATCTCTACCGCCAGCGCCTTTGTGGTGGCGGCGGCCGGTGGTCGGGTGGCCAAACACGGCAACCGTTCGGTGTCGAGCAAGTCGGGCAGTGCCGATGTGCTGGAGGCGGCGGGTGTCAGCCTTGACCTGACGGCCGCGCAGGTGGCGCAGTGTGTTGAGCAGATCGGGGTTGGTTTTATGTTTGCGCCCAAACATCACGGCGCCATGAAACATGCCGCGGGTGTGCGGCGTGAGATGGGGGTGCGCACCCTCTTTAATGTACTTGGCCCGCTTACTAACCCTGCCGGTGCGCCCAATCAGGTGCTAGGTGTCTTCAGCGAACGCTGGCTTGTGCCGTTGGCCGAGGTGTTGGGGCGGCTTGGCAGTTGTCATGTGCTGGTGGTGCACGCTGCCGATGGATTGGATGAGATCAGCATCGGTGCCGCAACGCAGGTGGCCGAATTGAAGGATGGCCAGGTGCAACGTTACAGCATCACCCCTGAACAGTTTGGTATGGGTCGCGCCAGTATCACTAGCCTGGCGGTAGATGGTGCAGCCAGCAGCCTGGCGGTGATCAAAGCGGTGTTTGCCAATCAGGCTGGTCCGGCGCGCGACATCGTCACCCTCAATGCGGGTGCCGCGATCTATGTCGCCGGTCTTGCCGATACCTTGGCGAGTGGCGTCAAGCGTGCGGCCGAGGTGATAGCGTCGGGCGCTGCCCGCGCCAAACTCGATGCGCTGGTGGCGTTGAGTCAGCAGCTGACTGGAAAACAATAGCGATGAGCCAATCCGATATTCTGAAAAAGATTCTCCACCGCAAAGTGGAAGAAGTGGTGGAGCGCAGCGCCAAACTCCACATGTGCAACCTGATGCCGCTGGCCCAGGCCGCCGATACACCGCGCGGTTTTGTCGCCGCCATCGAGCGTAAGCTGGCCGAGGGCAAATCCGCCGTCATCGCCGAGATCAAAAAGGCCTCGCCGAGCAAGGGGCTGCTGCGCGAGGATTTTCATCCCGCCGAGATTGCTGCCTCTTATGAAAAGGGCGGGGCGGCCTGTCTCTCTGTTCTGACCGATGCCGATTTTTTTCAAGGCCATGAGGAGTATCTCAAACAGGCACGTGCTGCCTGTAGCCTGCCAGTGATCCGCAAGGATTTCATCATCGACCCCTACCAGGTCTACGAGGCCCGTGCCATCGGCGCCGACGCTATCCTGCTGATTGTTGCGGCGCTGGGAGATGCCTTGCTGCTGGAGCTGAGTGAGTTGGCCGACCATCTGGGCATGGATGTGCTGGTGGAGGTGCATGATGCCCATGAGCTGGAGCGGGCGCTGAGGTTGCCGCTGAAGCTGATCGGCATCAACAACCGCAACCTGCGGACCTTTGAAACCCGCCTGACCACCACCACGGAGCTGCTCCAGCAGATCCCCCGCGACCGCATCGTAGTGACGGAGAGTGGTATTCACAGCGCTGCGGATGTGCAGTTTATGCGTGCTCATGATATCAACGCCTTTCTGGTAGGCGAGGCATTCATGCGCGCGCCAGAGCCGGGCGAGGCATTAAAGGCGCTGTTTTTTTAAGGTCGTTTAAAGACCGAAGTGTCTGGTGCCGATAGCTCGATACACGCTTTTTTACACAGCTATCAGTCGAGTAAGGACATTTATGAAAAACAAAATTCTGTTCAAGGGTGTAGTGCCGTTGCTGGTGCTGTTTTCTACACAGGCGGCCGCGCTGCCATTTCAGTCGATTGACCCGCGTTCGCTCGCCATGGGTGGCACGGGTGCTGCGTCAGGTACCAGTGCCAACGCCGCGTTTATGAACCCGGCGCTGCTGGCGGCCACGCAGCAGGATGAAGATTTCAGCCTGGAGCTGCCAATTGTCGGCGGCCGGTTTGTGGATAAAGACAATCTGGTGGATGAGATTGACGCCTATCAGAACAATAACCTGGAGTCGAACCTGACAAATGCCATCAACACCTTCAAACTGTCGCCGACAGATGGTAATGCGACCGTTGTGGCAACGGAGGCGGGGGCGTTGTTGACTCAGCTGAGTAAGCTCTCGAATAAATCGCTACAAGGGGAGTTTAGTGCTGGTTTTGTGGTGGGAGTCCCTAGTAAAAAGTTGGGTGCGTCGCTCTCGGCCAATACCAGGGCCGTTGGCGGGGGACTGCTGGATGTGACCACCGCTGACAACACTCTTGTGAACGGGATTGTCACCGCTGGTGCCTCGGCAGCGGCGCTGGCCGCGAATCCCGCTATTCAGGATCAGCTGGCTGGAACTCAGAATGTGGTGAATAAATTGACCTCCAACCTGCAGGCGCGTGGCGCGGTGGTCTCTGAAGTGAGTCTGGCGCTGGCGCGGGAGTTCACGATTGCCGGGCAGACAGTGGCGATAGGCATTACCCCGAAGTATCAGCAGATCACCACCTTCGATTACGCAGTGGGGGTGAATACGGTCGAGTTTGATGCCGAGCAGGGCAAGAAGGAGTACTCCGCTTTCAATCTCGATCTCGGGGCGGCCAAGGATTATGGCAATGGCTGGAAGGTGGGCGTGGTGGTCAAAAACCTGATTGCTAATGAGTACGAAACGGCCCCTTATGCCGCCCCCGGACTCCCTACCCCTGCTGTAAGTAAGCTCAAAATTGCACCACAAGCGCGTCTGGGGGTGGCCCACTACACCGA
>JAYWDX010000067.1:0-12302 GCA_043779675.1 Tenderia sp. (SeqCode)
GAAAGCTGCCGGTGCCGCTATTTAGCAATACCGTCACGGTGTTGCTCGTCTGGTTCACCACCACCAGATCGTAGAAAAGATCATTATTAAAGAGCCCCGTCACAATCGCCACTGGCGCGCTACCCGCCGCATAACTGCTGGCAGGGTTGAGCGCAACACCAGATACCGCCTTGTTGTTCAGAATAGAAACAGTGCCCGCTGTCTGGTTAGCCACAGCAACATCGATATAACCATCCCCCGAATAGTCGGCCAGCGCCAGCGCCACGGGGCCATTGCCAACCGCATAATCAAACGTTGATTCCATGGTGCCAAAGCCATTGATGGAAATAACTGCAATGGTATTGGTGGCCGTATTGGCCACCACCAGGTCTGGGGTGAAGTCCCAATTCATATCACGCGCCGCCACGGCAGCGGGGGGGGTGGCCAGCGCCACATTTGACTGCGTACGCAACTCTGTCGCCAGGGCTTCACCAAACCCTATCAGGCAGCCGCTGCATACAATTACCCTCAACCATCTGAACACTACTTTTCTCCGACTAGCCCATCACTGCCGTATTCAGGGCCAAAACCCATGCATCTTTGTGCCCAACCAGATACCTAGGCTCACCGTTCGAATAAGCACAAAAAGAGTCTGTCTTGATAGCGTATCGACACAAACAAGGTAAGAACTTAATTAAAATGGGGGGTAGCTCGCTGTTTTCACGAGCAACCACGCAAATCGCAACAATAATTACGGCAGCAAAAACCGGCCTCAGACCATCACCACAGGTACTACGCCAAGCATGACAATGCCATGTAGCGGCAAGACCGGCAACGGAACAAGCGATAGGGGTAATCAACACTGCTTACAATATTTAAAGCCCAACACAGGTGATGAATACGCAGGCATGGGAGGCTCCTGGTGTATCCTATGCTCACACCATTTTCAGGTTTTATGCCGTGATCAAAAAAGGATCCACCCATGCAACCGGCAAACGCCCCGCCGCAGCCACTTATGGCAACAGTCGCAAGGAGCTGAAGTACTACGGCGTCGCTGCCTGTCTGGCGTTGTGGCAAAAACGCCCCGACGACATCATCCGCATCTATGTGACGCAGGAGCGGCTCAAATCCTACAGCGCCTTGCTCAAGTGGGCCGCAGCGACCCACCGCGCCTACCACATCGTCAGCGACGCTGATCTGGAGCGGCTCACCGAGTCGATCCACCACCAGGGACTCTGCCTGCTGGCGCTGGAGCCAGAGAGCATCAGCTTCATGCAGATCAAACAGAGACTTAGTCAAGAGTCAGAGACGATGCTGATTGGCTATCTCGACGGCGTCGAAAACCCCCACAACCTGGGCGCTATCATCCGCACCTGCGCCCACTTCGGCATCGAATATCTGCTCGGCGAGACAGGCCAGATGCCCAAACTCTCATCCTCCGCCTGCCGTGTCGCCGAAGGGGGGGCCGAACATGTCAAATTGGTGGCCGTGAATGACCGCATCCGTGCCATCAACGAACTCAAAAAACTCGGTTTTGTTGTGCTCACCACCGCCGCCGACGGCTCCCCACTATATAATCAGCCGCTCCCCAAACGGACACTACTGGTAATGGGTGCAGAACAGACTGGTGTATCGCAAGCACTCTACAAGCTCGCCGATGCTAATATAAAGATCCCCGGCAGCGGCCAGGTCGAGAGCCTTAACGTCTCCGTCGCCTTCGCCATCATCGCCGCCGAATTTATCAGGCAACAGGGGTAGGTATAACATTATCTGCCACGCCGCCAAACAGACAACAACCGCTAAAGGGCCAAATGAAAATTCCAAGCAGATTACAACCCCTCTTAGAGGACGGATTGATCGACGAAATCATCTGCCAACTAAAAAGTGGCAAAGAGGCACAGGTCTACACAGTGCGCTGCGGCGAAACCATACGCTGCGCCAAGGTCTACAAAGAAGCTAACAAACGCAGCTTCAAACAGGCCGTGCAGTACCAGGAAGGGCGTACCGTGCGTAACAGTCGTCGTGCCCGCGCCATGCAAAAACGCACCAGTTACGGCCAGAAAGAGAGCGAAGAGGCATGGCTCAGCGCCGAGGTCGATGCCCTCTATCGCCTCGCCGAGGCTGGCGTGCGAGTACCGCAACCCTACAGCTTTATCGACGGCGTACTGCTAATGGAGTTGATCACGGATGGCGAAGGCCACGCCGCGCCGCGCCTCAGTGAAGTGAGTTTTAGCCACGAACAGGCACTCGAATACCATGGCCGTCTCATCACCGAGATCGTGCGTATGCTCTGCGCCGGGCTGGTACACGGCGATCTTTCAGAGTTCAACGTCCTGATTGACCCCTCTGGCCCCGTCATCATCGACCTGCCACAGGCCGTCAACGCCGCCGGTAACAACAGCGCCCAGATGATGCTCGCACGTGACGTCAACAACATGCGCAACTACTTTGGCAATTTTGCCCCCGAGCTGCTCACCACCGCTTACGCCAAAGAGATCTGGGATCACTATGAAAGTGCCACCCTCAATCCCGAGATCAAGCTCACCGGCCATTTTGCTGAAAGCACCGTCGCTGTCGACGTTGACGACATACTGCAGGTGATCGATGCCGCAGAAGAAGAAGAGGTGTACAGACGCCAACGAGAACAGGAAGCACGCGAAGGGGAGTAGAAATAAAGGCTGGGCTAACGCAGTAAGCCCAGCAATCTCTCAATCTGGAACAGTAAAGAGAGACAAATGACAAAAAACGATCAAACCATAAAATATTTAAGAGCCAACATCCCCAGCTTCGAATGCAAGCCAGGCTGTCACGACTGCTGCGGCCCCGTCACCACCTCCAGTGAAGAGATGGCAAGACTGCCGGTTAAAAGCGAAGCGGAACACCACAAAGCACTCGCCGAACTAAGCTGCCCGCACCTTGGCAGCAACGGCTGCACCGTCTACCACAACCGTCCTCTGATCTGCCGTCTGTTTGGCACCACTCCAAAACTCGCCTGCCCCAACGGCTGTCGCCCTGAGCAGATGATCGGCACAAAAATTGAAGAACGGATTTACCGCTTTAATAAAGAGACACGGCAAGTACTGGTCTAATAAATATACAGTCAGAATAAAGTTAAAAACAGACAGAAGACGTAAGGCCAACCAAACATATATACCTTTGCCGGAATCAAACAACGCAGCTCAATAAACGTGGATTTTAGAGCCAGCCTGGCCCATTAAAACAGAAATCTCGCCGCAAAAAAAACCGGCTCATTAGCCGGTTACTCAATATGATAAAAAATATTCTAGGCGAATTTTCTGCGCCGCTGAGAGAGCGTGCCGGCCATACCGATACCAAAAAGAGCAAGAGTTGCCGGTTCGGGAACCTGGGTGAGGACACCGCGAATCTCACCACCAGGCGCACTACTTGTATGAATATTAAGATAAACCTCGCCAAGCATCATGCCATTAAATAGTGCTGTCCCCGCAGCCGCAACCGTCCCGCCATTAGCAGCAATAAACCCGGCACTAAATGAGGCCGCATCTGTCATGTCAAAAGTGTGCAAGTAGGTTCCTGCAACAACCCCAGACGGAAAACCTGTAAAAGTCGGCAGAGTCGTGGCCACGCCAGCATTGCCAGTAAAAGGTGCCGCCGTACAGCAGTGAATATGCGCAGCAGTTGTAGTCCCGATTAATCCTGAGAACAGGACATCCAGACTCATGGTGTTAAGCACATCATCAATTGTGATAAGGGCAGAACCTAGCCCAGGTGATGAAGCCCCATTCAGATCCGCAACATATTTAATGATCGCCGCGTGAGACGACGGTGCAGTGATCAGCATTGACACCAGCATCACCAGAGAAAGTAGTGAACGCGCCATAATTCCCTCCCATTAAGATTGTCCACAATCAACACTGACAAGAGAAAACTCATCAGCAACGATGAAGTGGATACCAAAAAGGAAAGCGAATCAAGCGCACAAATAATACCGAATTAACCGCTGGAAATTATATATGACGTTATGCGCCAGCTATTTAAGGCGCGGCGTATCTGCCCACACGGAATATTTACAATATCCGGCGATCTTACTCCGCTCTTATCCAACACTATGAAACAAACCAAACAGGACACTAATAAGCCTGTCAAATTTCGTCAAATCAAACTCCTATTATAACAACGACAGAGGAGTGCATTTACACTCCTCCACTGATTTTATTACTAGACGCCCTTAAATAGATTTGCAACACCCTCACCGCCACTCGATTGAACATACTAAAAATCACAGAGACAAAATTCCCCGCCATGTCCGGACCCAGCCTCAACTTGAAAAAACCATCCGCAGCGCCCGCAAGGCCACTGAGCTTATCGGAATCACCACCCACCAACCCACCAATCTTTTCGGTCAATCCAGAGCTATTTGGTGCCGCCTCCAACAACGAGCCAACACAGGGAATGACCTGACACACTGTGAAAAAATCACTTGAGATTAATGACTGCTTGGCGATACCAAACAATGCACCGAGACCTCCTGCAGTCTATCCACTGGAAACGCCAAGCTAACTAGTTAACATACGGGCCAACCCAATCACGCTCGAATCCATACCAGCGCCCGCACCAGATCCAGACCCTCCGCCCAATCAGGGAATTAAGGAACAGCCCATGACCACTGTGATCAATGCCATAACAAAAGATATATTCAAAAACCTACTGTGCTCGCTTACTCAAACTTTAATTAGTAGTGTTTTTACACAGAGTAGGTATACAAATTAGAACGAACTTCAACAACTCGATTAATTGATTACAAAACCAACATTTTCACTACGTTTTTATCGAGCTGCTCTGTGTAAGGAAAAAACACTTCACGCAGTTTTAGATAGGCATCAACGCTGGAGAAGGCATCATCACTAGCGTATTCGATCTGCATCGGCGAGAGCGTGGCCGCGGCCCAATTTGAGGTGGTAACACTTTTATTTTTACGTAATTTTTTATTTAATACCAGTGCTACCAACTGTTTTGATCCGAGACTATTTTTTCGGCCAAAGGCACGGAAGATAACCCCCAGATCCACAAAGGCAGTGGGATAAAATTTATGTTTACCACGCAGTTTACTTAGATCATCTTTAAGCCCAACACCAACCTTGATGATTTTCTGGCTGCTAACAATCTCACCCAGTACAGAGGCATCGGAAATATTATTCAATAGAAAAATATAACACTTGCTGACGGAGCTGATCTGGACAATAGCAATACCATTACTCACCTCACCTTTTCGAAAGGTCGGCTTTGATTCAGTATCAAAACCAAGGTAACGATGCTCCAGCAGGTCGTGTACTGCAAGATGAAGATTGTGATCATCCACCAGAATCACCTCACGACCATGACCTTCATAGTGTGGTAATTCCGCGATGACCAATTTGTCGATCTGACTGGTGTAGTGTTTTACCAGTTTATGGTACTCACTATTTTTATCGTCCATCAGAACAATATTCCATGTGGCAGGTAACGCCATTGTCCCGGCTGCAACGACATGGGAACCCGACCAATACGGATACGCTTCATCGCCACGACCGTTAACCCAACACTCTGACACATGAAGTCAAACTGGCCAATACGAACATTTTTTAGTGCAAATCGCAGGCAGTGTTCATTCTGCCAACTTACCTTGGCGATCGGCAGTGGCCAGCCGTTTTGTTTCATATTGCGATTAAGTTTATCAAGACCATTCTCCACCATCTCACCAGTGACTTCGACGTGATACTCCTGTTCATTTTTAGCGGCATCCTCCACCAACCGCTTGACCACGCGACGATCCTGGGTAAAGGCCAGCAATCCAGTAGCCCCCGGCTCAAGCGGCATTGTGGGCATTAGTCGGGCGAAGTGGCGATTGAGCAGACGAAATCCAGAGCTATCATTTTCAGAACGGTTTTCGGGAACAATCAGTTTTAACGGCGCGACTGGATCGTTCACGTCAAAATCAGTGGGTAGATGCAACAATATTGTCATCGGCTCAATGGGCGATAGTACTGCATCCGGATGAAGCTCAACCATCTGTTCCTGCACTCGGAACTGCGGCTCGTCCACCACCACGCCATCCACCAACACCCAGCCACCTTGGATATATTGATCAGCTTCACTGCGGGAACAGTGGATCAATTCAATCAATCGTTTTGATAGGCGCACCGGTTCGGTCATGACAACAACTCCTGATTATTTATCTGTTAAATTTTAGACGAAACAAATGCAGGGTGCACCATATGCACCAACCGAATTTATTTATCCAGATTCACGATGCCTTTTACGTATACAGAGAACATTCTACTGCACCAGCTCCATCTGTTTCTTAACACGTTTTGCCGAAACTGGCATTTTGGTCTTTAACTCCTGCGCAAAGAGAGAAACTCGCATCTCTTCAATCATCCAGCGGTAGGTTTCTAGCTCTGCATCAACAATGCCTTGCTGTTCGTGTTTATGCTTACGATCAAGATAAGCCTGCCACAATGGTTTAATCTCTAGCATGTTGACGCGATCTCGCGCTTCGCCACCAGCGAGTTTTTCCAGCCGCAGATTAATCGCCTTGAAATAACGTGGGTACTCCTTCAACCATTCGATGGGAGTCTGGTTAATAAAACGATTATAGATGAGCTGTTTTAGCTGTTCGTTTATATCAGCCACCGCATGCAGCCAGGTAGGAGAAAGCTTGCCTTTGAGTTGTTTGCTAAGCTGGTGATGCTGCGCCAGTGTCTCTTGCACCATGGCGCAGAGTTCGCTGGCTACCAGCAGGATGTTTTTCCTGCCGTTGTTTAGGCACTGTTCAAACTGCTGCGGCGTACGTGGCAGTGGCGCATCGCCCCCACCTTCATTGCCAAGGAACGCCTGATCAATGATGGTGTCGATAAGATCCTGTTGCAGCTCTTCTGCCTTGCCGATGGTGGCGTAATAGAGCGCCATCTGTTTGAAGTTTGGCAGTTGCTTGTGCAGATATTTAATCTTGTCGGCAGCGGCAAAACCAATCAAACGATGCAGGGCGATGCGGCTGAGGCGTGTCGCCTCTGCTGCTGTATCGCACAACTGAATCGCCACCGATTTGGTGTGATCCACCAACGCCGGATAACCACGCAGTTGTATGCCATTGCGGACAAACTCGACATCCTCAGGCAGCTCGCCAAAGTCCCACGCAATGATCCCCTGCCTTTCGCCGTCCCAAGATGGCACAGCAGCAAAACTCTGCTGCGCCTGCTCTTTCAGTTTGCCTTGCAATTGCAACAGATCGCGCCCTATGGAGAGGGCATTGCCCTTCTCATCCACCACCTTGACGTTCATTAGCATGTGCGGTGTCAATTTGGTTAGATCCCAGTCGGCGCCAGCTACTTTAACGCCGGTCATTCTGAGCAATTGTTTTTGCAACGCCTCATGCAATGATTCATCACTGTCTGCCATTGCCTGCAAACAGGCATCAGCAAAATTTGGTACCGGCACAAAATTGCGGCGCAGCTGTTTGGGCAGAGATCTGAGTAGCTGACAGATTTTTTCGTGCAACAGCCCCGGCACCAGCCATTCAAACCGTTGTGGTTTAAATAAATTGAGTGCGGGCAGAGGGATGGCAACCGTTACACCGTCATCCTCACTGCCGGGTTCGAAGTGGTATGTGAGGTTGAGCACCATGCCATCAACCGTGAGTGTGTCGGGAAACTGCGCCGCAGTGACACCGCTGGCATTATGTTGCATCAGATACTCATGTGTCAGATAGAGCAGCTTGGGTTGCTTCTGCTCCGCCTTTTTACGCCAGCTCTCAAAGCTGCGGCCATCACTGATATCAGCGGGAATGATCTCATCGTAAAAGGCGTAGAGCACATGCTCATCCACCAGCAGATCGCGGCGGCGTGACTTTGCCTCCAGCTCCTCGATATCGGCAATCAAATCGGCGTTGTGTTTAAAGAATGGGGCGTGAGTAGTGAACTCACCCTCGACCAGTGCGCCACGAATGAAAAGTTCTCGCGACTCAACCGGATCAATCTTGCCGTACTGAACCTTGCGTTTGGGATTGATCACCAAACCGTAGAGCGTCAAACGTTCATAGGCCATGACAGCAGCGGCACGTTTCTCCCAGTGTGGGTCAAAATAACTGCGGCGGCAGAGATCGCCCGCCACCCGTTCAATCCATTCAGGTTCCACACTGGCAGCGGTGCGGGCGTACATACGCTGAGTCTCAACCAGTTCTGCCGCCATCAACCAGCGTGGCCGTTTTTTGGCGAGGATTGAGCCGGGGAATATATTGAGCTTAATGGCACGCGCGCCGTTGTACTCCTGCGCCTCACCTTTGGTGGCGACGTTACCGAGCAACCCGGCCAGCAGGGCACGATGGATCTGCTCATACTCCGCCGGTTTGTCACTGCTGCGCCACCCCATCTCTTTAATAACACTGTTAAGTTGCACATGTACGTCGTGCCACTCACGCATCCGCAGATAGGAGATGAAGTGTTCACGACACCACTGCCGCAGTTTGTTGTTGGTGAGGTACTGAGCTTGTTCGTGATAGATGCGCCAGAGGTTGGTATAGGCAAGAAAGTCTGAGCGTTCGTCGGCGAAGAGTTTATGTTTTTCGTCGGCGTGCTGCTGTTTGTCATGTGGACGTTCACGCGGCTCCTGCACACTCAGAGCACTGGCGATGATCATCACCTCGCTAAGCGCACCTTCATCTTTTGCTGCCAGCACCATACGTGCAATACGTGGATCAAGTGGTAGCTTTGCGAGTTCACGGCCGATCTCGGATAGATCTCGATGTGAATTCACCGCACCCAGCTCTTCGAGCAATTTGTAACCATCGGTGATCATGCTATTTTCAGGCGCTTCAACAAATGGAAACTGTTCGATATCACCGAGATGCAGCGACTTCATCTGCAAAATGACCGAGGCGAGGTTGCTGCGTTTTATTTCGGGGTCGGTAAATTCGGGACGGCCGCTGAAATCTGTTTCATCATAGAGGCGAATACAGACACCCGGCCCAACACGACCGCAACGCCCAGCGCGCTGATTGGCGGAGGCCTGCGAAATCTTTTCAATCGGCAAACGCTGCACCTTGGTGCGATGGCTGTAACGACTGATACGCGCCATGCCGGGATCGATGACATAACGGATACCCGGCACCGTCAGTGATGTTTCAGCAACATTGGTTGCAAGCACGATACGCCGCCCTTTGTGCGGCTGAAAAATTTTATTCTGATCCGCCGCACTGAGGCGGGCAAAGAGCGGCAGGATCTCGGTGTGCGGTGGATGATGTTTGCGCAGGCTTTCGACTGTTTCGCGGATTTCGCGCTCACCGGGCAGAAAGATCAGCACATCACCTTGCCCATGGCGTGCCAGCTCATCCACCGCATCAAGAATCCCTTGCTGCACGTCGCGGTCCTGATCATCCTCATCAGCGGTACGTAGTGGCCGGTAACGCATCTCCACCGGATAGGTGCGCCCCGTCACCGCGATAATAGGGGCGCCATCAAAGTGTTGAGAAAAACGGCCAGTATCGATTGTCGCCGAGGTGATAATGATTTTTAGATCGGGGCGTTTTGGCAGTAGCTGTTTGAGATAGCCAAGCAGGAAGTCGATATTGAGGCTGCGTTCGTGGGCCTCGTCGATAATCAGGGTATCGTACTGGTTCAGAAAGCGGTCGCCCTGGCTCTCCGCCAGCAGGATGCCATCAGTCATCAGTTTGATGTAACTTTCGGGCCGGGTATGGTCGCTGAAGCGCACCTTGTAACCGACGTGGTGGCCCATCTCACTCTGCAATTCGGAGGCGATGCGGATTGCAACACTGCGCGCAGCAATACGGCGTGGCTGGGTGTGGCCGATCATGCCGCTAATGCCGCGCCCCACCTCTAAACAGATTTTAGGCAGCTGCGTAGTTTTGCCGGAGCCGGTCTCGCCCGCCACAATCACCACCTGATGGTTGCGAATTATCTCCGCGATCTCGACGCGCCGTTCACTCACCGGCAGCTCTTCGGGATAGGAAGGTATCGGCAGATTGGCGCGACGTAACTCCAGTCGCTGGGCCGAGGTTGCAATATCAACACTCACAGCATCAAGCTGTTCTGGCGTGCCCTTATCACGCAGCCGTTGCAGCTGCTGGCGCAGGCGATGACGATCAACCTGCATACAGAGGTCTATCTGGGTGTTGAGTTTTTTCAAGGCGTCTTGCACGGTGGTATTGCCGGTTTCAAAGGTGGAAAGCGGGCTATTATATCAGGCATGACTACTGAACCTCTCGCTTCCAGAGAGTCAACTTGCAGATCAAAAAAATATCAGCCATTAATGCTTGGTTTGCTATACATACATCTGATTGCGGCAAGGAGCCGGGCTGGAGCGGTAAAAAATTAAACGAAAAAAAGCCCCGATGACTAGCCTGGGCTTTTGCGAAATGATGATGACTGTCCGCTTAGAATCGCTTCCATAATTAACCGGCGCTCTAAAGCAGGTGGGTTAGCGCAGTCAGGTGCGACGACTAAAGTCGTCAACCGCACTTGCCTAAACGCGCATGAGTCAACACATGAAGGTCAAAGTCACCGGCTAAAGCCGATGGTTTTTTACCAAGTGTGTTGATAATAAAATTGAAAACAGTGCCGTCCCAGCAGACACGGAACAGCCATTGACCTAGGTATAGAGGCCTGAATCGCAGCCTCGCCAAACATCTTGCTATTGAAAGTCGGGCTGGCAGACGATAATCACCCTGGTGGCAGACAAGAGCGTTGAGGAACGGCAGAGTGACGGAACAGATCGTAAAAGCGGGATATATCAAAAAGCATGTGACGATGCTGGCGGGAAATATTGGTGAACGGAATATCAACCAGCCGCGGGCGCTGCTGCGCGCAGCCGATTACATTACTGATCAGTGGCAGGCGATGGGCCTGGATGTACGGCCACAATACTTTAAGGCCCAGGGGGTTGAGTGCCGCAACCTGGAGGTGACACATATCGGCAGCGAGCAACCCGGCAAGATCGTCCTGATCGGTGCCCACTATGACAGCAGCCGCGACTGCCCCGGCGCCAATGACAACGCCAGCGGCATTGCGGCGCTGCTGGAGATATCACGCGCCATCAGTCGCATGCGCAGCAAATGCAGCATCCGTTATGTCGCCTTTGCCAACCAGGCGCCGCCCTTTTTTGGCACCGACGAAATGGGCAGCTGGGTCTACGCCCACCACGCACGCCAACGTGGCGACAACATCCATGCCGCACTGATTCTAGAGTCGCTGGGGTACTACAGCGACGCGCCGGGGAGCCAGCTGGCGCCGCTACCATTGAGCCTCTTCTGCCCCAATCGTGGCAATTTTGTGGCAATGGCATCAAACCTGCATTCGCGAGGAGTAACACGCAAATTCAGCCAAAGCTTCCAGCAGCACACAGCGTTTCCTTGCCGGTCGATCAGTACACCCGAGTTCATGCCCCGCATTGTGAACAGCGACCAAACCCCATTTTGGCTCAATGGTTACAAGGCCTTTGTGATAACCGATACCGGGCGTTACCGCTACCCCTTTTATCGCTCCGCCAAAGACACACCCGACCGGATTGATTACGACAACATCGAAATAATAAGCGACGCAATTATTAGGACACTGCTGGAGTTCGAATAAATTCAGCCCTGCGATTGCGCTAATTTAATGAGTCCGGCACTGCCGGACTCTCACTTCAAGCTAAACAGATCACTTATTCAATCTTGACGTTACGCCGCTTGGCCACTTCCACCTTGGGCAGAGTCATCTCCAGCACGCCATCGGCAAATTTGGCCTTGGCCTTTTCGACATCGACCGCTGATGGGAGTCCGATAGTACGCATAAACTTACCGCTGCTCATCTCGCTACGATAGTAATTCTCCTTCTCCTCTTTTGACTCCTGCTTGGTGGTGGCGCGAATGGTGATGCTGTTATCACCGACGGTGACCTCCAAATCTCCCCTCTTCACACCCGGCAGTTCGGCCTTGACACCACTTCGTTATCACGATCGATCACATCGACCTTGGGGGTGCTCCCCTCAAACGGCGCAGCCAGCTCATTCCGACCCGGCCAGTGGCGACCAAACGACATCAGCCAGCCATGCTGACGCGCAGCAAAAAAATCATCAAACATACGCTCCATCTCTTCGAAGGGGCCCACCGCCCGCGATCCAACGGCCTTCACTGGACGCTCCGTTGATTTAACCATTTTTTTCTTTGGACTCAGACATCACATACCTCCATGTTGATAAATCGATCAGAAACTCATTTCCGCCCGGCAATTATGGTACAAATCGCGTCAATTTCAACCTTGTGATTTCCTCGACATTGACAATAACCGCGCACCCCAGTAGTGCGTTGCCAG
>JAYWDX010000068.1:0-4918 GCA_043779675.1 Tenderia sp. (SeqCode)
CGGCGCAGCAGATAGAGAAATACCGGTACCCCGAGCATGGCGGTGATGACACCTACCGGCAGCTGTTGTGGGGCAATGACGGTGCGCGCCAGGGTGTCGGCGCAGAGCAGCAGGGCGCCGCCCAGCAGCACGCTGGCGGGCAGTAGCAGCCGCTGGTCGTTGCCAAATTGTAGTCGGATCAGGTGTGGCACCACCAGACCAATAAAACCGATGCTGCCGGCCTGGGTGACGGCGACGGCGGTGAGCAGCGCGGCGATGAAGTAGATCGACCAGCGCAGCCGCGCCACGTTGACCCCCAGCGCCTGGGCTTGCAGCTCGCCCCGTCCCAGCAGGGTGAGGTTGCGTGCCAGTGGCAGGCAGAGCAGCAGCCCGACCGCCAGCACCAGCAGCGCGAAGGTTGGATCGCCGGACTGGCTGAAATCTCCCATCAACCAGAACATCATGGCGCGCAGGCTGTTGTCGGGGCTGATGGCGAGCATAAAGCTGATCAGCGCACTCCAGCCGGCAGAGACCACCACGCCAGTGAGCAGCAGACGGTTGCTGGTCCAGCTGCCGCCGCCGTGGGCGAGGCTGAAGACCAGCAGCATGGTCCCGAGGGCACCGAGAATGCTGCCGCCCGTGAGCCAGAAGGAGCCTAGCCCTAGCAGCATCGCCCCGAGTGCGCCCACGGCGGCACCGCCGGAGATGCCCAGCACGTAGGGGTCGGCCAACGGATTGCGTAGCAGGGTTTGCATCAGCGCCCCGGCCAGTGCCAGCAGACCGCCGACGGCAAAGGCGCTGAGGGCGCGTGGCAGACGTAGTTCGGTGAGCAGGCGTTGCGCCATTTGCTGTTCCGGGCCTGGATGGTTCCAGACGCGCCAGAGTTCGCCCAGGCTCAGCGGCAGACTGCCGCGACTCAGTGACCAGACCAGGCTGGCAAGGGCGGCGAGGGCCAGACCGGTGAGGACAAAGACGAGCTTTTTTTGCAGGCGGTTAGCCATGATCCGCGCCTAGTAATCGTTGTGTTTGATTTCGTCACGCAGGCTGATGATGGGCCAGCCTTTGGTCTGGGCGTGGTAGGTGAGGGTGTCGTCGGCATCAACGGCGACCGGGTGGGTCACCATCTCCAGCAGCGGCAGGTCGTTGAGTGAGTCGGAGTAGAACCAGCTGGAGGCGAGGTTGTAGCCGTTGTCCTTAAGCCACTGGTTGAGCCGCTCGACCTTGCCCTCGCGGAACGAGGGGGTGCCGCTGACGTTGCCGGTGTAGCGACCGTCGCGGATTTCGGGATCGGTGGCGATGAGCTGGTCTATGCCAAAGGCGGTGGCGATCGGCTCGGTGACAAAGCGGTTGGTGGCGGTGATGATCAGTAGGGTGTGGCCCTTGGCGCGGTGCTCGTCCACTAAACGTTGTGCTGCGGGCAACATGATGGGGTGGATCACTTCGGCCATGAAGCGCTGGCGCAGCGCCAGCAGCTTGTCGAGATCGTTCTCGGCCAGCGGCCGCAGCGCGAAGCGCAGGAACTCAAAGATATCCATGGTGCCGTTTTTGTATTCGCTGTAAAAACGCTGGTTCTCACGTTCGTAAAAGGTGCCGTCCACCAGTTTATGCTGCACCAGCCAGCGGCCCCAAAGGTAGTCACTGTCGCCGCCCAGCAGGGTATTGTCGAGGTCAAAAATGGCCAGATCCACGCTGTTAAATCCTGTTGTGTGTGAAGGGGCACAAGAATAGGCGCTCGACTGTCAAAGGTAAATGGCGAGAGTCTGCCCCAGAGCCTACCCCGCGAAGCGCTTTGGGCAACGTTTTTGGGCGGGGTTGTCGTACCTTGTATCTGATTGATTAGTTTGCGCTATTCATGAAACAATGCCTTGTATATAAGTAATTCTTGAAGCGGGTTATAAGTGATTGATTCTGATGGATATCGACCCAATGTCGGGATTGTCCTGAGCAACAGCGAAGGTAGGCTGTTCTGGGCACGACGGATCGGACAAGATGCGTGGCAGTTCCCGCAGGGGGGAATTCGTACCTACGAAACTCCGCTGGAGGCGATGTATCGTGAACTTACCGAGGAGATCGGCCTTGCCCCCGAGCAGGTCGAGGTGGTCGGCAGTACCCGTGGTTGGCTGCGTTACCGTCTGCCACGGCGCATGATCCGTCGCCACAGCAAGCCAGTCTGTATCGGCCAGAAGCAGGTCTGGTTTCTGTTGCGGTTGCAGGCGCAGGAGAGTGAGTTGCGCTTCGATCTGACCGATCACCCTGAGTTTGATCTGTGGCGCTGGGTTGATTACTGGGAGCCGGTCACTGAGGTGGTCCATTTTAAACGGGCGGTTTACGCCCGTGCACTGCAAGAGCTGGCACCGCTTTTAGGATACGAACGGCGCGCCTTTTCGATCCACCGCCTCGGCCGTAACAGGTAGCAAACCACCATGTTGAAGATCCTGCGCCGCATCATTCAAGAGGTAAATCAGGCCAGTGGTCTGGATGAGGCACTTAACATCATTGTCACCCGTGTTAAGCAGGAGATGTCTGTGGATGTCTGCTCCGTCTATCTCAGCAATGAGGGCCAGAAACGCCATATCCTGATGGCCTCCGATGGCCTTAATCCCAATTGCATCGGCAAGGTCTGGCTCGAATTTGGTCAGGGGTTGATAAGTCTGGTGGCGGAACGCGCCGAGCCGGTCAATCTTGAGGATGCTCCCAGCCATCCGCGTTTTTTCTTTCTGGCACAGACCAAAGAGAACCCCTTTCACGCCTTTCTCGGCGTGCCCATCATGCATCACCGCAAGGTGCTGGGGGTGTTGGTGGTACAGCAACGCGCGATGCGCCGTTTTCTGGAGGATGAGACCGCTTTTCTTTTGACCATCGCCGCGCAGTTGGCCGGGGCCATTGCCCACGCCGAGATCAGCGGTGGCATCAGCGGTCTGCTGGGTAAATTTAGCGATGGTATTTCGCTCAGGGGGCTGCCCGGCTCTCCTGGTGTTGCTATCGGCACGGCATTGGTGGTCTATCCGCCGGCCGATCTTGATGCGGTGCCCGATCGCCAGATGCCGCCCGCCGATCTGGAACGGGAGGTCGAGGCCTTCCATGACGCGGTGGCCCAGGCCCAAACTGATATCCGCACGCTTCAGACACGGTTGAAAACGGCGTTGAGCAGTGAAGACCAGGCGCTCTTCGATGCCTATCTGCAGATGCTCGGCAGCGCCAGCATCATCGATGATGTGATCGGCCGCATCCGTAAAGGCTCCTGGGCCTCCAGCGCCCTGCGTGACACCATCGCCACCCATGTACGGGTTTTTGAGAATATGGATGACCCCTACATGCGCGAACGTGCGGTGGATGTGAGGGATCTCGGCCGTCGGATACTGATGTGTATACAAAAGGGGCGTCACAACCCGCCGCCCTACCCCGAGAAGACCATTCTTGTGGGTAACGAGATCACCGCCACCATGTTGGCGGAGGCACCAGTGGAGCGGCTGGTGGGGGTGATCTCGGCCAAGGGTTCATCTTCCTCCCACGTCGCTATTCTGGCGCGGGCGCTGGGCATTCCGGCGGTGGTCGGGGTGCAGGATATTCCCGTCGCGCGCATGGATGGCCGTGAGTTGATTGCCGACGGTTATAACGGTCTTGTCTATGTCGCCCCTTCTGAGCAGATCCGTCGTGAGTACGAGCGATTGGCGCGTGAGGAGGCGACGCTGGAAGCCGGGCTGGCCGAACTGCGCGACCTGCCCGCTGAAACGCCGGATGGCTATCGCATGCCGCTCTATGCCAATACCGGTCTGCTCTCCGACGTTACGCCGTCACTGCGCAGTGGCGCCGAGGGGGTTGGCCTTTATCGCACCGAATTCCCGTTTATGATTCGTGACCGCTTTCCCAGTGAGGATGAGCAGTACCGTATCTACCGTAAGTTGATAGAGGATTTTGCGCCACGCCCGGTGGTATTACGCACCCTGGATGTCGGCGGTGACAAGGCGCTGAGTTACTTTCCCATTGTTGAAGATAACCCTTTCCTTGGCTGGCGCGGCATCCGTATCACGCTCGACCATCCGGAACTCTTCCTGGTACAGGTGCGCGCCATGCTGCGGGCCGGGGCGGGGTATGACAATACCAGCATCCTGCTGCCGATGATCTGTAACATCCCGGAGCTGGATGAATCGCTGTTTCTGATCCATCAGGCCTACCGTGAACTGCGCGAGGAGTGTGAGAAGGTCACCAGACCACGTGTGGGGGTGATGATTGAGGTGCCGTCGCTGGTATACCAGATCGACGCGGTCGCGCAACGGGCTGATTTTTTGTCTGTTGGCAGCAATGACTTGACCCAGTACCTGCTGGCCGTTGACCGCAACAACAGTAGTGTTGCAAATCTCTATGACAGCCTCAGTCCCGCGGTCATCCAGGCGATCAAACTGGTGGTGGAAGGGGCGGCGCGCCATCAGCGCCCCGTCAGTGTCTGTGGTGAAATGGCCGGTGATCCACGTGCCGTGCTGCTGCTGCTTGGCTTGGGGGTGGAGAGCCTGAGCATGAGTTCATCCAGTATCTCGCGTATTAAATGGGTGGTCCGCAATATCGACCGCAGCCAGGCCCAAACACTGTTGGCTGAGGTGCTGACGATGGAAACCGCCAAAGAGATTCGCGGTTATCTGGATGAGGCGTTGATTGCAGCAGGGTTGGGTGGTTTGGTGCGGGCTGGCGGTAAGTAAAATTTCACGGCAGCGTTGTGATATTGCTCACCTTTTTGATTTGGATCGGTTTTATGGGGAGTTGAACGGGGCACCGTTTTTGGTCTCCTGAGAACCTGTTTACGATCTTGATTAAGGGATGCAGCGCAAGGCGGAAACGGGCGAAAAAGCGCAGTGTACACGTAGTACATGAGCATTTTGAGCCAGTTTCCCCTCGGTACCCCCTTGAGGGGTGAACGCCGCGATGCGCCCTTCAGCGAGATCGT
>JAYWDX010000069.1:0-12816 GCA_043779675.1 Tenderia sp. (SeqCode)
CGTCACTCGCTAGCGCTCCTAACTACGAAAGGGCAGACGGCGTAGCCTATCCGGGACTAGCGGCCCTCGCTTCGCTATCCATGGCCGCCAGCGCAGGAGATCGGTGGCATCGTCAACAGCCACTACCGACCGTTTGATGATCTCCCTGTCGGCCACTATTACTGGCGCGTGGCCAGCATTTCTGCCGGCATTACGAGTGAGTTCAGCACACCACGCCAGTTTGTAATATCGGCGGCGCCCAAGACTCCGAGGGCCGTCACCGCCACTCTCAAACAACGCGATGCCCGCTTTAGCTGGGCGGCCGTTGAGGGGGCCGCAGAGTACCAATTCCAGCTTGGCCGCTATGAAGACTTCACCGCCCCCACAACCGACACCAAAACCATTGAGAATAGTTTTAGCGTCAACCTGCTCACCCCCGGCCGATATCACTACCGTGTCCGCGTCATAAATGGTGACGGCCGGAGCGGCTCATACAGCCCTAAGGGGGTACTGGTAGTACCCAGAGCTCCCTGAGCAGCACTGACCATTGATGAAACACCGCTGGCCCAGTTTGGCCGCGCCGCAGCAGCTCGGTTTTGCCGTGCTGTTGCTGAGCATTACCCTGACGCTTAGCTACAGTGACTGGCTCTGGCGCGCCGACAAGGCACTTTACGACGCCAACCACCGGCTACTGGCCCGTACCGCAGCAGCAGAGATCGTCATCGTTGCCGTCGATGAACAGAGCCTCTCAACGCTGGGGCGCTGGCCCTGGCCACGTCTCCTGCATGCCGAACTGATCGACCAGCTTACCGCCGCTGGCGCCAACATCATCATGCTCGACTTCATCTTTGCCGAACCCGACAACAATGATCTCAGCAACGATACCGCCCTGGCCGCCGCCATGCGGCGCCACGGTCGGGTGATCCTGCCGTTGCTGGTAGAGCAGCGCCAGCTCGGCGGCCAACTACTGGAGACCCTGCCGCTGTCTCAGTTTGTAGACACCGCCGCCGGGATCGGCCATGCTCACATGGAGTTGGATGCCGACGGCATCGCTCGCAACGTCTATCTGTTGGAGGGGCTGGGAACACCACGCTGGCCACATTTGGCGGTGGCGGCATTGCGGCTACTAGAACCGGGCCAGTGGCAAACACTGTCTGGCCGCCATAACCCTAATCCAGAACAGAACGAGGCCTTCCCTAACCTGCTGCTGCGTGATGCTCAAGTGCTTATCCCCTTTGCCGGGCCACCCGGTCACTATCCACGTATTTCCTACGCCCAGGTGCTGACGGGGCGCTATCTGCCCGACACCTTCCGCGGCAAGACAGTATTTATTGGCGCCACCGCCACAGGTCTTGGCGATGTGCTGCCGACACCGGTATCAGGCTTTAACCAGCCGATGCCAGAAATCGAGATCAACGCCAATATCTTCGACGCCCTGCGTCACCATCTGGCCGTAGAACCATTGCAGCAGTGGCTACGCACAGCCATCGGCCTCATCATCATCCTGGTGCCCGTATTGCTCTTTCCGCGACTCACGCCGCGCACCGCACTACTGACGGCAGGTATTTTGCTGCTGGCCACACTCGCCCTCAGCGCCCTGCTCGTCAGCCGTTTCCAGCTCTGGTTTCCACCCGCCTTGCTCGTACCATTGTTATTCGCCTACCCACTCTGGAGCTGGCAGAGGTTGGAATATACCAGCCGCTTTCTGACCCTGGAGCTAAAGCGGCTGCGCGACGAACCAACGCTGATGCAACTCCCGCCCATCGACGACATGGAGCAAGTCATGCAGTTTGTGCAGCAGCAGCTACCACTCAACGGCTGGGTACTACATGACCAAGATGGCCACAACGTCGCCGTATGGGGCCAGCCGCCCGAAAACATGCGACCGCAACTGGGGCCGCCGCAATGGCGCAGCAGCCGCACAGGGCAGTGGTGGATAGGACTTGAGCGCAGCGGCCAGCCGTGGCGGCTCGGCATCAACAGCGGCAGTACCATCCCACCCACAATCGAACAAGAAAATCTGTTACTGAGCCTGGTACAACCCTGGCTCCCAGCCAGCGAGCAAGAGCCCGCCAGCAGTGTCGAACGTTTCGAGGCGCGGGTACAGGCAGTGCAGGAGGCGGTGGCGCGCATGCAGGCGATGCGCCGCTTCATCAACGATAGCCTGTCGCAAATGGCCGACGGCGTAGTGGTAGTCAACAGCCTCGGCCAGATCGTGCTTATCAACCCCAAGGCGATCACCTATTTTGGGCTTCAATGCAAAGCACAGACGTTGACCGGCCACTCCGCCATCGAGCTGCTCAATAGCCTCGACAACGAACGGCCAGGGCGTTGGGAGCGGCTACTGGCGCTGCCTCTCAAGACCGGAGAAACCACTCAGAGCGAAACCCGTAGCGCCACAGGCTGCGACCTGCTGGTGCGCTGCGCGCCACTCTCTTTGGCACAACAGCAGAGCAGCGGTCTGGTGATCAACCTCTCCGACATCACCCACCTGCTCGACATCGAACGAAGCCGCGCCGATACCCTGCGCTTCCTCTCCCACGATCTGCGCACGCCGCTGGTATCGCTAATAGCCCTACACCCGAGTCAGAAATTGCTCGGGAGGAGCTGATCCTGCGCGTCGAGGAGCATGCCCACACCACACTCACCCTCGCCGAGGAGTTCCTCAACCTCAGCCAGATCGAAGGGGCGCTGCATCTGGAGCTGCGTCCAGTGGAGCTCACCACCGTCGCCCTCAACGCCATTGATGCCGTGTGGGACCAGGCGCGCATGAAACAGATCACCCTCGTTGAGGCGCTGCCCGAAGCGCTGATTCTGATCATGGCCGACCCCACTGTGCTGCAGCGGGTGCTGGTCAACCTGCTTAGCAACGCCATCAAATACAGCACTGCGGGGACCAATATCGAACTCACCATCCACACCGGTGGCGATATTGTGACGTGCTGTGTTCAGGATCAGGGCTCTGGCATCGCCGCTGCGGAGATACCCAGTCTCTTCGAGCGCTTCTACCACAGCCGCAGCGCCATCAACTCCGGCATCCAGGGCACCGGCCTGGGGCTGGCCTTTGTCAAAACCGCCATGGAAAAACTGGGCGGTAGCGTAGATGTCAGCAGTCAAGTCGGGAAAGGTTCAACCTTCTGTGTCCACCTGCCACAGCGGGAAGAGCGCCAGGATGAGTCCGGCATCACGTAAACAGAGGCATTGCTACACACCTGCACACTATTTTGTGAATTAATAGGTATCATCGCTGTCTTCTGACAGCAGCAACCGCATATATCCAGAGGATTAAGAATAATATGGTCATGGAAACACGTCGTGGCACCGCCACAGGAATAGTCAAAACCAATAAAGGTGGCACCGTCGAGTGTCGTCTTGGCGAGGACAAAGCCCTGCTACACCCAGACTTGCAGCGCATCGTCAAAGAGGGCGATGACATTCTTGTAGCAGGCGACCTGCGTGATGATGTGCTACATGCCCTGGCGCTGAAAAACATTACTCAAAACAAAAATGTCCAGATCGACGGCACCAACTACACCCTGCTAATAGGGGCAGGTTTATTCTTCTGGTTACTCGGTTTTGTCTTCTACATACAGACATTGGAAGCCGGCAGCTCGACCATAATCACACTCAACCTCTCCTTGTCACTGGCAGGTTTTTTTGTCGGCTTTTGGGCAATATTGCAGGTATTGCGGATTCGGCGCGCCGGGCTGCGTGCTACCTATGGCACAGAGACACGCCTATAAAAAAAGGGGATGCTAAATGCATCCCCTTTTTGATGTACTCCCTTTCAATAGATCAGATTCGGCTAACATCCCTGCAACAGACAGTCACCGAACTACACATCACTGAACTACCACCGGCTAAAGCCGGTGGTTTTTACCAAGTGTGTTGATAATAAAGCTGTGGATGTTTGTCCTGCACGCCATTTATGGTACGCCAGCTCACACAGACAACAGGCAGAGCGACACATACCTTTACACAGTTTTACAAAAACATCAGCCCATGCCCCCACGTAGCCCATAGTAAAAAAAATTAGCGCCACTTTCAATCACAGTCGCAGACACTCCAGCGTAAAAATTCCCTGCTCTCAAGCTGCTGCGGCTGGCGAAAAAAATCTTTCGCATCGCCACTCTCGATTATTTTACCTTCGCACATAAAGATCACTTGGCCACCAAATCGTTTGCTCTGTTCAAGGTCGTGAGTAACAGACAAGATTGGCATCTGCTGTGACAGCGTGATGATAGTCTCTTCGATCAGCTGTTTGGAGCGGGGGTCGAGTGATGCAGTGGGTTCGTCAAGCAGCAGCAGTTGTGGCGCTATCGCCAGGGCGCGGGCAATGCAGAGGCGTTGCTGCTGACCTAACGAAAGTGTCACGGCGGGGGCATTCAAACGATCTTTGACCTCATCCCACAAAGCCGCTTGTTGCAGGCTCGCCTCTATCACCGCATCAGCCCTGCGGCACTGTTGACGGGTCAGGCCAAAAACAACGTTCTCGCGGATACTGACGGGAAAAACAGAAGGCTTTTGTGCGATCAGCCCGACATGACGACGCAGCCTGTCCCAGCCACCTGGCCAACGGCGCAGCTCCTGTCCCGCCAGTATGATCTGCCCCTGCCACCCCTGATGCAGACCGTTGATGCAGCGCAGCAGTGAACTCTTGCCGGCACCGGAAGGACCGATGAGAGTGGTGATGCCACGTTGCGGCAGATCAATATTTACATCACGCAAAATAGCATTGCCATTGATGGTAAGACCCAGGTTGCGTATCACCATGGCGATGGGCTGTGGTGCAATATCACGCTGCACCACAGTATTGATATTGGGAATCATGTTGTTGTTCTCCAGGTTCTAAGCCAACGCGCCAGCACTCCAAACGCAGCGACAATAAAGATCAATACCACGGCACTGCCCCAGGCAACCTGAGTCGCTTGCGCGTTGTTGCCCTCCTGCGCCAGATAGAAGATATGTGTTTGCAGCGTGGTGACTGGCGCAAAGATCGAATCGGGCCAGATCACGCCGGAAAAAACCGTGGCGGTGAAGAGAATCGGCGCAGTTTCACTGAGGGCACGGGCCATTGCCAACAACAGCCCGGTGACAATGCCGGGCCACGCCTGTGGCAACCAGACACGCCAGATCAACGCAGCATGGTTCAGCCCCAACGCTTGGGCCGCCTCTGTCTGTTCAACGGATATGCGTTCAAAAGCAGCAAGGGTATTGAGCACTAGCAGCGGCAGGATGACTGCCGCGAGGACCACTGCCCCCGTCAACAGCGACACCCCCCACTGCAATAGATGTACAAATAAAATCAAACCACACAGTCCAAACACAATCGGTGGAATGCCCTGCAACATATTAAGCAGCATGGCCAGCAGATGGCGCTGGCGTGGCCCGGCCAACAGGCGATAGTAGAGTGCCGTACCGAGGGCAATGGGGGTGGCCAGCAGGGCTGCCCCCGCCGCCAGCAGCAACGAACCCATCAACTGCGCCAGAATGCCACTGGAGTTGCCAAACCCCTGCCCCTCACCCGAGGTGGTGACAAACCGCCAGTCCAGTGCCGGCATACCCTTAATGAAGATATAAATAAGGGTGGCGGCAGGCAGTAGCAGTGCTGGCAGCGCCAGTGAGATGACGATCAGTTTAATGATACGAGTTCTATTCATGACGCGCCCCACGCTGCGCCAACAACGAGATCATGATCGCCACCAGCGCCAGCACCAGACCACCATTCATCAACGCCGCCCAATGCAGCGACCCCATGTCAGCCTCGGCCATCTCGCGACCGATACGTGAGGTGAGTGTCTGCGCCGGCTGCAACAGGTTATAGAAAGGTTCAGGCAGACGATCGAGTGAACCGACCACCAGCATCACCGCTACCGTTTCACCCATGGCGCGTCCCAGCGCCAGTAGTATCGCCACGCGGATGCCGGGCCACGCCTGCGGCAATACCACCCGTCGCAACAGCGCGGGCCAATCCAGCCCCAGCTGTAATGCGCTATCACGCTGCTCGCTGGCGACACCGCTGATGGCATCTTCGGCCAGCACCATGAGTGTGGGCAGGATCATCAGCGCCAACAGCACCCCCGCCGCCAGCAAGGTGCGGCCGGTGAGCAGATCAAACTGATCCTCCAGAAACGGCAACAGCAGCCACAACCCCAGCAGACCGTAGACCACCGATGGAATCCCTGCCATCAACTCCATGCTGAAACGGACCCAGCTGCGCAACCGTGCCGGCAACAGTTCTACGCTCATAATGGCGGCGGCCAGCGCCAGCGGTACCGCAATCAGCAACGCCAGCGCGACCGACCAGAAACTGCCCACCAGCACCGGCACCATGCCGTAGATATCTTCGTAGGGGTACCACTCGGTCTCAGTGACAAAGCTCAAACCCCGCGTCTGGAGCAACGGCCAGCTGGCCTGCAACAGAAACCCTAGCACCACTACGATAGCAAGAGCCGCGATCAGCGCCGATGTTGTCAGCCATAATTTCAACATGGGCTTCACCGTACTCGCAGATAACCGACCTGCTCGACAATCTGCTGCCCCACGTCGGAGAGCAGAAACTCAACAAATCCATGCACCCGTTTGCCAGCGTTGCTTGGCAACAGAATATTCAACTCACGCTGGATCGGATAACGGCCATCGGCCACATGTTCAAGCGTCGGCAGCACCGCCTTGCCAGGTTCACCCACGGCAACGGCGCGGACCGCGTCGTTGAGCCAGGCGTTGGAGAGCATGCCAATGGCCTGATTGCTAGCGGCTATGGCGGCCTGCTCCTCGTTATTGGAGCCAGAGATAATAGTGGCGCCAGGCGCCCGTGCCTGCTCATCGCCCAACACCACCTTGGCAAAGACATGACGGGTACCTCTTGATGGTTCCTTGTCGATCACCAGGATGCGGGCATCGGGGCCGCCCACCTCTTTCCAGTTTTTGATCTCGCCACGATAGATCGCCGCGATCTGGGCCAGGCTGAGCTGGGTGACGCCCCCCTCATAAATCGCCTTGGAGATAGCCACCGCCACCGCATCACGTGCCACCGCCACTACCTTAAAACCGACTCCTAGACGCTGCTGTTCCTGGGCTGTCACTGTCCGCGACACCATGCCGACCTCCGCCATGCCCTGTTGCACGGCGGAGACGCCAACACCGGAACCGCCGCCCGATACTGTCAGCGTCAAGCCCGGATTGAGCTGGCGATACTGCTTGGCCGCCTCGGCCACAATCGGCAACACGGTGGTGGAACCCACCACACGCAACTGCTCCGCCGCCTGCAACGGCGAAGTGATAACAGAAAACATCAAGAGTGATAACAATAGATGACGCAAGATAATATCCCCGAAAAGAATCCAAGAAAAATGGTTAACGACCGATACCACCCCATAGTCGCATGGCCACGCCACTCCTTACATCTGGCATGAATACATGAATCAAAGAGACCAGCATACCCACTGTAAGGTTCCAGCCCGCGCCACGACCACTTAGAACCTGTTTACGATCTTGATCAAGGGATGCAGCGCACCAACCAAAAGTAGGCGCCTCTAGGCGAAGTAGGCACCTCCAGGCGAGGCGGAAATGGGCGAAAAAGCGCAGTGTACACGTAGTACATCAGCATTTTGAGCCCGTTTCCCCTCGGTACCCCCTTGAGGGGTGAACGCGGCGATGCGCCCTTCAGCGAGATCGTAAACAGGTTCTTACAAACTGCCGGTATTTATGACCAGCCCTTTACAGTAGGATATGCAGGAGATCGCAATGGGCAACACCGTAACCCCCCTCATGACCACAAGCAATAGCTGGATAAAACTCATCATCGCCGCACTATTCATCAGTGGCCTCGCCGCCTTTTTTATCTTCGGTGGCGACCAGCACCTGTCGCTCGATGCACTGCGCGACAATCGTGACGCACTGCTGGACTACACCAGTAACCACTACGCCCAAGCACTGCTGCTGGCGCTGCTGATCTACGCCACTGCCACGGCCATGAGCTTTCCTGGCGCCACGGTGCTGTCTTTGGCGGTGGGCTTTCTCTTTGGCCGCTGGGTTGGCGCCGTAGTCATCCTGATTGCCGCCACGCTCGGCGCCACATTAGTATTCCTCGCCGCTCGTTACCTGTTTGCTGAAACAATGCGCAAAAAACTGGGCCATGGCCTGGCGGCAAAATTGATCAAGGATTTTAACGACGACGCCTTTAGTTACCTGTTGTTCCTGCGACTGGTGCCACTCTTCCCCTTCTGGCTCGTTAATCTGGCGCCCGCCTTCACACCCATCAAACTGCGCACCTATATTTTGGGCACCGCCATCGGCATCCTGCCCGGCTGTTTTATCTTTGCCAATCTCGGCCAATCACTGGGACGCATCGAATCGCTACAACAGCTGATCTCATTTGAGACACTGCTGGCCTTCGGCCTGCTCGGGCTCTTTGCCCTGCTTCCAGTGGTACTTAAAAAATTTCGTCAGCCCGTTAACGAGGACAATCAATAATGCACGCCACGCTGCCACTGCTTGAAGCAACAAAATTTCCAGCCATTACACGCGGCGCACTCACAACGCTTCAGGTGAATCTTGGTTACCGTTGCAACCAGCAGTGTCTGCACTGTCATGTCAACGCGGGTCCCAAACGCACCGAGAACATGAACCGCGAAACGGTAGAGCAAGTGCTGCAACTGCTACGTAGCTCCAAGGCCAAACAACTCGATCTCACCGGCGGCGCGCCGGAACTCAACCCCAGTTTCCGTTATCTGGTTACTGAGGCACGCAAACTTGGTGTACATGTCATCGACCGCTGTAACCTCACTATCCTCTTTGAACTGGGGCAAGAGGGTCTGGCACAGTTCCTCGCCGACCAACAGGTAGAGGTGGTAGCCTCACTGCCTTGTTATCTGAAAGAGAACGTCGATCAGCAGCGTGGCAAGGGGGTCTTTGATAGCAGCCTGACAGCGCTGAAACAGCTCAACACCCTTGGCTACGGCAAGACCCTGCCACTCAACCTTATGTACAACCCACAAGGGCCATCCCTGCCACCACCACAAGCGTCATTAGAAGCTGATTACCGCAAACGGCTCTGGGACGATCATGGCATTGTCTTCAGCCATCTGCACACCATTACCAACATGCCAATCCAGCGCTTTGGTTCGACCCTCATCTCCAAAGGGCAATTTGGAGAGTACATGCAGCTGCTGCGTGATAACTACCAGGCGGAAAATCTCAACAACGTCATGTGTCGTAGCCTGATCAGCATCGACTGGCAGGGATATCTTTATGACTGTGACTTCAACCAGATGTTAAAACTGCCGGCCGCCCTCAGCCATAAACCGACTAGCCACATCAGTGACATCATCGGTGCTGATCTTAAAGGCAAACCGATTGTGGTTAAGGACCATTGCTACGGCTGCACCGCCGGGCAAGGTAGCAGTTGTGGTGGGGCACTATAAATAGCGATGCAGGAAACCCTATTCACCCCGGCCAGTACCGAACCGCTGCAACATAAGCCGACGCCGCTGAAACTCTCCATCATCATGCCCACGCTCAACGAGGCAGATAACATTGTCGCTGCGCTCACTGCACTGCAACCGCTGCGGCAACAGGGCCACGAGGTGATTATCAGCGACGGCGGCAGCAGTGATGCCACCGTCACGCTGGCAGAGCCGCTGGTGGATAACCTAATCCACTGCGAACATGGCCGATCGTTGCAGATGAACAGCGGCGCCGCCCAGGCGACGGGTGACGTACTGCTGTTTCTGCACGCCGATACCCAGCTGCCGGACAACGCCGCGCAGCTGATCGAGGCAGCACTCAACAAAAAAACCTGGGGCCGTTTTGATGTGTCCCTCTCTGGCCCACAACCACTGCTGCGCGTCATCGAGTTTATGATGAACTGGCGTTCGCGACTCAGCGGCATCTGCACCGGTGATCAAGCGATCTTCGTCCGCCAAGGGCTGTTCCGCGCCGTTGGTGGTTTTCCCGCCATTGCGCTGATGGAAGATATTGCCATCAGCAGCAGACTCAAAATACAAAATCGTCCGGCCCGCATCACCACAGCAGTGATCAGCTCCAGCCGTCGCTGGGAGAACCGTGGCGTCCTCCGCACCATGGTGCTCATGTGGTGGCTGCGGCTAGCCTACTTCTTTGGCAGCGATCCAGAGCGGCTCGCCGAACGTTATCAAAAGGGGTGAAGATGGAGTTTCCAGAAGCGTGCATCATGGTCTTTGCCAAAGCCCCCATTCCCGGCCAGACCAAGACCCGGCTGATCCCGGCACTGGGGGCAGAGGGTGCCGCTGAGCTGCATAAACGATTGGTCAATCACACCCTCAATACCGCCACCCAAGCCAACCTCTGCCCAGTGCAGTTATGGTGTGCCGAGACACCTGACCACCCCTTTTTCAGTGATCTGCTGCAACGCTACCCCATCACACTCAAACAACAACAGGGCGCCGACCTGGGTGAGCGCATGGGCAACGCCTTTATTGATGCGCTCACACAATCGCCCTACGCCCTGCTCATCGGCAGCGACACCCCATCACTCAGCCATCAAGATCTACACGATGCACTCGTGGCGCTAAAAAACGGTTGTGAGTGTGTGCTCAACCCCGCCGAGGATGGCGGTTATGTGCTGATTGGATTGCGCCGGGCTGATGCAGCGCTCTTTCACAACATCACCTGGGGCAGTGACACGGTATTAAAGACAACGCGGCTACGACTGCAACAACAAGGTGTGCAGTGGTGCGAACTCAAGACCCATCGCGACATCGACCGGCCGGAAGATCTGCTGCTATGTGATGTGCCGTGATGATCCGCCAGCCACTCACCCGCAGGACCACAGAGTGGCCAGCCATGCGCCACCTTCTTCTGACCCTGCTGCTGACAATCACCATCACCAGCCACGCCGCTGAGACCCAGATAATGATTAACGGCGTCACCTTTGATGTCGACCTGGCCATTACCCAGAGCGAACAGAGCCACGGCTTGATGGGAAAAACCAAGCTCAAAAACAATCAAGGCATGCTGTTTGTCTACGATGAACCACAGCTGCTCTCCTTCTGGATGAAAGAGACACTGATCCCTCTGGACATCATTTTTTTTGACCGTGATGGCAGGCTGCTGGAATTTTTTAGCGGAGTCCAACCCTGCAAAAAAGAGCCTTGTAAAACCTATTCAAATAGGACTCCCGCCCTCTACGTTCTGGAGCTACCTGCCGGAACGGCAAAGCGGCTAAAACTAAAACGCGGCGATGCATTTCAAACCATCCGGCAGTAAAACAGTGCTGCATCAGAGCTGGCTCTTTAACATCAGCACCTTTAAGTCTATGCAATCCGCTCAAACATTTTCTGCAAATAAACTTGCCCACCGTCAGGCATAAACAACACATTCCGTTCTTCCAGATCTTCTTGCTTGCAGGAGACATTCAGCAGGCTTGTAAACTGCGTCCCGGAAACGATAAAGGCATTCAACGTCAGCTTCGGATCGCCCAGTTTTTCCTGGAGCACCTTCACTTCCTTGTATAGCCCAAGCTTGGGATCGTTCAGGCTCATCTGGCGCAACCCTTTTGGATCAACAAAATTCAGCCACTGCTCGCCGGTAACATCATCCACCAGCCACAGCAGAAAATCCGGGTAGAAATTACCTGCCAAGGCAAAGCCCAGCCCTTTGGCTTTGGTATCGGCATTGCGCAGCAGGTAGAGGCTACGCTTGCCAATAACTTGCTGCCCTAGTGGCGATTTATAGAACGCTTCAAGATCACGCACAAACTGCACTTCGCTGGGTGCATCAAATGCCAGCGGGCGCATTTTTAATGGCACGGCGCCTTCGATGGCGAACAAGGGATAATACAAATGGTGGTCAAAACAAATGGCAACCATCTGGCCAGCATTCCACTAGCTGGCTTCGCCTAACTTTCCATCCTTTACCAACACCTGAAGCGCCTTGATCTTCTTCTCGTAGGCTTCCCCGTCTTCAGTGTCGTCGATCTCAAAGTGATACACCTTGAGCAGGGAGTCATCATCTTTTTCCACGCTCACTATGTCGTAAAACTGGCCTTCATAAGCCGTTTTCAGCGCCTTGTAAAAACGGTCGGTATAGTCTTGCAGCAAGCGGATGAGAATATTTTCCTGCTTGCTGATATCGGCGATACTGCGAATAGTAAGCTCGGCTTGCGGAATATAGAGCGTGTACCAGTCATTACGCGTCAAGCAAAAATCCATCAAACGCGAACGCTCAAGCCGCAAGTTGCTCCAACTGCGCAGTTGCTTGAATTCCTGCACCGCCAGGTAAATCCGGTCAAAATCAAACAGTGCATAGTCTCGCTTGCAATCTTACCCTTATTGCGAATGCTGGCCTCTGCTACGGCATTGGCTTTGTCCTGCGTGCTCATGGCTTCTATCTTTGGATATAAATCCAGATCAATATGCACATCGTTGATCTTGCCTTTAAACTCGGCGGGCTCTTCGTATAACCATGGAAAGTGCGTGCGCTTGAATCCTTTGATCTGGTTGTCCTTGTAGCCGTCTTTAAGCGCTAGCGTCTTGAGCGTGCTCTTGGGCAGATTGGGGCGGGTTTCAAAATCCAACTGAATCATTTCATCGGGCGGTGTGACACCTTCTTCTTTCAGATATTCCTTAAAGGTGGCCGCGGATTCAACTCGTAAGTGCAACTCACAGGTCAAGGTAGAAGGGCAAGCTGCGGTATTATCGTAGCTCCCTCCACCGACCAAAGTATGAGGAGCACAAATGAGACAACGCACACAGCTTACCCAAGAGGAACGATACCAGATTTACGCATTATATAAAGCTGGTCATAACCAGGCAGAGATAGCAGAACATCTCGACAGGCATAAATCGACTATTAGCC
>JAYWDX010000070.1:0-2757 GCA_043779675.1 Tenderia sp. (SeqCode)
TCTCCGTCACTCGCTAGCGCTCCTAACTACGAAAGGGCAGACGGCGTAGCCTATCCGGGACTAGCGGCCCTCGCTTCGCTATCCATGGCCGCCAGCGTCTGTGCCTGGTCGCTTGCCTGACAGGTAGTAGGCAAAGGCGATCACCTGCGCTACGGCTAGGTAGAGTTCTCGTGGGATCTCATCCCCCAGTTCTATCTGCGACAGTGCCAGCACCAGCGGCAGGTTCTCCTGGATTGGAATGTTGTGCTCCTTGGCGAGGGCGATGATCTCTTCGGCCAGATTCCCTTCTCCCTTGGCGGTAACCCGTGGCGCCTGTTTCCCGCCTTCCCATTTGAGGGCGACGGCCTTGGCGGGTGGTGTCTCGTTTTTTTTGGTCATGCTGTCACATCCAATACGATTGTAGGGATGGTGTTGTTAGCTGTTTCAGGTGGTTGTCCATGAAAGCAGCGCAGTTCGCTACTCTCCAGCCCGGCCTGTTGATAACGCTGTGCCAGCTCTGTCAGGTTCTGGCTGATGAGTGCAGTGGTGTCGGCGCTGTTGGCCCAAAAGGTGGTGCTGATTTTGCCGCCCTCCAATTGCAATCGCACATACATGGGGCCAAGGGACTCCAGCTCCAGGGCGATGGTGACACTCCAGCGGCGCTGCTGTGCTTCGCTTTCATCGCGCTCACCTTTGTGCTCTTTGATGATGAATTGCATCAGATCAAGTTTCTCTTGATTGAGGATGGGCAGTTCAAAACTCCAGGTGAGCGGGTTTTGCTCTGGTGTTGATAAGGAAGCGAGCTGATGCAGCTGGGTTCTGGCGATGCTCCCTTCGGCCTGCTTGCCTAACTCTTGTAGCAGTGAGAGTGTGTTGTTGAGTGTGGCGAGTGTCGCCTCTGTCTGTCCTTGCGGCTGAGGGCGGCCACCCGGCATAGACGGTGTGAGTAGCGGCATTGTTGGCAGTGTGGGGCGTGCCAAAGAGGCGAGTGATGTCTGCGCCGACTCTTTCTGTACGCTGTTGAGCAGTTGCAGCAATAGACTTTTGAGATCATTGCCACGTGTCAGTGCGCCACCTTTTTGTGTCGCTTGAGCCAGTGCACTCTCCATAAACAGGCCCGACTCCTTAAAGGCCTGTTTAAGCCCTTCGGCAGTGCTGACCTTCTCGCGGCTAGGCAGCTTGTCGAGTAACTCCTTGGCCAGCACCTGAATCGCCTGTGGCAGGGGAGTGATTGCGCCCTGCTGCTGGTTGATCCAGCTGAGATTCGCCAGCAGCGGTGTCATGCCGCTCTGGCGTGGCAGGGTCTGCATGAGCGCCTGTTTGAGCACTGTATCGGTGGCAGGCGTTTGGTTGAGCACTTTGAGTATGGGTTTGTCACCGAGCTGGCTCACTTCCAACTGAAGTCGTTGCCCAATTGCCAATGGCAGCGCTGAGTCAGCCTTGAGTTGGAGTGGCTGGACCGATTGGCCGGAAGTTAAACGAGAAGTGGGATTGAACAGTTGTAACAGAACCGTATCGCTGGCGAGTTGTTTGATGACCACTGCTTGCAGCCGTTGCCCGACGCGCAGTTGTTGCAGTTGCGACGTGGTGGCGGTCAGGTTAAGTGAGGCGGGTGGTGGTCCATTGATTTTCATGGGATCAAGCAGGTCCAGGTTTGGCCGATGAATCAGTATATTGCCAAGCTGGGCCATTATTGTATATAGGAATGTACAGGGTGGTTTTACACGGCCTGTCTCATTGTGGAAGGGAATGAAATGCGGACATATACCCTCTGGTATACACGAAAAGATGGTGAGGTGCGGGGACCGTTCCCACGCGCCGTGATTGCCCAATATCTGTTGCTCAATCGTCTGCACAAGGACGATGAGGTGAGTATCGACCAGGAACACTGGCAATCAATTGCCAGTGTTGAAGAGCTAGTGCCAACAGTGATAAAAGGGACGTTAAGTCAACCTGCAAATCAGTATTTGATTGATGTGGCCAAACGTGGCGCCGATGAGCGGCTGGCCATCGACCGGCGCCAACAGGGTGATGCAGCCGCGCAAGGTGAACATCGCGGTGGCAATGAGCGGCGTGCCGCCGAGCCTCAAGATTTGTTGGAGCATCGCCGCGTCAAGACGGCAGCCATTGTGGCAGCGCGACAGAACAAACCGGTTAATACCATTTTGGCCGTAGTAATTGTATTGGCCATTGCGGGTGTGTTAGTGGCGCTGGCCCTTAACTACACGCCACAACCGAGTGGGCCGGAGGCAGATTGCGCGGCGGCCCCGGCGGCCAAAGTCAACTGGAGTAATTGTAGTCTACAGGGCGGAAATTTTGATCACATCAATCTACAACAGGCGGTGATCCGTAATGCCGACCTTACTGGCAGCACACTGTTGTCCGCCGATTTGCAGGGCGCAGATATGGCTTACGCCAACCTCAGTCTAACCAACCTGAGCCGGGCAAACCTGCGTGGCGCCCAGCTGATCGGCGCCAAACTCAACGGCAGTGATTTGAGTGGTGTCGATTTGAGTGGCGCCGATCTCTCTTATGCGGATCTGAGCAGCGCCAATCTCAGCGGCGCCAATCTTGCCGGAACCAAACTTGATCAAACGGTGTGGATGGATAAAACCATCTGTGCGCGTGGTTCAGTGGGGCAATGTCTAGCGGGGCGGTAGCTATTTTTACTAATAACCGCGCAACACCAATCGCTCCAGCGCTAATGGGTTGGGTTCATCAGCGCCAAAAAATGCGGTGTTGATTGAGTTTTTATCCATGCCATCGGGCAGTAATAAC
>JAYWDX010000071.1:0-9401 GCA_043779675.1 Tenderia sp. (SeqCode)
AACAACCGGCCAAGAAAATGTCTTGGATATAAAACACCCAATCAGGTATTTTTGGGAATCAACCCACCGGTTGCACTAGCGTGTTGAATCTGCGGAACATAGAACATAGAACATAGAACATAGAACATATAACGGTGGACGGGTGGACGGGTGGACGGGTGGCGCAGATGGTGTCGTGGGCAACTGGGAGACAGTTAAGGGGTTTGTTTTGCCTAGTGGTATTGGCCGCTTCTGAGCCTGGCCTCGCATCAGATTTTGCTGACAATAGCGCCGTGCCTGCCGGTATCACCGTCGTACAGGCTGAAGAGGTGATACGGCTTGCCCATGAGCATCGTGACCTCATCATCATCGATTCGCGTACCTCGTTGGATAGGGATATTGGCTATATCGAAGAGTCTGTTGCCCTGTCTGATAATCAAACCAACTGTGAAACGCTGTCCAAAATCAGTAAACGCCTTGATCGTCCCCTGGTGTTTTATTGCAATGGTATTAAATGTGCCCGCAGCTATCGCGCCGTGCAGCAAGCGAACGCCTGTGGCTATTCAAAACTCTACTGGTTTAAGGGCGGTTATGAAGAGTGGCGGAAGAAACGTCTGCCGGTATTAGGAGCCCGTTAGCATGTCCTTTGCCATGTGTAGACGATAAAGATTCCAGATGAAATATCCAGACCTCTCCATTAAATCAATGATGGTTATCCTGCTCTCTCTGTTGAGCATGGGATTGGTGATGGTGGCCTGGAATGTCTACAGTGAATTCCTGCTAGAGAATAATGAACATGTGGCCAGCGAACGCATCAGCCGTGAATCGGCACTGGTTCTTACTAATGTTGAGAACATTGCTGAATATGTAGGCATGAACGCCCAGCATCAACCTGCCTTCCGCCACGCGTTTCAGGACCGAGATAGCAGCGCGCTGGCAGCCGCGCTTGATGATCAGTTTCATCAGTATCAGGTAAGTGTGGGCGATCTGAAGCTGGTTCAATTGTATGTCTACGATGCTGAGTTCCAGCTGCTGGCCTCATCTAGTCTCGGGCCGTCAGTAAGCAAAACTAGTGAGACCATTTGCCATGATGGAATTGAGATTGCAAGCCGACGTCAGGGCAATGATCAACTCAAAATTTTATCCGGTATCTGCCGGTTAGAGAGTGGGGTTTACAGCACCATGATTCTGCCAGTGGGTGGCCTGCGTCATGAAGGGTACTTGCAGCTGGTATACGACCCCAATTACGCGCTGAGATCACTGGAAAAAAATCTGGCAATGCCATTGTCCATCATCTCTGTCACGGATGATGTCATTTATCGCTCTTCATCGTGGCAGGCCACGAATGATGGCAAAGACGTAGTGGTGGCAGGCGTTTGGTTGAGAGATATTAATGGTCTGCCCACCTTAAGGCTTCAGGTCCAGCAGGATCTGCGTGATCTTATGGGCCGGATCGCCGATGCTCGTAATCATCTGTTGCTGCTGGCAGGTGGCGTGACGTTGCTGATGTTGATTTTGGCACTGTGGGGTTTGCAAATGGCCACAGTAAAACCGATTCGTGAACTCATTGATCAGCTCAACCTGGTACGCAAGGATCGCCACCATCTTCGTTCACCGTTAACGCTGCGTGGTAATTCAGAAGTCAGAGAGCTGGTGCAGGTTTTTAACAACATGTCAGCCGATCTGGCGCGTCTTTACGATGAGTATGAAGAGGCCGCTTTTATTGATCAACTCACATCATTGCCCAATCGCACTCTTTTCCTGGATCGGCTGCGACAGATGATCCTGCTCAGCAAACGCAAAGGCGAGCGCTTCAGTGTCATGTTGCTCGATCTGGATGGCTTCAAGGAGATCAACGACACACTGGGTCATCAGGTTGGTGATAAGCTATTACAGCTGATTGCGGAGCGGTTGAAGAGTACCATTCGCGCCTCTTCAACTGTTGCACGGGTGGTTGATGAGTCGGTTGCTGTTGCCTATGCGTCTGAAGTTGTCAGAAAAAGTGAATTGACTTTGGCACGTTTGGGCGGTGATGAATTTGCCATTTTATTACCCAATCTGGCCGGGACGGAAGGGGCCATCACAGTGGCTAAACGTATTACCGATGCCTTGGAGCCGCAAGCGGAGATCGATGGCAATACCATCATGGTGGCAGGTACGCTGGGTATCGCCATGTATCCTGAACATGGTGACGATGCCGAGGTGCTGTTGCGGCGCGCGGATATCGCCTTGTACGTCGCAAAAAACATACACAGTGATTTTTCCATCTACGATGTCGCCTACGATACTCACAGTGTCAAACAGCTTGCCCTCAAGGCCGATTTACGGGCCGCGATTGAAGAGGACCAGATGGTGCTCTACTACCAGCCCAAGCTCGATTTTAAGAGCGGTTGTGTCAGCAGTGTGGAGGCATTGATACGTTGGCAGCACCCGACCCGGGGCATGATTCCACCCGGCCAGTTCATTCCGCTCTCTGAGCAGCGCGGTCTGATTGGGCCGCTGACCGAGTGGGTTATCAAACGGGCGTTGTGGCAACACAACCAGTGGCTGAATCAGGGCGTTCAGCTCCAGATCGCCGTCAACCTATCATCACGAGTGCTATTTGATCTCTCGCTTCCCAACAAGATTGAGCAGCTGCTGATAGAGGCAAAGCTGCCCGCTGCGGCGCTCAGTTTTGAGATCACCGAAGATGCCACCATGATCGATCCGCGTCGCGCCCTCGATATCATGAACAGCCTTAATGAGATGGGGCTGCAGCTCTCCATTGACGACTTTGGTACCGGCTATTCATCACTCGGTTATCTCAAACGGTTGCCGGTAGATGAGATCAAGATTGACCGCAGTTTTGTAATGGACATGGAGACGTCCGAGAACGACGCCAAGATCGTGCATGCCACCATCGACCTTGCCCACAACCTCGGCCTGAAGGTGGTGGCCGAAGGGGTTGAGACCGAATACGCCCTGAATCTGCTCAACTCCCTCAACTGTGATTATGCCCAGGGTTATTACCTGAGCCGCCCCATCCCGGCGGACGAGCTGGTAACATGGCTCGCCGCGTCGGCGTGGGGTTGTAAAACAGCATAGAAGGGCATGTATGTCACAAGTTAAATTAGCAACACTGCTGGTTGCAGGTGTTGATGAAGTTGGTCGCGGCCCACTTGCCGGACCCGTGGTCACCGCCGCTGTCATTCTTGATCCCAACAATCCTATCGTTGGTTTGATGGATTCCAAAGTGCTAACCGAAGCCAAACGCGAAGCACTCTTCCCTGAAATCCAGCAGAAGGCACTGGCCTGGGCCATCGGTCGTTGTGAGGTTGAGGAGATAGATGAACACAACATCCTCCAGGCCACCATGATCGCCATGCAACGCGCCGTCGCCGGACTGAAGATCAGACCGCATAAGGTATTGGTGGATGGTAATCGCACCCCTGATTTTGGCATTCCTGCGGAGGCCATTGTCAAAGGCGATCAAACAGAACCCACCATCAGCGCCGCCTCTATCATTGCCAAGGTCACCCGTGATCGTGAGATGGTGGCGATGGATGCACTCTATCCCGGTTACGGCCTCGCCAAACATAAAGGCTACCCCACCAAAGATCACATCGCGGCGTTACAAAAGCTGGGTGTTACAGAGATTCACCGGCGCAGTTTTGGGCCGGTGAAGAAACTGCTTGGATCAACTCAATAGTTATTAACGCTCCAGCTTCGGATTGATGGCGCTATGGGTAAGGAGCAAAGGGATCTGTAGCACCAGCGGTTGGCGTTATTAAACCCCAAACATCCGTGTCCCATTCCACCGCAGGTGAATCTTTGATGTTAAATGTTGGAACGGATGAAGTGCCCGCATCAGGATTGGTCGAGGTTTTACACGCCCCTGGCCCAAATGCGTTCGTTGTCCAGTCCGGTGTCATCGCTGCTCCGGGCGGTGTGGTCCAAACCCCAGCATAGAGTGGAGTAGAGGTGATGGTGTCGCGGATCACAAACATAAATGGGTGCAATAGCGGTGGGTAATAACAGGGGGTGGACGACATGAAGTCAAAAGTCTGACCAGTAGGGTTCAAATCTTGGCCAATCCATATAGCGCTGACTTTAGATGAGTTTGATGGATTCCAGACACTGAGCGGCTCACCTTTGGTTGCCTCCAGAATACTCAAACCACCCGCCCGTGCAACCATGCCCGATTCTGTTACATCAATCGTCGCCATCTGCGCCATCTGTTTCAGGTAGAGATGGCCCTGACCATTTACCGCAGAAAAATCGGCAAAAGCTTCATCGCTGGCGGAAGGAATTTTTACCTCTTTGGTGGTGGCAATAGAAAAGTGTGGCAGGTGCAGGGTGGTATTGGTGGGGCGCAGTGCCGCAATAATCTTTTCTAAGAGTGGTGGCGTGTCGAGTTGGGTTTGAACGGTTGCGAACTGCCCCGCCTTGGGCATGATTACTAGCATCGCCAGTGTGCTGTTTTTGATGGGCAGCTGGAACGCCATGTATTGGTCGCTTGCGGCAATATCAAATGTGCCAGTGGTGTGCATGGTGGGCACCAACTTCATCGTGCCATCCAGCATCTTAAAACGTTCATCGGTTGTCTGTGTTGCATCAAAAAGTTCGGGCCACGCTGCATTCACCACTTCACTATTCAGTGTGACAAGACGGGTGCGTTCGTTGATCTGGCTGCCATTAAATGTCATGAGTGGCGTGAGTTTGTCTTGCGAGGCAGCGTTGAGCCAGGTGGAGATGAATTGCCCACTGCCATACATATCATTCTTGAAGTCTAGTCCAGCTATCTCTGGCACATAATATCGGGTCTGGGTGTTGAAATAGCTGCTGAGGAAGCGGTATTCCGATTGCACCCAAAGCGCGCTGCTGCGCTGCCAATTAACAGCGGCGAGCTTTTGATCCCAGTGGTTGATGATTTGATGCAGGCGCTCCATCCCGTCTGGAGTGGCGTAGGTGCTGCCGATGATTGCTCTTAAGGTGTTGGGGTCGATGACCGGGCCATTCTCCTTGACGATTGTTGGCCCTGTGCCAGCGCCCGTCGCCAGCATGGCAGGGGTGTGTGCGGACTGGTAGATGGACTCAATGTAATTATCCTTATGCGTGGCGATAGTCTTTGCAGTGGAGTTAATCCAGTATTTGTTTATCTGTGCTATCTCTTCGTCATAGTTGAGCTCTGCTGCTGGAGTGGGCAGTGCAACCGGGGCGATTAGATTGTCGAGCACAACTACGGTGTTGTGCGAGTCGCCATCTGCGCCACTCCCAGCGGTGGTTACAACAGTATCACCAGCAGGGAGGGTATCGTTATTGGTGAGCGTTTCATTGGTAGTGGCGTTTTGATCATCACAAGCGGCAAACAGCGCCGTCGCCCCGGGTGAACAGCTCTGAGTCTCAGCCACCAGGGTGTTTTTAGTGTCGGCCGCATTTTCGTTTTTACAGCCAGCAAGCAGGCTGACACCCACAATGAGCGGTACGACTAAAAGCGCTTGAGCGGTGAGTTTAGGTAGTGACATTGATCCCCATAGGGTGATGTTTATTGTTGTTATTGATCCGCACGGTGGGACTCGACCACTACAGCCCCCGACGAATGGTCGCCAGTATGCTGCAACTGTCTATTTCTGGATAGAGGGACTATTCGGCCAACTCCTTGTAAATCAGCCAGCGGCAACCGGTTTGTCAAGCGCTAATCGGTGGCTTTAACGCCTTTTTCATGTCGCCAGTGGTAACTCATCACGCTAGAATGGCGCCCATGTCTGCACCTACTTTTATCCATCTGCGTGTCCATAGTGAGTACTCCATTGTCAACGGGGTTGTCCGGATCAAACCACTGATCAAGGCGGTCAAATCGGCTGGAATGCCGGCCGTCGCGCTCACCGATCAGAGCAATATGTTTGCCTTGGTGAAGTTCTACAAGGCGGCGCTGGCGGAGGGGATCAAGCCGATCATGGGCGCTGACCTGTGGATTTGTGATGACGAGCATCACGGCCAGTTCAGCCGTCTGGTGTTGTTGTGCCAGAACCGTGTTGGTTATCTCAACCTTAGTCGCCTCATCACCCGTGGTTACATCGACGGTCAGCACCGTGGCCTGGTGACGCTCAAACGTGACTGGCTGGAGGGCAGCAGTGACGGATTGATTGCACTCTCCGGTGGCCGCGAAGGGGATGTGGGCCAGTGCCTGATTGCCGGTAATCGCGACAACGCCCGCCAGCTGTTGGCGCGCTGGCAGCGGCTCTTCCCGGACCGTTATTACCTGGAGCTGCAACGCACTGGCCGTGAGAGTGAAGAGTTTTATAATCATGAGGCGGTGATGTTGGCCGCTGCCACTGATGTGCCGGTGGTGGCGACCAACGATGTGCACTTCCTCAAGCAGGATGAGTTCGATGCCCACGAGGTGCGGGTCTGCATCCAGGATGGCCGTACGCTTGATGATCCACGCCGTCCCAAACTCTATTCCAGTCAGCAGTACCTGCGTACGCCGGAGGAGATGGCGGAGTTATTTTCCGATCTGCCCGAGGCGTTGCAGAATACGGTAGAGATCGCCCGCCGTTGCAGCATGCAGCTGACCCTCGGCAAACCGGTGTTGCCCGACTTCCCGATCCCTGAAGGCATGACCGAGGCGGAGTATTTCCGCAAACGTTCGGCGGATGGTCTGCTGCAGCGCCTGCCGGTGCTGTTTGATGCCACAGCGCCCAGTTATGAAGTGAGCTGCAAACCCTACTGGGAACGGCTCAACATCGAGCTCGATGTCATCATCAACATGGGATTCCCCGGTTATTTTCTGATCGTTTCTGACTTTATTCAGTGGGCCAAGGATAACGGCATCCCTGTGGGGCCGGGGCGTGGCTCGGGTGCCGGTTCGCTGGTTGCCTACGCGTTGTTGATCACCGACCTCGACCCACTCGCCTATGACCTGCTGTTCGAGCGCTTTCTGAATCCAGAACGTATCTCCATGCCCGATTTCGATATCGACTTCTGCATGGATAAACGCGATGAGGTGATCAAGTACGTCGTCAACACCTATGGTCGTGATCAGGTGTCGCAGATCATTACCTACGGCTCGATGGCTGCCAAAGCGGTGGTGCGCGACGTCGGGCGCGTTTATGGCAACCCCTACGGTTTTGTCGATCGCATCGCCAAACTGATTCCGTTTGAGCTGGGCATCACGCTTGAAAAGGCGCTGGAGCAGGAGCAGCAGCTGCGCGAACTCTATGAGCAGGACGATGATGTTAAGCGCCTGATTGATATGGCCCGTTCGCTCGAAGGTCTGGCGCGTAACGCCGGTAAACATGCTGGCGGCGTGGTGATCGCGCCGACAGCGCTGACCGACTTCTGCCCGCTCTACTGTGAACCGGGTGGCGAAGGGGCGGTGACACAGCTCGATAAGGATGACGCTGAAGCGATTGGGTTGGTGAAGTTCGACTTCCTCGGTCTGCGCACCCTCACCATCATCGATTGGGCGTTGAAGACGGTGAACGCCCTGCGCAAGACGGCAGGTGAGGCGCCGATCGACATCAACCTGCTGCCACTTGACGACGCCCCCAGCTTCCGACTGCTGAAAAACTGTGAAACAACGGCAGTCTTCCAGCTTGAATCACGCGGCATGAAGGATCTGATCAAACGGCTACAGCCAGACTGCTTTGAGGACATCATCGCGCTGGTGGCGCTGTTCCGTCCTGGCCCGCTGGAATCGGGCATGGTGGACGACTTCATCAACCGTAAACATGGTCGCGCCAAGGTTGAGTACCCGTTCCCTGAGACCGAGGCGATTCTTAAACCCACCTATGGCGTCATCGTCTACCAGGAGCAGGTGATGCAGATCTCCCAGGTGATCGGCGGTTACTCGCTCGGCGGCGCCGACCTGCTGCGTCGCGCTATGGGTAAAAAGAAGGCCGAAGAGATGGCGCAACAGCGGCAACTCTTTATGGAGGGGGCCGAGAAGGGCGGTTTTGATAGCGCCAAGGCCGGGGCGCTGTTTGATTTGATGGAGAAGTTTGCCGGTTACGGTTTTAACAAGTCGCACTCCGCTGCTTACGCGCTGGTCTCCTACCAGACCATGTGGCTCAAGGCCCACTATCCGGCGGCCTTCATGGCGGCGGTGCTGTCGGCGGATATGGACAATACCGACAAGGTGGTAACACTGGTTGAAGAGTGTCGCACCATGAAGCTCAAGGTATTGCCGCCCGACATCAACAGCTGCATGTCTAACTTCACCATCGCCGATGACAATACGGTGCTCTACGGCCTCGGCGCCATCAAGGGCGTGGGTGTGGCGGCGTTGGAGACGGTGGTCGAAGAGCGTCAGCGTAACGGCCTGTTCAAAGATCTGTTCGACTTCTGCCGCCGTATTGACCTGCGTAAGGTCAATCGCCGCTTGTTGGAAGCGATGATCCGTGCTGGCGCCCTTGATCAGCTCGGTGCCAACCGCGCCACCCTGATTGCCTCGCTCGACAAGGCGATGCAGATGGCCGACCAGCACAACAAAAACGAAAATGCCGGGTTTGCCGATATGTTCGGTTTTGCCGCACCGCAGCAGGAGCAGAGCAGCACGACGCTGGATTATCTGCTGGAGCCGGACTGGACTGATAAGGTACGCCTGCAGGGCGAAAAGGAAACGTTAGGGCTATACCTCACTGGCCATCCCATCGAACGTTACGAGCCGGAGCTGAAACATTTTGTCACTGCTCGTCTTAAAGATCTCAAGCCCGATCGTAAGCAGATGGTAGTGGTGGCTGGGCTGGTGGTCGGCCTGCGGCTGGTGAATACCAAACGTGGTGACAAACTTGCCATCGTCACCCTCGACGACCGCACCGGTCGAGTTGATACCGCTATCTATCCTGAGACCTATCAGAAGTATCGTGATCTCATCGTCAAGGATAAATTGCTGGTGGTGGAGGGCAGTGTCAGTGTTGATGACTTCTCCGGTGGCTTTAAAATGAGCTGCGAGCATCTCTTCGACATCGACCAGGCGCGTGAACGTTTTGCCAAACGGCTGGAGATCAAGGTTGTCAGTGATTGTGGCGAAAATGGCTTTGTGGAGGCCCTCAGCGATGTGCTCAGCCCCTTCCGTGAGGGCGCGATGCCAATCCTGCTGCACTACCAGGGACTTACCGCTCAAGGCAAAATCACTCTTGGCAACGATTGGCGTGTTCGTCCGACGGACGATCTCATCTACCGCCTGGAAGAGCTGGCGGGCAAGGAGCAGGTGCGGGTGGTTTATGGTTAAAGGTTCTCGGATCTGAAGAGGGGCCAGTTTCCCCTTTATGTCACAAAAGGTTAATATAACCCCCGTTACATCCCCTCCAAATATAGTGAATGGACACCATGCGTTTTCTGGATTTTGAACAACCGATTGCCGAGTTAGAAGCGAAGATTGAGGAGCTGCGCCACGTTGGCGTGGATGCCGAGCTGAACATCTCCGAAGAGATCAGCCG
>JAYWDX010000072.1:0-5449 GCA_043779675.1 Tenderia sp. (SeqCode)
CGCAGGACGGTCCGGGCAAAAGGAATTAGCTGTCGCGTAAGCGAGTCAATTTATGGCATGGACGCCATAAATTGCTCACGAGGTAGCGACACGATCTGTTGTAAATCCACGCTGAAGATTCGTTAAACTGGTCAAGATTCCGGTATGTCCCTCCTGCTTCAAGAGCAGCATGCCTCCCCAACCCATACTGAAGGGCTGCGGCAAGCCTCATTTCCTTGGCGTCATCTCCTCCGTCCCCGTCATAATTGCGCCACACAACCGCATACGGGATGGCCACGCCATAACTATCCACTCTCCATTTTCCTGCAAGCCCCACTTCGGTATCCGCTGACCATCGTGTTTCTTTGTCACTTACATTTACATTTGGAATTATTTCTGAAGAAAATGAAGTGGGAAAATATATTGTTGTTACGAGACCACAACACAGAACCGTTGATTGCAGCATGGTAAAACCTCCTTGTATCCTGAAAAATAGCTGAACTAATTTCAAAGTCAGAAAACAATTTAAAGTACATCTGACTCGGCGTGAGTGGAGCATGTTTTTTTGGGGGGGCAATAGGAAAAACCTGGAATTGAAGAAAATAGTTTTTGGAGCACCAGAAACTATTTTTTTCATATGAGAATGTTGCATATAGCTCTTTTGAGTAAGCCAGTTTTTGGGCAGTGATAGAAATCGTCCGAGGCCGCTGTCGCTGGCGGTACCGACGAGTTGCATCACCCCGCTCAGCAGTGGCAGGTGACTTTGGTGCTCGAGCCGCTCTATGGTGTGTCCTCCCGTTCGGTGATATCTGTTGGATACCGTCTGAAGCAGCAGTCCCGTCACCAGCTTGCCTATGGTGGGTAGCAGGAAGTGCAGCAATATAGCTAGTGCCTCGTAGTTGTAGGTATTTCCAGTGGGATGAAAACGTGTCTGTACAGTGTCAGCGTTGCTTTAAAAATCAGGTAGCTGGCCGATTGGATGATGGTTTATTCTGGCACGGGGTTTGATGTGTGAGTTGAATAATGTTTGGAATGGATGCGTTGTGACTGAGTGGTTTTCCGAATGGGGGCTGTGGGGACTGTTTATCAGTGCCTTTATCTCGTCAACCCTGTTGCCGGGGGGTTCTGAGGCGCTGTTGCTGATGTTGGCCGTGAATGGCGCGCATGATGCGTGGTTGCTGCTGGGGGTGGCAACGGCGGGCAATAGCTTGGGGGGCATGAGCTCCTGGCTGTTGGGGCGCTGGTTGATTTATCGTTTTCCCTTGCATCAGCTGGCGTCTGGGCGGCAGCGGGCGGTGGTGCGGTTGCAGCGTTATGGCAGTCCTTTACTGTTGCTGTCGTGGCTGCCGCTGGTTGGCGACCCACTCTGTGTGGCGGCGGGTTGGCTGAAGATCAGCCCATTCTGGTCGCTGCTTTTTATTACGTTGGGTAAGGGCGGGCGCTATGCGTTGCTGCTGTGGTTGACGTTTAGTTAGCACTATTCAATGTCGGGCAGGCCACCTTTGACTACGCTGACCGCTAGGCCGTGTTGGCTGAGGATGAAGGCGGCGGCGGAACTGCGGCGGCCGGTGGGGCAGTAGCAGATGTACTCCTTGTTGATGTCGAGGGCCTGGGCGCTACGGTGGGCTTCATTGAGCGGGATGTTGATGGCGCCGGGCAGGTGGTGGTGCTGATACTCATGGGCGGCGCGTACGTCGATCCAGATCGCGCCTGTGCCTGCCTTGGTCTGAGCCTCTTCGCGGCTTATCCAGTTCTGGAGTGGCTCCTGCATCAGTTCGAGGAAATCGGTTTTTTTAAGGCGTAGCACGATGCCGTCGGTCTGCATCGAGACAGTGGCGTTGCGTGGTTTGTTGGAGATCAGCGCCGCCTCGCCGAAGGTCGAGCCTTCACCGAGGTGGGCCATCTCGATGGAGTCATCATTCTCGTCGTCGGATTCGACGATACGTGTTACCAGCGCCTCGCCCTGTTCGATGACATAGAAGTAGTCACCTTCGTCACCCTGACGGATCACCACCTCGCCGGCATCCATGCGCACTGGCTCCATCTTCTCCAGCAGCAGTTCAATGTTGGCGGCCGGCAGTTTGCGGAAGTTGGGGGAGTGCTGCATCTTGTTTTTGAGGGCGCTGGTGTTGATGTTGAGAATGTCGTCACCGCTCATGATCACCTCTTCGCTACTTGCCTCGACGCTCTCGGCCCAGGTCAGCATGGTGTCGAACAGGTCTCGGTTGATGCGAATGAAGAGCACGGGGGTGATGGCCATTGCGGTGCTGCGGCGCGGGGTTTGATCGGAGAGTGGCTGGCGGCTCTGGGGCGTGGCGCTGATGACGCGGGTTGGCTGGCCTGCGGTGGGTTGGATCTCTACCTCACCTTCGACCAGGTAAATAAGGTCGCTGTCGCTGTCGCCTAGCTTGAATAGCGCCCGCCCCGGCGGAATGGCCTGTTCTTTGGTCTTGAGCGCCAACTCTTCGATCTGCTCGTCCAATAGCGACGAGATCGGCGTTAGCCGCGCCAGCGTAAAGAGATCAACACTGTTTGATGTATTGGCCATCACATAGCTTCCTTAACCTTGCTCGGACTGTTCGCCGTTCCCTGCGGGGTAGAAGGGGATTACGGCGGAGTTTTTAGATTCAGTCAAATTCTCCGTAATCGGCGCTGCCTGGCATGATAAAATCGCCCGTCTATTTTTCACACCAGCAAAACGTTATCGGCCAGGTAAATCATGACATTAGACTCTGTGCGTCGTCTACGCGAAATACCCTATAACTATACCTCCTTCTCTGACCGCGAGATCGTCATCCGTTATCTTGGCGTGGCGATGTGGGAGGCTTTGAATGAGCTGCGAAACAGCCGCCGTACCGGTCGTTCAGCCCGTATGTTGTTTGAGGTGCTGGGGGACATGTGGGTCATCCAGCGCAACCCCTATATTCAAGATGATCTGCTGGAAAACCCCAAGCGCTGGCAGTCACTGACCCATGCGCTGAATCATCGTCTGGATCAGGTCGTGCAGCGCGCCGAAGGCAATGAGTTGGCGTTGCAGCTGGTGCAGGCTGGCCGCGCCGCCATTGCCGAATTCGAGGCGTGGCTGCCAGCCATGGGGGCGCAGCGCAAAAAGGCCTTCAAACGGCTGAGCAAGGTGACACGCAAAGACAATATTCAGTTTGATGGTCTGGCGCGCGTCTCTCACGTCACTGACGCCACCGACTGGCGTGTTGAATACCCGCTGGTGGTGGTTACGCCCGACACCGAAGCTGAGATGGCGCCGCTGGTGGCGGCCTGTATCGAACTTGGTCTCACCATCATCCCGCGTGGCGGTGGCACCGGTTACACCGGCGGCGCTGTACCGCTGCATGCCGATACCGCCGTGATCAACACTGAAAAACTCGAAGGGTTGGGTGAGGTGATTATGCGCCGCCCTGAGGGGGTGGATCGGGAGGTGGCCACAGTGCGGGCCGAGGCCGGGGTGGTGACAAAACGGGTCTCCGAGCTGGCCTACAGCAAGGGCCATGTCTTTGCCGTTGATCCCACCTCGCAGGACGCCTCCACCATCGGCGGCAATATCGCCATGAATGCCGGGGGCAAGAAGGCGGTGTTGTGGGGCACTACTATCGACAATCTGCTCTCCTGGCGCATGGTGATGCCCGATGGCAACTGGCTGGAGGTGGAGCGCATCAACCACAACCTCGGCAAGATCCACGAACAGGCCGAGGTGGAGTTCCGCATCACGCGCTATGCCCCTGATGGCAAAAAGAGTATCGGCGAGCCGCGTACATTGAAGATGGCGGGCCGCGCCTTCCGTAAGGAGGGGCTGGGTAAGGATGTCACCGACAAATTCCTCGGCGGCCTGCCCGGCGTGCAGAAGGAGGGGTGTGATGGTCTGATCACCTCCGGTGTTTTTATTCTGCATCGTGCGCCCAAATTTACCCGCACCGTCTGCCTGGAGTTTTATGGCAGTGATCTGCGCCGTGCCGTGCCCGCCATTGTCGAGACCAAGGATTACCTTGATGCCCATCGCGATGTAGTGCTCGCCGGTCTCGAACATCTCGACGAACGTTATGTGCGCGCCGTCAAATACAGCACCAAATCACCACGCCGCGAGCGGCCCAAGATGGTGCTGTTGATCGATGTGGCGGGGGATATTGAAAATGCGGTTGCCGACGCTGCCTCCACGGTGGTGCGCATGGCCAGCGCCCGTGGCGCTGAAGGGTTTGTGGCGGTGAGTGCCGAGGCGCGCAAACATTTCTGGGCCGACCGTTCCCGCACCGCCGCCATCGCTGCCCACACTAACGCCTTCAAGATCAACGAAGATGTGGTGATTCCGCTGCCACGCCTGGCCGATTACAACGAGGGCATCGAGCGCATCAACATCGAATATTCGACCCTCAACAAGTTGCGCATGATTGCCGCGATCAAGGGCTATCTGGCGCAAGTGGTCGAGTCGCCCAAATCCACCGATTATGGGGTGAGCAGTGAGGGTGAGGCGATTTTCAGCGCCAAGCGTAACTCCGCCATTGAGTATCTTGAAAAGATTGAACAGCGCTGGCAACAGCTGCTCGATGGCATTGATGCGGCGGCGCTGGATCATATCGTGCTGCTGGATGACAAGGCGCGTGCAGCAATGCAGCCCGGTGATACGTTGCTGCAGCTGTTGCTGCGCCGCGATCTGCGCATCTCCTATCGCCAGGAGGTGGAGCGGCCATTGAAAGAGATCTTCCTGGGTCACGATCTGGAGAAGGTGCGGGCGCGCATCGACGAGATTCATATTGAGACCCGCTCCAGCCGTCTCTTTGTCGCCACCCACATGCACGCCGGTGATGGCAACGTACATACCAACATCCCGGTCAACTCCAACGACTACGGCATGATGCAACAGGCCGATCAGATCGTTGATCGGGTCATGAAACTGGCGATCGATCTTGGTGGCGTCATCTCCGGTGAACACGGCATCGGGATTACCAAAATGCGCTACATGCGGCCGGAAGATGTGCAACGTTTTGCCGACTACAAAAACGAGGTCGACCCCCACGGCCACTTCAATCGTGGCAAGCTGATGCCGGGCTCTGGCCTGGAGAATGCTTACACCCCATCGCTGCGGCTGGTAGAGCAGGAGGCGTTGATCCTTGAACAGAGCGAACTGGGCGCCCTCAACGATGACATCAAAGATTGCCTGCGTTGCGGCAAGTGCAAACCCGTATGTAATACCCACATCCCGCGCGCCGGGCTGTTGTATTCACCGCGCAACAAGATCCTCGGCACCAACCTCATCATTGAGGCGTTCCTCTACGAGGAGCAGACCCGGCGCGGCATCTCCATTCGTCACTTCGATGAGATGAACGACATCGCCGACCACTGCACCGTCTGCCACAAGTGCCTTAACCCCTGCCCGGTGGATATCGACTTTGGCGATGTCTCTATCCGCATGCGTACCATCCTCGAACAGCGCGGCCAGAAGCGTTCCAGCCTTGGCACCAAG
>JAYWDX010000073.1:0-13829 GCA_043779675.1 Tenderia sp. (SeqCode)
TCGTCAAACAGCGCCAATTCGCCAAACAACTCACCTTGTGCTAATTCGCTAAAACCGGGCCTTACTCGGCGCTGCTCATCCAAATCAACATTGCCCACAATACGAACAGAGCCAGAGAGTATTAAATAAATATCGCGCCCCTTCTCACCTTCATGAAAAACAACACCATTAGCGCCAACACAGCGCCGACGCCAGTATACACCCTCAATAATTTCAGGATTCTCCAATAAACCAAATAACAGTGACGGCATAGATCCTCCCCCTAAAAACAGGCAGTCAACATACCCAACACAGCATGACGGCAGACAAATGAACGGCAAAAACCAAAAGAAGGGCTGACGAACAGACACAGCTTTGATATGTTTGGCACACTCAATTTACATCTACCTCATCATTTGGAAAGCTTATGAAAATAACGGTCTTTGGTTCAGGTTATGTCGGGCTAGTGACAGGCACCTGCCTTGCAGATGTTGGCAACGATGTTCTTTGTATCGACATTGATGCTGAGAAGATAAATAAACTTAAGCAAGGGGTTATCCCAATATACGAGCCAGGACTGGAAGCCATTGTGCATGCCAACACTAAAGCGGGCCGGCTCAAGTTCAGCACCGACACAGCCGCGGGCGTTAGCCACGGCCTGTTTCAGTTCATTGCTGTAGGTACCCCGCCTGACGAAGATGGCTCGGCTGATCTCCAATATGTGTTGGCGGTTGCCAAGAGTATTGGTGAGAACATGACTGATTATAAAGTCATTATTGATAAGTCCACGGTCCCGGTCGGCACCGCCGACAAAGTAAGAGGCCAAGTGGAGGCGGCTCAAAAGAGCCTAAATAAACTGATCGATTTTGACGTGGTCTCCAATCCCGAATTTCTCAAGGAGGGGGCCGCAATTGAAGATTTCATGAAGCCCGACCGGATTGTGATCGGCACTGACAACCCCCGTACCACAGAACTACTGCGCGCCCTCTATGCCCCCTTCAATCGCAGCCATAACCGCATAGTAGACATGGACATTCGCTCTGCCGAACTAACCAAATATGCGGCTAACGCCATGCTGGCGACTAAAATCAGCTTTATGAACGAACTCGCCAACATGGCGGAGCTGCTGGGCGCCGACATCGAAAAGGTCCGCATCGGCATCGGTTCTGATCCACGCATCGGCTATCACTTCATCTACCCCGGTTGCGGCTATGGCGGCTCCTGCTTTCCCAAGGATGTGCAGGCGCTCGAACGCACCGCCCGAGCCATTGGCTATGAGGCCGGGCTGCTGCGCGCGGTAGAGTCAGTCAATGATCGTCAGAAACACCGGCTGTTCCAGAAGATCGAGAAACACTTTGGTGGCGACCTCAAGGGTAAGACCATCGCCGTTTGGGGTCTCGCCTTCAAACCCAATACCGATGACATGCGTGAAGCACCCAGCCGGGTGCTGATCGAGGCGCTATGGGAAAGGGGGGCAAAAGTCCGGGCCCATGATCCCGCTGCTATGCACGAAACCTCACGTATCTATGGTGACCGCCCTGACTTCACTCTCTGTGATCACCCCGATGAGGCACTTGAGGGAGCCGATGCGCTGGCCGTCGTGACGGAATGGAAGGCCTTCCGCAGCCCGAATTTCGATACCCTCAAAGAAAAGCTGAGCCAGCCCGTTATATTTGATGGGCGCAACCTCTACGACCCCGTCGCCATGAAGGCCAAAGGGTTTAGCTACTACGCCATCGGCCGCGGCCAGTAAGCGCCCGCTGCAACAAATCAACCATGATTGTTTTAAAGAGAAGGTAAAAATGGATCTAAATAAAGTAAAGATCGGCATGATCGGCCTGGGCTATGTCGGCCTGCCACTAGCCGTGGAGTTTGGCAAAAAAACCGCCACCGTTGGCCTCGATATCAACAAAAAACGCATCGCCGAACTCAAGGCCGGCAAAGACAGCTCACTTGAGGTCTCCGCAGAAGAGCTGCCGCTGGCCAAGCTGCTGAGCTACACCAGCGAACCCGCCGAGCTCGCCGACTGCAATGTTTACATCGTCACCGTGCCCACTCCTATCGATGAGTTCAACCGCCCTGACCTATCACCACTAATAGGCGCCAGCACCACCATCGGCAAGCTACTGAAAAAAAATGATGTAGTGATCTATGAATCGACTGTCTATCCCGGCGCTACCGAAGAGGTCTGCATCCCGATCCTGGAGAGACTCTCGGGCCTCACCTATAACCAGGATTTTTACGCCGGCTACAGCCCCGAACGTATCAATCCAGGTGACAAAGAGCACCGCGTTACCAACATCCTTAAGGTAACCTCTGGCTCCACACCGGCAATTGCCGATTTTGTTGACAGCCTTTACAAACAGATCATCACCGCCGGCACTCACAAGGCCAGCAGCATCCGTGTCGCCGAGGCCGCCAAGGTGATCGAAAATACCCAACGTGATGTCAACATCGCCCTCATCAATGAGCTGGCCTTGATATTCAACCGCCTCGGCATCGATACAGAAGAGGTGTTGATCGCCGCCGGTACCAAGTGGAATTTCCTCCCCTTCCGCCCTGGCCTAGTCGGTGGCCACTGCATCGGCGTTGATCCCTACTACCTAACGCATAAGGCGCAAGAGATTGGCTATCATCCAGAAATGATCCTGGCTGGGCGCCGCGTCAATGATGGCATGGGTGCCTATGTCGCCGAACGTGTCATTAAATTGATGACAAAAAAACGTATCACCGTGGTCGATTCCAAAGTCCTGGTCATGGGCTTCACATTCAAAGAGAACTGCCCCGACCTGCGTAATACCCGCGTCATCGATATCATTACCGAATTTAAAGAGTATCACGCCCAGGTCGATGTCTATGACCCCTGGATCAACGCCGCCGAGGCCGAACATGAATATGGCATCACGCCAGTGGCAGAGATCAAAGCAAACAGCTACGACGCAGTGATTTTGGCGGTGAGCCACAAACAGTTCATCGAGATGGGACTGGAGCAGATCCGCGCCTTAGGCAAGACCAACTCGGTACTATTCGATGTCAAATACCTCTTCCCGGCAGATGCTGTGGATGGCAGGCTGTAAAACAACAAGGCAATCCTGTAAATGAAAGTATTAATCACCGGTACTGCCGGTTTTATCGGTTCCAACGTTGCGCGCCACCTGCTCAACCGGGGTGATGAGGTCATCGGCCTCGACAACCTTAATGACTATTACGACGTCAATCTAAAAAAGGCCCGCCTGGCGCGTCTTACTTCAGAGCCAGGCTTTACCGATGTACGCATGGATCTGGAAGACCGTGCTGGCATCGCGCAACTATTTGCCAACCATAAACCGGCGCGAGTTGTTCACTTGGCGGCACAAGCCGGTGTACGCTATTCACTCGTCAATCCTCTCGCCTACATCGACAGCAACATTGTCGGCACCACCAACATTCTCGAAGGGTGCCGTCACAACGGGGTAGAACATCTAATCTATGCCTCCAGCAGCTCGGTCTATGGCGCCAATACCAAGATGCCATTTTCGATACATGACAACGTCGACCACCCCGTCAGCCTTTATGCCGCCTCCAAAAAAGCCAATGAACTGATGGCCCATACCTACAGCCACCTGTTCCAACTGCCTACCACGGGGTTACGCTTTTTCACCGTCTACGGCCCCTGGGGGCGCCCCGATATGGCGCTCTTCCTGTTCACTAAAGCGATACTGGAAGGCAAACCAATCGATGTTTTCAATTACGGAAAATGCCGCCGCGACTTCACCTACATCGACGACATTGTTGAAGGAGTCGTCCGGACCTTGGATCGTATTCCAACCGCCAATCCCGATTGGTCCGGGGATCACCCCGACTGCGGCACCAGCTACGCTCCCTACCGCATCTACAACATTGGCAATAACCAGCCAGTGGAGCTGTTACGTTTTATCGAGATTATCGAAGAGTGTCTGGGCCAAAAGGCCGAGAAAAATCTGCTGCCACTGCAACCAGGCGACGTGCCGGCCACCTATGCCAATGTCGATGATTTGATACATGATGTCGGCTTCAAACCCGCCACAGAGATCGAAACAGGCATCAGCAACTTTGTGAACTGGTACCGGGACTACTATAAGGTCTAAATGCCTTCGGCCATGCGAAAAAAAACCACGCCAAGGCGTGGTTTTTTATTTTCAGCTAGCCATAAAAAAGGGCGGGATAGACCCGCCCTTCATTATTCACAACCAATCAGACTTACTTAACCTTTGGGGTCAGCTCGCCTTTATCATAACGCTTCTGCATTGTTTCCAATGACAGTGCAACGATCTTGGAAGCATGTCCGGCAGAACCAAAGGCTTCAAAACGGGCCTGGCAGATTCCAGCCATCGCCTTAGTCGATTCCTTGATAAATTTACGCGGATCGAAATTGGAGGGATTTTCCGCCAAGTGCTTACGAATCGCGCCTGTAGAAGCCATACGTAGATCAGTATCGATATTGACCTTACGCACGCCGTTCTTGATGCCTTCAACGATCTCAGAAACTGGAACGCCATAGGTCTGTCCCATGTCACCACCGAAGCTATTGATGATTTCAAGCCACTCTTCTGGCACAGAAGAAGAACCGTGCATCACCAGATGAACATCAGGAATCCGCTGATGGATCTCCTTAACACGATCAATACGCAGCACCTTACCAGTAGGCTTGCTGCTGAACTTATAAGCACCGTGTGAGGTACCAATGGCGATTGCCAGGGCATCCACACCAGTCCGCTTAACAAAGTCGGCGGCCTCTTCAGGATCGGTCAGCAACATGGAGTGATCAAGCACGCCTTCAGCGCCGTGACCATCTTCCTCACCCGCTTTGCCGGTTTCAAGGGAACCCAGGCAGCCCAACTCACCTTCAACAGAGACGCCACAGGCATGGGCCATATCGGCTACCTTGCGTGTCACTTCAACATTGTACTCATAAGAAGCAGGAGTCTTGCCATCCGCCAGTAGTGAACCATCCATCATTACCGAGGTAAATCCGGACTGAATAGAGCGAATACAGATATCTGGCGAGGCGCCATGATCCTGATGCATGCAAATGGGAATGTGTGGATACATTTCAACAGCAGCAGTGATCAGGTGACGCAGGAACGGTTCACCCGCATAAGAACGAGCGCCGGCAGAACCCTGCATGATGACAGGTGAATTAGCCGCATCAGCAGCCTGCATAATCGCGTGAACCTGTTCCATGTTATTGACGTTGAATGCTGGCAGGCCGAAGCTATGCTCGGCGGCGTAATCCAGCAGTTGACGCAATGAAATTAGAGCCATGTCTATCTCCTCAATTATCGTTACACAAAGTTAAAACAAAAATAGTAGATCGGCCGGGGATCAGGACTCCGACGATGACGGCTCGTGCATATCACCGACACGCACAATCTTCATCGCGTTGGTGCCGCCCATAACACCCACTAGGTCACCCTTGGTGATAATCACCAGATCACCATCACGCACGGCACCACGACGTTTTAATTCATCTACCGCTTCCATGTTGACCACAGCGTGATCGGTGCTGGTGACGGCAAAGCTGACCGGACAAACACCACGGTATAACGTTACCTTACGACGAGTCTCTACATGCGGTGTCATGGCATAGATGGGAATACCGGAACTAATGCGTGACATCCACAAAGGTGTAGCACCAGACTCAGTCAAACAGGCGATAGCCTTCACGCCCAGATGGTTTGCTGTGTACATGGCCGACATCGCAACCGCTTCGTCGATACGAGTAAACTGGCTGTGAATACGATGATCAGAGGTCATCGCCATCTCTTGTTTTTCAGCACTGATGCAAATACGCCCCATGGCCGCGACAGCCTTGGCGGGGTACTTACCCGCAGCGGTCTCAGCCGACAGCATTACGGCGTCAGTACCATCCAATACTGCATTGGCGACATCAAATACCTCAGCACGAGTCGGGATCGGGTTCTCAATCATGCTCTCCATCATCTGGGTTGCAGTGATTACCACACGATTCATGGAACGAGCCAGCTTGATAATGCGCTTTTGCACGGCAGGCAGCTCAGCGTCACCTATCTCAACACCCAGATCGCCACGAGCGATCATGACAGCATCAGAAGCGGCAATAATCTCTTCCAGATTTTCGATTGCCTCGGCACGCTCGATCTTGGCAACGATACCGCCATGGCCACCAGCTGCACGCAGCAATTCACGCGCTTCGTTAACATCTGCGGCAGTACGCGGGAAAGAGATAGCGACATAGTCTGCACGCATCTGCGCAGCAGTAATAATATCTTCCTTGTCTTTTTCCGTTAGCGCGGCGGCAGAGAGCCCACCGCCCATACGATTGATGCCTTTGTTGTTGGAAAGAATGCCGGCAACTTGGACCTTACAAATAATTTCTTGATTCTTGACCTCTTCAACCCACAGGACAATGCGACCGTCATCCAGCAGCAGGGTATCACCACGATTAACATCATTGGGTAACTGCTTATAAGTAAGGCCCACTCGCTCTTTATCACCATCGGTGAGTGACATGGCTGCATCAAGGATGAAACGATCACCCTCAACCAGCAGAACCTTGCCCTCTTTAAAGCGTGCAGTACGGATTTTTGGCCCTTGCAGATCGGCTAGTACACCGACCTGACGACCATGTGCACGGGCGCGATCACGCACCTGCTCGGCACGTTTTATATGATCTTCAGCTGAGCCATGAGAGAAGTTGGCGCGCACCACATCCACACCTGCCTGAATCAGATCATCCAGCACCTTGGGGTCATCGGTTGCCGGCCCAAGGGTGGCAACAATCTTTGTGCGTCTAAACATATAGTTGGCTTAATACCTGAGTAATTGTTGTCTTTATCAAACGACTGCGACCAACCTCTAGGTCGAAACACAGCCGCATTTTAATTTACTTGGCACGTTCTTCTAAGATTGCAACCGCTGGCAAAACCTTACCCTCTAAAAACTCAAGGAAAGCGCCGCCGCCAGTGGATATGTACGAAATCTTGTCCGCAATGCCATATTTATCTACCGCCGCCAATGTATCACCACCACCAGCGATGGAAAAGGCCGAGCTGTCAGCAATTGCCAAGGCCAATGTCTTAGTGCCCTCGCCAAACTGATCAAACTCAAACACACCCACAGGGCCGTTCCAGACGATGGTACCAGCAGTCTTAAGCTTTTCAGCCAGCATCCTGGCAGTCTTTGGGCCGATATCGAAGATCATGTCATCATCTTCTACATCTTTAACATCCTTGATTGTCGCTACAGCAGTAGGTGAAAACTCCTTACCACACACAACATCAACAGGAATGGGCACATCGGCGCCACGGGCAGCCATCTTATCCATGATCTTACGAGCTTCAGCGACTAAATCAGCCTCTGCCAATGACTTACCAATATTCAGCCCCGCAGCCAGCATAAAGGTATTGGCAATGCCACCACCCACAATCATGCTATCTACCTTGTCGGCCATAGAGTCTAAGATTGTCAGTTTGGTTGACACTTTGGAACCGGCAACAATCGCCGTCAGCGGCTTAGTCGGACTTTTTAGCGCCTTGCCCAACGCATCTAATTCACCAGATAGCAGAGGACCAGCACAGGCGATTTTGGCAAATTTAGCAACACCGTGGGTAGAGCCCTGAGCGCGATGGGCTGTCCCAAAGGCATCCATTACAAATACATCGCAGAGGGCCGCATATTTATGAGCCAACTCGTCACTGTTTTTCTTCTCGCCTTTATTAAAGCGAACATTTTCAAACAGTACCACCTCGCCCGCCGCAACTTCAACACCATCGAGATACTCTTTGACCAAGCGCACAGGTTTACCCAGCAGGGTACTCATATGTTCAGCCACTGGTTTCATAGAGTCTTCTTCGCTGTAAACCCCCTCTTCCGGCCGACCAAGATGTGACATCACCATTACCTTGGCACCCGCCATTATGGCGGCGTTAATGGTGGGCATAGTGGCGCGGATACGGGCGTCACTGGTGACTTTGCCATCTTTCACGGGCACGTTTAGATCAGCACGGATCAGTACACGCTTGCCAGCCAGGTCAAGATCACTCATCTTGATTACAGACATGGGTATAACTCCTGATGTTTTGAAAGAAATTTGGCAAAAGTGGTCTCTCGGCAAATCACTCTCTTATTAGAAGGCAGGACATGGGAGAACCCATGTCCTGCATCAACACTACATTTATCTATTAGTGAGTAGCAACGTGACGAACAAAGCGCATCATGTTGCAGGTATAGCCGTACTCGTTGTCGTACCATGCAACGAGCTTGACAAACGTACCATCCAGCGCAATACCAGCTTCGGCATCGAAAATGGAAGAACAATTGTGCCCGCGGAAATCGGTAGAGACAACCTTTTCATCAGTGTAACCCAGCGTGCCCTTCATGGAACCCTCAGAGGCGGCCTTCATAGCAGCGCAGATGTCATCATATGACGCTGAATTATTCAATTCAACAGTCAGATCGACAACAGAGACGTCTGAGGTCGGCACCCGGAAGGCCATGCCTGTCAGCTTACCCTTCAACTCAGGCAGAACAACGCCAACAGCCTTGGCAGCACCCGTTGAAGAAGGAATTATGTTTTCCAGGATACCGCGGCCACCACGCCAATCTTTCTGCGAAGGACCATCAACAGTCTTCTGAGTAGCTGTCGCTGCGTGAACAGTTGTCATCAAACCACGCTTGATACCAAACTTGTCATTTAGCACCTTGGCGATGGGGGCCAAGCAGTTGGTGGTGCAGGAGGCCGCAGAGACAATGGCCTCACCTTTATAGGTATCATGATTAACGCCATAAACGAACATTGGAGTTGCATCTTTTGAAGGTGCGCTCTGAACAACCTTCTTAGCGCCGGCCTTGATGTGGGCCTGGCAGCTCTCTTCTGTCAGGAAGAAACCGGTACACTCAACCACCAGATCAGCACCGACTTCGCTCCACTTCAGGTTGGCAGGATCACGCTCAGCTGTCAGACGAATCTTCTTGCCATTGACGATCAGCACGCCGTTATCAACAGAAACATCACCGTCAAAACGCCCATGTACGGAATCGTATTTCAGCATGTATGCCAGATAATCGGCATCCAGCAGGTCGTTGATCGCAACGATTTCAATGTCTTTGAACTCCTGCGCAACGGCGCGGAACACCATACGGCCGATACGACCGAAACCATTAATACCGATTTTTATTGCCATTTTTAACTCCTAAAGTTTATCAGGCCCACCTGACGGCGGACCCGACTTAAGGTTGAATTATTACTTACCCAGAACCTTATTTGCAGTTGCAACAACGTTCTCTACGGTGAAACCGAATTGTTTAAACAGCTCACCAGCGGGGGCAGACTCACCGAAGCTCTTCATAGCCACGATGCCACCTTCCAAACCAACGTATTTATACCAAGATTCCGCCACACCAGCTTCAATGGCCACACGTTTAACACCCGGAATCAGGACAGAGTCTTTGTACGCCTGATCTTGAGTATCATATGCGCAAGTAGACGGCATAGAGACAACGCGGACCTTTGCATCCATCGCTGCTGCAGCATTTACTGCCAAGCCAACCTCTGATCCGGATGAAATAAAGATAATATCTGGTGTACCTGCACAGTCCTTCAGGACGTAACCACCCTTCTCAATATTCTTGACCTGTTCAGGAGTGCGCTCCATTGGCGTCAGATTCTGACGTGAAAAAACCAGAGCCGTTGGTGCATTGCCACGCAGCATTGCCATCTTCCAGGAAACTGCAGACTCGATGGCATCACTACCACGCCATGTCTGGAAGTTTGGAATCACACGCATTGTTGCAATCTGCTCAACAGGCTGATGAGTTGGACCATCTTCACCCAGACCAATAGAGTCATGCGTGTAAACATAGATAGTACCAATCTTCATCAAGGCAGACATACGAAGTGCGTTACGCATGAACTCCATAAACATAAAAAAGGTTGCACCGTACACCTTGAAGCCACCATGAAGAACCATACCGTTCATCATGTGGGCCATACCAAACTCACGCACACCCCAAGAGATGTAGTTACCGTTAGCATTCTCTCTGTTCACTTTAACAGTACCTGACCAGTTGGTCAGGTTAGAGCCAGTCAAGTCAGCAGAACCACCGAACATCTCTGGCAGCAGCGGACCCATTGCTTCGATAGCGTTTTGAGATGCTTTACGTGAGGCAATGTTTGGCATATCAGCTTGCGTTTTAGCAATGAAATTATCCATCTCAACTACAAAGTTGGCTGGCAGCTCGCCTGACATACGACGCTCAAACTCAGCGGCTTCGGCTGGGAAGGCGGCGCGATAGGCTTCAAACTTCTTGTTCCAAATAGACTCATCAACAGCACCCTGCTCTTTGTGATCCCAGCCAGCAGCGATATCGCCAGGAATTTCAAAGGGAGCTGCAGTCCAACCCAAAACATCACGGGTAGCCGCAATTTCGGCGTCGCCCAGTGGAGCGCCGTGACAGTCGTGAGTACCCGCCAGATTTGGCGAGCCAAAACCGATAGTAGTGCGAGCACAGATCAGGGAGGGCTTGTCAGTAACAGACTTCGCTTCTGCGATAGCCGCATTGACCGCATCAGCATCATGGCCATCAACGCCAGGAATTACGTGCCAGTCGTAAGATTTAAAGCGGGCAGGCACGCCCTTTTCCATCCAATCACCGATGTGACCATCAATAGAAATGTCGTTGTCGTCCCAGAAAGCGATCAGTTTACCCAGACCCAAAGTACCAGCCATGGCACAGGATTCATGAGAGAGACCTTCCATCAAACAACCGTCCCCCATAAACACATACGTGTGGTGATCAACGATCTCGTGACCAGGCTTATTGAATTGCGCCGCCAAGGTACGCTCGGCGATCGCCATGCCGACTGCATTGGTAATACCTTGACCCAAAGGACCGGTAGTAGTCTCAATACCGTCGGCATAGCCGTATTCAGGATGACCGGCAGTTTTGGAGTGTAGCTGACGGAAATTTTTGATGTCTTCAATGCTCAGGTCGAAACCCGTTAAGTGCAATAGTGAATAAAGCAGCATTGATCCGTGGCCATTTGAAAGCACAAAACGGTCACGATCAGCCCACTTGGCATTAGTTGGGTTGTATTTCATGTGGCTATTCCACAGAACTTCAGCAATATCGGCCATACCCATTGGCGCGCCTGGGTGGCCCGATTTTGCTTTTTGTACCGCATCCATGCTCAAAGCGCGGATGGCATTCGCTAGATCTCTGCGAGAGGGCATAAACTCTCCTCAAACTCTTTAGTGGATTTATAGGTTAAAAAACAAAAGATTACACAAAAAACTGGGGTGCCATCACCATACGAGGCGGGCACGAAAGCGGGTGATGTTAACACGTTTTGTCGAGTATAAACATCACACTAACCGACCCTCTCACGGCAAGCAACATCATTTTATCGGCTGCAAAAGAGACACAGTTGCGAGGTGCCTGACAGAACTGTTTTACCAAAACGAACGTTACCTATACTATATGCCGTCTGTTTTTAATATGTAGATGAATCAACCTACCGCATTTATGGGGAAACATAATGTCAAACCGTCATCTCTTCACATCTGAATCGGTCTCCGAGGGACATCCGGACAAAATTGCCGACCAGATCTCCGACGCTATCTTAGACGGCATTCTGGCGCAGGATAAAAATGCCCGCGTCGCTTGCGAAACACTGGTCAAGACCGGCATGGTACTGGTCGCTGGTGAGGTGACCACCTCCGCCTGGGTCGACATTGAGGCGCTGGTGCGCGAAACCGTCAAAGAGATCGGTTACAACAGCTCCGAGATGGGCTTTGACTGGGAGTCCTGCGCCGTGCTCAACGCCATCGGCAAGCAGTCCCCCGATATCGCCATGGGCGTTGATGAAAGCGCTGACCATGAACAGGGCGCTGGCGACCAAGGGCTAATGTTTGGTTATGCAACCAACGAAACCGATGTATTGATGCCAGCCCCCATCACCTACGCCCACCGGCTGGTGCAGCGCCAGGCCGAGGTGCGTAAAAACGGCACCCTGCCGTGGTTGCGCCCGGATGCCAAGAGCCAGGTGACCTTTGTCTATGAAGATGGCAAACCCGTCGCCATTGATGCTGTGGTGCTCTCCACCCAGCACAGTCCCGATATCTCGCAGAAAGCGCTGCAAGAGGCTGTTATGGACGAGATCATCAAACATGTCCTACCTGCCAATCTGCTCTCCGACAGGACCCGCTACTTCATCAACCCGACTGGCCGTTTTGTTATCGGCGGCCCAGTAGGCGACTGCGGCCTCACCGGTCGCAAGATCATCGTCGATACCTACGGCGGTATGGCGCGTCACGGTGGCGGCGCCTTCTCTGGCAAGGATCCATCAAAGGTTGACCGCTCTGCCGCCTATGCGGGCCGTTATGTTGCCAAAAACATTGTTGCCGCTGGCCTGGCGGATCGCTGCGAGATTCAGATCTCCTACGCCATCGGTGTAGCTGAGCCAACTTCTATTTCTGTTGAGACCTTTGGCACCGGTAAGATCGACGATGCCCGCATCACCGAACTGGTGCGTGAGCATTTCGACCTTCGTCCAAAAGGCTTAGTCACCATGCTCGACCTGCTGCGCCCAATCTACAAGGCGACTGCTGCGTATGGCCATTTTGGCCGCGAAGAGCCACAGTTCACCTGGGAAAAGACCGACAGGGCCGACGCCCTGCGCGCTGCCGCCGACATCTAACCACAAGACTCAAGCCCTGCAGATGGGGCGCCCCCTCTCTTCGAGGAGCGTTGCGACGGAGCCGTGATCATCACGCTCTGCCAGGCTCGAAGAGAGGGTCATCTGATAACCAACCGCGCTCAATGCCCAAGTAATAACCTTGCGGGGCAGACTCTTCTCAACTGGAGAATTAACCTTGAACGCTGCATCAAACAATTTCACCGACTATAAAATTGCCGACATCTCCCTGGCCTCATGGGGCCGTAAAGAGATGAACATTGCCGAAACTGAAATGCCAGGCCTAATGGCCCTGCGTGCAAAATACGGCAAGGACAAACCCCTCAAGGGCGCTCGCATCATGGGCAGCCTGCACATGACCATTCAGACCGCCGTTCTGATCGAAACTCTCACCGCGCTGGGTGCTGAAGTCCGTTGGGTCTCATGCAACATCTTCTCCACCCAGGACCACGCTGCTGCAGCCATCGCTGCTGTCGGCATTCCTGTTTTTGCCTGGAAGGGTGAAACGCTGGAAGAGTACTGGTGGTGTACTGAGCAAGCCTTCAAATGGCCTAACAACCAGACAGCCAACATGATTCTGGACGATGGCGGCGACGCTACCCTGCTGGTTCATAAGGGTGTTGAGTTTGAAAAAACTGGCGTAGTACCTGGCCCAGAAACTACTGATAACGAGGAGTTCAAGTGCATCCTCAGCGTTCTGGCGCGTGTGATAAAAGAAGATCCACAGTTCTGGAGCAAACAGGCTGCCAACATCCAGGGCGTTACCGAAGAGACCACCACCGGCGTTCACCGCCTCTACGAAATGGTTAAAGCGGGCGAACTACTGTTCCCGGCCATGAACGTCAACGACTCCGTCACCAAGTCAAAATTCGACAACCTCTACGGCTGCCGTGAGTCACTGGTGGACGGTATCAAACGCGCCACTGACGTCATGATCGCCGGCAAGGTGGCAATTGTCTGCGGTTATGGCGACGTCGGTAAAGGCTCGGCCCAATCGTTAAAGGGTCTGGGCGCAACGGTAATGGTGACCGAGATCGATCCTATCTGCGCCCTGCAGGCAGCGATGGAAGGTTTCCGGGTTGTAGCCATGGATGATGTGGCCGCCATCGGCGATATCTTTGTCACCACTACTGGCAACAAAGACATCATCACCCAT
>JAYWDX010000074.1:0-22093 GCA_043779675.1 Tenderia sp. (SeqCode)
CGTCACTCGCTAGCGCTCCTAACTACGAAAGGGCAGACGGCGTAGCCTATCCGGGACTAGCGGCCCTCGCTTCGCTATCCATGGCCGCCAGCGCAGGAGGTCAGCCCAAATGAAAGATAACAAAGTTGAGCGGGTTCGGCAGATTGTGCAATGTTGGGACCGTAGTTTTTACAAGGCGACGCGGGCATATTCGACCAGGCCTTTGGCGACAAAGAGGTTGCTGCGGTCGTAAGCGAACGGGGGCGCCGCACCGTGAGCGTATTTATCCTCCATTGGACACGCTGCGTCTCTTCGTTGATCAAGTCCTGTCGGCTGACCACCTCGCTTATCCGAGCGAATCGCACAGGGCCAATCGGCGAGCGCACTGTGGCGGCTGGCATTGGCATGTATCTTGGTGCCGTCCAGGCTGACAGTGCCAAATCGCGAGCGTTGGTTTTCGCGGGCTTCTTTCGCACCTAGACGAAGGCGTTCTGAAGTTCGGTGCCAAAGCGCTTCCTGAAGGTCGCCAGAGTGTCGTGATCCGGATGAGGGGTGCAAACGATATACCGGAATGCCCGCGAAGCGTATGTCGCCCTTTCGATCTTGCGGCTGCAGAAGGCGCCGGTAGCGTAACCGTCGATCAGCAACGACAGCAGTGTCGCCGGAGGGTAGGCTGCGTTGTCTTTGCCGGCGTAGGCGCGTTCCAACACCGATAGATCCAGTTCTTCGACCACATCAACCATGTATGTATTTCGGGCAACCATTCCTGCACCGAGGGCGGCAGCAGGTAGTCCGTGTCTTGATCTATAGGGTGAAAGGCCATGTCCGTTTCCGTCAATTTTGTCGGGCTTTTTTTCGCATGTCTGGGCATAAGTCCGACAGGCTTCTAGGGCCTGTTAACGTTTCACATTGGCAACCACAAAAACCCGCACGCCAACGCCACCATGTCTTGGTAGTTTCTTTTCAATTTGTCATATCTCGTAGCCATTGCCCGGAAATGCTTGAGCCGGGCAATGGCATTTTCAACCAGATGGCGGTACTTATATAAACACCCGTCCATCTCCGTGTTGCCTTTCAATGCTCGTCACCGAGCAATAATCGGGGCATTCAGCAAACTCTGTTTTTGTTTTTTGGCAAAACCAAAGATACGAGTTTGCTTTTTTATTTCAACCCCTTATAGAAAACCGTCAACTGGCCCTAGGGAATGAGATAAGATTCATCTTCATGTTCCCGAAAAGAGATGTGACAGCAAGATGACCAACAGCTACTTCATCACCGGCACCGATACCGATGTGGGCAAGACAATCATCGCCCTCGGACTGATTGAAAAACTACAACAGCAGGGTTATCGGGTAGGGGCAATGAAGCCGCTCGCCGCCGGCTGCGAAGGCTCAAGTGAAGGTTTGCGCAACGCAGATGCAATACAGCTGCAACAGCAGTCTGACATCAAACTTCCCTATCAAGTAATCAACCCCTACGTCTTTGCAGCAGCCATCGCACCCCACATCGCGGCGGCGGCTGAGGGTGTTCGTGTCGACATTGAAACGATCTATCAACACTACCAGACCATTGCAGCAGCGAGTGATTGTGTAATTGTAGAGGGGGCTGGCGGCTGGCAGGTACCGCTCAACGATTTTCAGACCATTGCCGATCTTGCCAAACGGTTACAGCTGCCGATAATTTTGGTGGTTGGCATGCGGCTCGGCTGCATCAGCCATGCACTGCTGAGTGTTGAATCAATCCACGCAGCCAAATTGCCGCTGGCTGGCTGGATTGCCAATCAGATAGATCCGGAAATGAAGTGTCTGGAAGAGAACATCGCCACGCTGCAACAGCGCATCGAAGCACCGCTGCTGGGGCGGATACCTTATCTGAAAGAGTACGGGAGCACTGCGATGACACAACAAGTGGCACAACAACTAACACTACCGCCACAGCACAATAGCCTGCGGCCTGACTGGGCAATCTGATCACCCACGCGGGTGACTGTGACACTCAGCCCATTGGTTCAGCTACAGAAAACTGCCACCGTAATGGAGTGACGACATAAACGGTGCCGTTGGCCATGTCTTCAGCATCCTATATTCCCCACATCCCTGATGCTTTGTGCAACGTTCACGTTCACCTGCACGGCGGATAACGACTCTTCAGCTACACCAGATGAAAACGATTTTTCTTACCGCCATCAAAAATTGACAAGACATCCGCCCCGATCAATTCCCACAGGTCGTTCCGGGTGCGCCTGATGTTTTCCAAATTGTCGGCGGTGATAAAGGCTGGCACACGCAAGCCGTGATAGTCGACTGCCTCACCCATGGTCGTAAACTGAATGCCAAAACGGTTAAGGAAACGCAGCAGTGTTGGCTCCATCACGGCATAACAGTAACGAATACCATGTTTGGCGCACATACGGATAAAGGCGGCGATCAAGCCCATCGTAATATGCGGCAAGAGGCGACGATCAAAACCTGGATTTACGCCATTACCCTCGCGACTGACACCATAGATCAACCCCTCTTCAGCGATGCGGCGGCGGAAGATCTTGGAGACAGAGAAGCGCGAGATCTCACCAATCGCCTCACGTGGCAACGTCAGCAACTGCGGATGTGTCTTAGCTAAATTGAGGCGGCAGTGGCGTTCCAACGGTAACGGCGCTTGCAGTTGGCTGCATTCTGGCAGCACCAGCCGCACTACACCGACATAGATACCGCTGTCACGATGGCGAATTAGGCTGTGTACCGAGCGCTGATCATACTCATCATGTTCCCGGCCATCAGGGTAGGAAGCGGCGTCTTCATACCCTTTCTCTTCACAATAGACCTGATAACGCAGCTTGTGGGCCTCATCAACCAGTGCGGGTGTATCAGCATTGACAATCTCAAAATTCTGCAAAAATGGACCATTGATATTTGTTTCTGAATCATTTTTATTGACGTTCATAGCGCACATTTTTGCATGCGATCACCTTCTTTAAATTTGGATGCCTGTTATAAGCACAGTGGCGCTGCCATACTAACTTGTACTGACACAACTCTACTCATGAAATCTTTTGGTGCGTCTCACTGGCAAAAGCTTCATTTCAGGTGCGGAAACAAAGTCACGCGCCGCACTACAAAAGAGGTGGGCCACCAAGGCTGCGCCGATGAACCAGAGTGCCAGCACAAAAATAATCAGTGCCATGACTTGCAAACCTTCCCTGTTGAACTGGCCATTTGAAACATGATCATTAACCCAACCATCTTTAAGAGACCCTGCCAAATTCATATCATGCTGCACGCTATCAATTACCTGTGCATACAGCTTTATTCTGGGAGATGACCGGTTACCAGATAAATAGCAAGTAAACAGCCATTCATCACACGTCACGAACCTCAGCAAATTCAATGCCAAAAATTATTTTATTATCGCTATCAATACATTAACGGGGTTCAAAAGATTGGAAATAAAGTTAAAACGGGCAAAATGAGAAATTGTGTCGCCATACAACAACACGATAATTGATGGTAAAAACTAACCCATTGAAAAACAAAGAGATAAATCCGTCTCCAAACGGAGACGGCTATTACTGTTTGAAGAGTGCTGGAGCCAAGTGATGTCGGTTCAATAGCTTGTAAAACTCAGTACGATTACGGTGCGCCAGTCGCGCCGCCTGGGTGACATTGCCGTTGGTGATGCGCAATATTTGAGTCAGGTAGTCATGTTCAAACTGCTGCCGCGCCTCGGCAAAGGGGATGATCACTGGCACCTTGCTTTTCAACCCCCGCTGCACCAACTGCGCTGGGATGATGGAGCTGGTTGCCAGCACCAAGGTCTGCTCCACCACATTGTAGAGTTGGCGGACATTACCCGGCCAAGGGGCAGAGAGCAGCAACTCCATGGCATCAGGGGAAAAACCCTTGACAGTTTTTTTGCTGCCGCGCTGAAGCTTCTCCAGAAAGTGGCTGGCAAGCAGAGGGATATCCTCACGATGCTGAGCCAGTGTCGGCATCTCCAGCGCCACCACGTTAAGCCGATAGTAGAGATCCTCGCGGAACTCCCCCTCTTTGACCGCCTCCTCAAGATTGCGATGGGTAGCCGAGATCACCCGCACATCGACCGCGATTGACTCCACCGAACCTACCGGACGTACTTGGCGCTCTTGCAATACACGAAGCAACTTTGACTGGAATACCGCTGGCATGTCGCCCACCTCATCCAGAAACAGCGAGCCACCCTGGGCCGCCTGGAACAGCCCTTTGTGATCCTGCATCGCCCCAGTGAAGGCCCCCTTGCGATGACCAAACAACTCCGACTCCAACAGCAGCTCGGGAATGGCGCTGCAATTGACGGCGATGAACGGCCCTTTACAGCGCGGACTAGCGTTGTGAATAGCACGCGCCAGCAGCTCCTTGCCGGTACCACTATCACCATGAATAAAAACACTGGCATCACTAGCGGCCACAAGCCGCGCCTGACTCAGCAACTCCTCCATGGCCGGGCTGCGGGTAACAATCTCGCGCCGCCACTCGCCACTCGCGCCCGGTTCAGTAGCGGCAGGCACGCCGCTCAACGCCACCGCCTGCGCCACCAGCGCCAGCAGCTCTTTGCTATCAAACGGTTTGGTGAGAAAACCGAACACCCCCCGACTGGTGGCCGCCACCGCATCAGGAATAGTGCCATGCGCTGTCAGCATAATCACCGGCAGGGCTGGGTGGCGCGCCTGAATCGCCCCAAACAGTGCCAAACCGTCCATGCCACCCATACGCAGATCTGTTACCACCACCTGGGGACGCGAGGCGGGTAATTGTGCCAGCGCCTCCTCTGCACTAGAGGCGCAAACGGCTTTGTAGCCCGCCGCATCCAGACGCATGGAGAGTAATCGCAACAGGCCGGGGTCATCATCAACAACCATCACCTTGGGCAGAGTCATCATTTTATCTCGTTAATATATTGATTCGGATAAGGGAAATTTGGTGCCGGCTGGAGAGCGCTCCCACGCCCAACAAATCAGCGCTTTTGTAAACTTTTTTCAATAAACATCAGCGCTCCAAGTTTTTTCTCCAACGCATCAGCACGACTACGCTCACTCTCCAGCTGTTTGCTAAGGACACCAGCCTTGGCTTCTGCAGCATTAAGCTTGGTCTCAGCAGCGTTAAGCCTGGTCTCAGCGCTGTTAACCCTTGCATCAGCCTGGGTACGCTCTTTAAGAAAGCCACCCAGCACTTCAGCAAACAGCAGTTGTTCCGAACTGTGGTCATCAGGCGTTTTAACAATCTCATCAAAGAGTCGCAGTGCACGCTTAACATCCACTGCATTACCATTGCCAAAGCCTAATGCCAAGGCCAACTGCACGCGATTTACCGCTAAGGGGGATTGGAGATAGCGCTGCTCACGCTCACGCACGCCGGCCTCGGTCTGTGCCGCAGACCAGCTGTCCACCTGTTTGTACTCTTGCAGCAAGAGTGTCTGGGCGGGGGGCTGTAGATTCATGTTGGCGCACCCAGCCAACAGCACTAAAACCATAATCGCCAGTAGACGCAAAAACCGGCCGTGCATACTTACTTCAACTCCTGTTGTAGTGGCAAAGTCACCCGCATATGAGTCCCAAGGACTGCATCGTCAACCACAAAGATAATACCACCGTGTGTATGTACATACTCGCTGGCGATGGAGAGACCTAAACCACTGCCCTTAACATGACCTGTATATGGCGCAGTGCCTTGGTAAAAAGGTTCAAAGATCCGGCTGCGCTGCTCCACTGCAATACCCGGCCCCTGGTCGGACACATCAAGCTGCGCCTGTTTGCCATGTATTGTCAGGCTGATATGGATCTGCCCGCCCTGCGACGAGAACTTGATGGCATTGGAGAGCAGGTTGTCCACCACCACCCGTAGCTTGTCGCCATCCCCCATGAGACGCACCTCCGCCAGCTCCGTCTCGAACCGGATATGACGCGCCATTACCACTACCCGGTACTCCTCTAGCAGCGTCGCCACCAGCTCATGCAGCTGCACCACTTCAAGATTGAGCACCAGGCTGCCACGCTGAGTAATGCTGTTGAATTTTAATAGATCCTCAATCAGCCGCTGCAACTGCACACCATTCAGACACAGCAACTCTACAATCTCGCGCTGTTGCGGCGTGAGCGGCCCCGGAATCTCCTCATGCAGCAGCTCAGAACCTTCGCGCAGGGTAGTCAGGGGGGTTTTTAACTCATGGGAAAGGTGGCGTAGAAAACGCAGCTTCTCCTCGTCCACCTCTAGCAACCGACTACGCATCCAGTTGAGCCTCTCACCCAACTGCTGCAAATCGCGCGGCCCACTCAACGCCACCGGCTGATCAAAGTCACCGGCACCAAGACGGCGGATCGCCTCATCCAACCGTTGCAGCGGACGGGTAATCACCACCACAAAAAATATCAGCAACAACAACACCAGAGGGATCAGTGCCGACGCCTGCATCAGCAGGTTGTGCTGCGTCTGTTGTGCCGAGTCGCGATTCTTCTCAACCTCGGCATCGATCAACGCCTGACTTTGCTCCAGCACCAGTTGCGCCTTGATCGCCAGCGACGAGAAGAGCTCTTGCGCCAACTGCTGCGGCACATTGAGTTCTGCCCCGGCGTGCAAATAGCCGTAAAAATTGGCCTCATCAACCATCAGCTGCCCCAGCAACTGCCGTAATGGGCCAGGTAATGGCAGCTCGTCCAGCCACTTCAACGTCATCACATACTGCTTGCGATTCTCCTCATAGGCCTGAAATAACACCTCATCCCCCAGCACCTGATATTGGCGCACATTACGCTCCATCAGGGTGATCTGCTCGATCAATGCGCGGCTGCCCTGGGTCGCCTTTACCGCATGACTCACCACCCGCTCACTCTGCTCCGCCAACCGGCCCACCGACACCACCGCATACAGCAGCGCCACCATCAGCGGCAATACCGCCAGGGTAAAGCCAGCCAGAATCAGTTGAATGATGGAGTTGGGACGAAATGGTTTCACGGCGTGAATGGACTACTCTCAATGACAGGCAGGATCAGCGCAGCATAGCTGCTATTGGGCCACAACCCCCTATACCCTGCAAATATTTGTCATGGCAACTCACCTGCTGAACCAGCCCCCTGACTTTATAGACCAGCAAAACCAATACGCCCGATCTTGGCGCTGCTGAAAAAACCGTTTTAGCGTAAAATGGCGGCCCGCTCACCTGCCAGGCCATCACCATGAAGAACTCAATTCCCAAGGTTGGTTTTATCAGCCTTGGCTGCCCCAAGGCACTTGTCGACTCCGAACAGATCATCACCCAACTGCGTGCCGAGGGGTATGAGATCTCCTCTACTTACAACGATGCCGATCTGGTAGTGATCAATACCTGTGGTTTTATCGATGACGCCGTCACTGAATCGCTCGACACCATCGGTGAGGCACTGGCGGAGAACGGCAAGGTGATTGTCACCGGCTGCCTCGGCGCCAAGGGCAACGTGGTGTTAGAGAACCACCCATCAGTGCTGGCCGTCACCGGTCCGCACGCCAAAGATGAGGTAATGCTGGCGGTGCGTAAACATCTGCCACCGCAACATGACCCCTACATCAGCCTGATCCCACCACAGGGTATAAAACTGACCCCCAACCACTACGCCTATCTAAAAATCTCAGAGGGATGCAACCACCGCTGCTCCTTCTGCATCATCCCTTCCATGCGTGGTGATCTGGTCAGCCGCCCGATCGGCGATGTGCTGCAAGAGGCGGAAAATCTGGTGAAGGCCGGCGTCAAAGAGCTGCTGGTGATCTCGCAGGACACCAGCGCCTACGGTGTTGATGTGAAGTACCGCACCGGCTTCTGGAATGGCCGCCCGGTGAAGACGCGCATGACCGAGATGGCGCAGGCGCTCGGCGAGATGGGGGTCTGGGTGCGGATGCACTACGTCTACCCCTACCCGCATGTCGACGAGATCATCCCGCTGATGGCCGAAGGTAAAATCCTCCCCTACCTCGACGTACCGTTGCAGCATGCCAGCCCGAAGATCCTCAAGGCGATGAAACGTCCAGGCAATATCGAAGGAACCATAGCGCGCATCAAAAAGTGGCGCGAGATCTGCCCCGACATCACCCTGCGCAGTACCTTCATCGTCGGCTTTCCCGGCGAGACCGAGGCTGATTTTGAACAACTGCTCGAATTCATCGACGAGGCACAGCTTGATCGTGTGGGTGCCTTTGCCTACTCGCCAGTGGAAGGGGCGAGCGCCAATGCGTTAGCCGACCACGTACCGCCAGAGCTACAGCAAGAACGCCTCGCCCGCTTTATGGAGCTACAGGCCGAGATCAGCGCCGCAAAGTTGCAGCACAAGATCGGCCGCGAGGTGGAGATACTCATTGATGAGGTGGATGACGAAGGGGCTATTGGCCGCACTAAAGCCGATGCCCCCGAAATTGACGGTCGCGCCTATCTTGAAGGCGTAACCAATCTGAAACAGGGCGATATCGTGCGCGCCAAGGTGGTGGAGTCGGGCGATCATGATTTGTGGTGTGAACTGATTGAATAATCACGCTCCCGATCAACAACAGCAATTTCTCTCCCACCTGACACAGAGTGTTGCGCAGAACAGTTTCAGCAGATTGATACTGAGCAAACCGAGTGGCGCCGAGAGTGATCTGGTGCGCATTGTGGTGCGACAACTGCTGCTGCGTGATCAAGCGCATCTCTCTTTTGTCTACAGTTACAAAACTCGTGACATCACCAAAAATTTCACGCCGACAGAAGGCGTTGCACTCATCACAGAACTATTGGGTAGCTCATTCAAAAATGCCAATCTTTTCACCACCGACGAAGAGCTGCAAATTAATTTCAGCAAAAAAGGCAAGCCACTGCTGCACCGTAACAAAAGTGCAACGGGCACCGCCCCCTCACACGAACACAACCGCGAGAAGCAGCGTTATCTCGATCTCGACCGTGAGTTTCTAACCGCACTGGGTGTCACCAATGCACAGCATCAACTGATCCCCTCGATGTCACGCAAGTGGAAACAGATCAACAAATTTATCGAACTGTTTCAGCGCGCCTTTGATTCATCATCACTGAAAGAAAAAAAGTCTGTGCAGGTGCTCGATTTTGGTTCTGGCAAAGGGTATCTCACCTTCGCCATTCACGATTACCTCAACAACAGTCGCAACATAAATGGTCAGGTGACCGGCGTTGAATTACGCGAAGATATGGTGCAACTCTGCAACAGCGCCGCTGCCAAACTCCATCTTGATGGCCTGGACTTTCATCTTGGCGATGTCAGAAGTTATGCACCTGAAATCATCGACGTGATGATCGCCCTCCACGCCTGCGACATTGCCACCGACTACGCCATCCACATGGGCATTCGTTCTAATGCCGCCATTATCATGTGCGCCCCCTGCTGCCACAAAGAGATCCGGCCGCAGATGCACAATCCAACAATATTACAACCTCTACTGCAATATGGCGTACATCAGGGACAAGAGGCAGAGATGATAACCGACACCCTGCGGGCACTGCTGCTGGATGCCTACGGTTACGACACACAGGTACTGGAATTCATCTCACTCGAACATACCAGTAAGAACAAAATGATCCTCGCTGTCAAACGCAGCAATGCCAGCACCAAACCAGAGGCACTGGCGCAGATCAAGGCGCTCAAAGAGTTTTACGGAATTACAAAGCAGCGACTTGAGAGTCTATTATTGGCCGAGGCAACAGACGGGCACGATTCTCATTAAATATTTGAGTCGTGAATAACTCAACCTCACTGAATTGGCATATTCAATAACAGCTGTTAAAAACCCCATCACCTCGCCCTCTATTCGCATGGTTGCTCTCGTAAGAGCCGTAACATACAGCGCCCCATGCCAACTACCAATCAAATTAGATTTAAATAAAGCCCAACACTCTACTCACCACACACAGCATAAAATCTGCTGCCGGCAATTACCTCTTTAAAAATAATACATCTAAAAATACCTCTTCAGCTTCCTTAATTCAGGCCGATGAATATCTGCTCCTAGTGCTATTCTCTACAGAGCAAACTGCACATACAAAAATAACCTCACATAAAATGGAGAAAATAATGAGCACAATATCGAGACGAAAATTCTTGGGGATGTCACTGAAAGCGGGGGCAACAACGATGTTCGCTGGTATGTTTGCACCTACGGCAACCAGTCTGATGGGGTTCGGTGGTATCGCCCACGCCGCAACCAAAAGTATTTCACCCTTTACCTTTGCAGTGCTGACCGATGCACATCTCTACGACATTCCTAATCACAAGTTTGACGCCATCCTCGAAAAGGCGGTGGCCGATGTCAACAGCATCTCACCACCACCCGATTTTGTGCTCTATGCGGGCGATCTGGGACAGGCCGGCAAGGAAGCGGAGCTGGTAAAGGGAAAGCGCATCCTCGACAAGCTGAAGATGCCCTACAAAATAATCCTCGGCGAGCACGACTATTACCTCGACATGGGCAAGGCCTGGCGTGGTCTGTTTGGTGAGGAGTACTGGTCCTTCGACCATAAAGGTGCCCACATCATCGGCATGAACTCGATTCTGGTGAATGACTTCTGGACTCTGCGCAATTTAACCCCCGTGGAGCGTATGGGGTACATGGAGGAGCTGGAGTGCAATCAGTGTGGCGCCTGGGGTGTGCAAGAGAAGCAGCTGGATTGGCTGGAGAAGGATGTTAAAAAATTATCTCCTGACACCCCCATCATCCTGATGACCCACTCGCCGCTATGGGACTACTACCCACGCTGGAATTTCCAGACGGCGGATGCACCAGAGATACACCACATCCTGCGTAAATTTGAGAAGGTGATGGCGATCCATGGCCATGTGCATCAAGTGGTCTACAACACCATCGGCAATATCAGTTCTGCCGGTCTACTCTCCACCTCCTGGCCTTGGCCCTATCCGCCGGTTGACCTGCCCTATCCTGATATAAAAATGAATCGCGCTGATCCAGGTGATTTCGAAGATGGACTTGGCAGCCACAGGATAGAAGTCGCACAAAACTTCGATGGAATCCTTAACTATCGGGCCTTCTCCGATCTGCTGCCTGATAATGTCAAACGCGGCATCAAAATTTAAAAAACAGGAGAACTGATAATGAAAAACATACGTCGATTTACCACCACCAAAAAAATAGCCCTGGTCACATCACTACTGTTGCCACTAATCATGGCGAGCAATGTCAGTGCCAAAACACCCCTCACCGCCGCCCAAGCAGCCGATCAAAAAGACATGCTAATGACGGCGGTAAAAAAGGGTGATGATCTCTGGCACAACCCCAAACTCGGCAGCAATGGCCTGGCATGTGGCAATTGTCATCCGGATGGCGCTGCCAGCAACCCCCACACTTGGCCCAAATATCAGTCAAATCTCGGCAAGGTCGGCACCCTGCGCGACATGGTCAACTGGTGCATCGCCGTGCCAATGGTGGGCAAAACGCTGGCCTTGGACAGTGATGAGATGATTGCCATGGAGGCCTATGCAACCTATACCCATCGTGGTGTCCCCATCGCCCCCGGCAAGGATGAGCAACATGGCGCCGTACCAGTGATCAGCGGTCCAGGTTATCCCAATGCCAATGCTGGAAATCGCTAAACTGTAACCGTTAAACTGCAACCAGAGGAAGGAGCCTTATGATGCATAAACAGATACTGGCCATTGCCGCCATGGCACTGTTCAGTCTGACAACTTGGGCCGGGGAGTGCCGGATTGAAGCGCTGACTGAGTCAACGCCAACCAGCCGCTTCTCCAGTACAACAGAGACAGTTAGCGATATGGAGACCAAACTCTCATGGATGCGTTGCGCTGTCGGCCAAGCATGGGATGGAAAGATTTGTAACGGCGATCCACAAAAGCTCGACTGGCAACAGGCGATGGCGCACGTCAAACAGATCAATGCCAAGGGGGTGGATGGTCACAACGACTGGCGCATGCCGATGATGCCGGAGTTGGCCTCCATTGTGGAACGACAATGTTTTAACCCACGCATGAACAGCACTGTATTCCCTGGTGCCCCGTCAGCAATCTTCTGGTCCAGCATGGAGAAGATGGGTACAGCAGACTACGCCTATACGCTGGACTTCGGCGACGGCGAGGCTGTGGCAACCGCCAAGGATCATCAAGGTGCAGTAAGACTTGTACGTGGTGGCCCATGGTGGGTACCGCCACAGATGTCACAACGATAGGCTAACAACCGACACGGACAGATACTCTTTGCCCGTGTCGTTACATGATTTCACCATCAACATTTAATTAAGTAAGCGCTGATCAATGCATTCTTAAGTTCTATTACGGAAACCAAGGCGCTCACTGCCCGCTTGTGATAAACGAATCGCCACAACAGAGCTGACCTTGCAACACAGCTCACCATCATCAAGATAAAACCCATACTCAAAGGTGTAGTGTGAACGTCCAGCCTCGTTGAGTGCAGCGCTGATCTGCACCGCTGCGTTGACTGGAAATTCAAACAACAGCTGCAGATCACCACTGCCAGGCCTGACAAAATCGAGTGACAGTTTTTTGGTCCAGATCTCATATTCAGGAAAATAGCTGGCACATGCCAGCGCGGCAATGGGATCGGCCAACGCCGCCATTGCACCACCAAACATGGTGCCACCGGGATTGATGTTGTGTGCATTCATCGGCAGCAGCAGGCGCACCTCGCACCACTGCGGATCGAAGACAACTACCTTAATCGCCATGCTTTTAAAGGGGAGGAAACTCTCCAGCTGAAAGATGGGATCATCTGGCACCGTCACTCCTTCACTACCAGTTTTTTATCCGCCTCACGGACAACGCCAAACTTGGCATTACCCACCCACTCTGCAGGCAGCTGTGGAAAAGCGCTGACAATGGCGACGATCAGCGCACAACAGTAAGGAATCGACTGCACCAGCAGTACAATGATCCACATCAACATATCAAGCGTTTCGGTACCATGCAGCCAAAAAAGTCCCGCCGCCAATAGCCACATCGCCAGCATCAGGATGGCCTCATCACGTGAATCGGCCAGCGCCTTTAACAGACGCTGACTGCTGGCCAGTTTTGGAGTGCGGAAGAAGGGTTTGTCTTTGGTCACCATGCCACTCAGAATCGCCAGTGAGATGGTATGTGCCAACGCCAAACCTGCCAGCGCCGCCGCAATGGTCTGGCCAACGCTGGCATTTACACGCAAACGATAGAGATAGATAAGTTTGGCCAGTTTGAAGGTAAAAAAGGCCAGCGGCAGCAGCGAAAAGACCAGCAGCGGCGGATCGATTTTATTGGGGGCCATCAGCATCGCCAACGACCAACAGAGCGCCGCAATATTGAATATCAGATTCATGCCATCGGCAAGCCACGGCAGCCAGCCCGCGATAAAATGGTAGCGCTGCCCCCGAGTCAGATGACTCTTCTTGCTACCCAGCAGTTCGCCGGTGTGATGCCGCAAGATTTGCATCGCGCCATACGCCCAACGGAAACGCTGTTTTTTGAAATCCGAAAAATTATCCGGCATAACACCACGGCCATAACTTTTGGCGATATAGGTCGCCTCATAACCGTGTTCAAAGATACGCAGACCAAGATCGGCATCTTCAGTAATACACCATTCACCCCAACCCTTGACCTCTTCCAGCACCTTGCGCCGTACCAGTGTCATGGTGCCATGCTGGATAATGGCGTTGCGCTCGTTACGCGTGATCATGCCGATGTAAAAAAAGCCACGATATTCGGCATAACACATCGCCTTAAAGGCGTTGTCACCCTCATCACGGTAGTCCTGCGGCGCTTGGACAATGGCAACACTGGGGCGCTGAAATTGCGGCACCAAATCAGCCAACCAACCAGGCTCAACGATGTAATCACTATCGATGACGGCGACAATCTCCGCCACCTCATCGGTCTGTTCCAAAGCAAAATTGAGCGCACCCGCCTTAAAGCCAGCCAATGGATCAACATGGAAGAAACGGAAGCGCTCACCCAGTTTTTCACAATGGGCCTGCAGCGGCTGCCACACCGCTGCATCCTTGGTATTGTTGTCGATGACAATCACTTCAAAATCGGGATAGTCGAGACTGGCCAGACTATTAAGCGTCTCGATCACCATCTCTGGTGGCTCGTTGTAACAGGGGACGTGGATCGAAACAAACGGCAACTCATCATCGGGCAGTTGTATCGGGCGCGCCAGGCGGGCGTGTCCACCGACCCAATGGGCCTCGGCCCATTCGTGAGCCTCAGCAAGCAATACCACGATGACCCCCACCATACCGATGAGCAGCAGGATACCAACCACCACCGTACCAAAGGTGAGGTACTGCTGCGTGTAGTCATAAGTGATCCAGACCGCAGCCGAAGCCGCCACATAGACCACAATCGCCAGAAAGCTGCGGCCGCTGTGGTTAAGCTTGTGACTGTCGCTAAAGATAAAGATCAGCATACTACTGGCCATCACCACCGAGATCAGCGCCAATATCCACCAGTCCGGCGTGCTCACCACCGGTGTATCAAAGGCAAACTTGGGCTGACGTTCCACGTCATAAACACCCCAATAGGCTCCCACCGCTCCTTCCGATACCCGCTTCCAGGGCTGATCAAACGCCTCCATCACAAAGTAATCATAGTGCTGGCGTTCGGCGTAGCTGAGAAAGCGGCGCAGAAATATCGCCTCATTGGCTTCACTGGCGGATGCCTGTTGACGGGTGCGGCCATTGCTTGGCCAGCCCACTTCACCAATCACGATACGTTTGCCAGGAAACGCCTCCTGCAGGGCGTTAAGACGGTCAATCACATGAGGCACCGCCTGATCAATATTGATCCCTTCCCAGTAAGGCAGCATATGCACGGCGATAAAATCAACATGTTCAGCCAGCTCGGGGTGGCGCAGCCAGACATCCCATGTCTCGGCTGTGCTCACCGGCACTTTGACCAATGCCCTGGCCCGGTCCAGATAGCCGATCAATTCAGTCTTGGTGAGATTAGCGCGCAACAGCACTTCGTTACCTACCAGGAACTGGGTGACATTGGCGTTGTTGTTCACCACCTCAATGGCGCGCTGAAACTCAGGCTCATTACGTTCCAGACGATCATCGAGCCAAGCCCCCACCGTCACCTTGAGATCATGTTTGGAAGCCAGCGCCGGAATCGCCGCCATGGTATCGGCCACAGTATAAAAACGGATCGCCTTCGCCTTGCCCTGCAACAGCGTCAAGTCTTCATCGATCTCCGCAATTGAGGGGTAGATATCCTGCGATGCATCCTGATCTGCACGCATTGGCGAGAAGGCAAAACCACTAACTTTAGCTGGCCACGCAGGCTCAGGCTCAGGGCTATTGAGCAGCGCCAGCAGCGCAATCATCAACGCAGCCACCCCCGCCGTAATAATAATACTGACACGTATCACAACTTATAAACCCACTGAAAAAACAACCAACCTGAACGGCATAGGCCCACACCACCTCAAAAATGGCATATACAGACCATGCCAAAAACGTCGGCCAGTATACCCTTTCAATCGACTTCGACGACATAGGCCGCAACAGATAACACAGTCGCGTCAACGGCATCTCAATTTAAATGGAACAGCGGCGGCCAACCAGGATCCAATGTTGATATTGATACTCAAAGAGGCGACACTGACCCCCTATGCAAAATGCCAATCGAATCACACCTCGCCCCAGCCTCTGGCTCACCTGTGTGAGCACCATCCTTCTGTTACTGAGCAATACCACACATGCAGGTTGCAACTCCCCAGCAGCGCCAAAGGTCAACTGGAAGGGGTGTGACAAACAACGTGTGGACCTGTCCGGTGCCGATCTCGGTGGTGCCATTCTCGACAAGGTCAACTTCAACGGCGCCAATCTCAGCAAGGCCAACCTGCGCAACGCCTATATCGGTCAGGCCGATCTGCGCAACGCCAATCTCAGCCACGCCACTCTTGTCGACGCCTATCTGGTCGCCAGCGACCTTAGCGGCGCCAACCTCAGCAACGTCAACGCCAGAGGAGCCAACCTGGAACGGGCGCGTCTTGAAAAGAGCAACCTACGCCAAGCCAATCTGAGCCAAGCCAAGCTCTACGACACCAAACTACGCAAAGCGGACCTGAGTGGAGCGACACTGATTGAGGCCAAACTGCAACAGGCCGATTTAGGCCTGGCCGACCTCAGCAACACCGATCTGAGCCGGGCAGACCTGAGCCGCGCCTCTCTCGAAGGCACGCTCTTTAAAGCGGCCAATCTGGAACGGGCTAAACTGGAACGAAGCCGCATGAATAGCACCGACTTCAGCAACGCCAACCTCACCCGCGCCAGCCTTGCCGATGCCGAAGTCATCAACATCATTATCACCGGCACCACGCTGGACTACACTACCTGGCACGACCGCCGCCGCTGCCGTACCGGCTCGGTGGGTGAGTGCCAATAACCCCATCAACAGGAAAAGATACAGATGAGCGAACTCTCACCACTACTAACCGCCCAACAAAAATTCATTGATGCCATCAACGCAGGCACCACCAGCACCGAAAGTGTCTCACTCACTCAAGCCCTCGGCCGCACCCTCGCCCAACCACTCCAGGCGCAAGAGGATGCCCCCGCCTACCATCGCGCCATAGTCGAAGGCTTTGTAGTACATGCCGCCGCTACCCAGGGCGCATCGGAAGAGAACCCCATCAGCTTCAAAATCATCGGCAACGTCCGCCCCGGCGACGCCCTCTCCCCCAGTCTCACACCCGGTGAAGCAGTCGAGGTCAGCACCGGCGCAATCGTCGCCGACGGCCCTGTTGCCATCGTGCGTATGTGGGAGGCAAAACGTAATGGTGACAGCTTCACCATTAGCCGCCCCTTCCCACCACGTTTCTTCATTGAAGACCAAGGCTGCGACATCAAAAAAGGGACCGAGATCATCACCGCCGGCACCGTGCTGCAACCACACCATATCGGCACCCTCGCCAGCCTTGGCATCAACGCCGTTGAAGTGAGCCGCCAACCGCAGGTCACCCTGTTCGCCTCCGGCGATGAAGTAATCCCCCACACCGGCGCATTTCGTCCCGGTCTGATTCGCGATTGCAACACCCCCATGCTCGCCGCCGCTGTCACCACCACTGGTGGTCTGCCAAAAAGCGCAGGCATCATGGGTGACAACTTCGACGACTTTGTCAGCGCAGTAAAAAAAGCATTAGAGACCGCCGACATGCTCATCATCGCCGGCGGCACCGCCATCGCCGGCCGCGACTTCATCTCTGACCTGATCCGTGAAGTGGGTGAAGTGATAGTAGACGGCGTACCAATGAAGTCAGGTCGCCCGCTAATTATGGGCATCGCCAACGGCAAACCCATTGTCTGTGTAGCCGGCCACCCGCCCGAAGCACTGCGCGGCTTTCGCCTCTTTGGCGCACCAACGATTGCCAAACTGATGGGGCAACAGGCAGAGCTACCTACCGATTAACTCAGATACCAATGGGCAACCCGTTGTTTGGGTTGCCCCCCCTCAAAGTAACTTAAACAACAAACACCTGTTAGAAACTCAGCCATCGAGCAACACAACCACAAGGGGCAGAGAAGGCGATGGATTTTAAATGGAATACTCAAGCAATTGACGCCATTGGAGGAGCGGCGATTAACCTATCCGGCCTCTCGATCAACGATGAAAGTTTCATCCCCTTTATTCTTGAACAGATTGGGATGCTAAAAATTTCCACCAGCCACATCACCTTTTAAATCACAGAGACCGCAGGGATAGGGTATCTCTCAAGCGCGGCTGAATTTATAACTGAAATCAAGAAGACCGACTGTAATTTTTCACTGGATGATTTTGACACCGGCATGTCGACCTACTCCTATTTAAAAAACCTACCGGTAGATTTTATAAAGATCGATGGCTTTTTTGTGCGCGATATAGAAACCAATGAGAGTGACAAGACAGTAGTGAAATCGATTACCGAGATAGGTCACTTCATGGATAAAAAATCATTGCTGAGTGTGCTGAAAGGGAATCCACCATCGACCTGTTAAGAAGCATGGGAGTGGATTATATGCAAGGTTACGCCATCGCCAGACCAAAACCTCTGAAAATGTTTTTAACAGGCAGTTGAAAAATCATCGACACCAAGCTGTCGACCCATTTTCGGGTGAGAATTTGGTAGCATCGTTCCAGGCGATATTGGTGCTTGACTTGATCTGACACCTGATTTTTTATGTAAAACTGAAGAACACGTACGCCGACTGGGGGCTGGAATTACAAGAGACTCCGCGCGTTTTAACAATACTATTTCACTCAAACGAGGCTGTCCTGACGCCCTCAGAACAGTTTCATAAAGCGTCACCATCTTCATTCAGTCAAGACACGCTTCGATCCGCTTTCGTTTTTGGTCAACAGATATTCATTGTGGCGAAGCCTCGCCTCTTTGTTGAGGCCTTTTCTTAAGAGCCACGCATCGGTATCAATCGTAGCTTTATGAGATTTACTGCTCAATTTCTTGTCGTAAAAATCGATGTACTGATTATTATCACTGCTATCGTCATCGCCACTTTCTTTGAGCTTGAATGATTTAATGCCAACACATATGTCAGGCAGGGTGTCGTCGACAAAAAGGTGTTCGCGGAAGAAGAGCTAATGAGAGACGGCTTATCATGGTTATGATTTTTGAACGTGATAATGCTATTGGTCTTACCATGAGAAAATCTGCCTGGACGTGCTGATCAATGCCAGCCGATGCCAGGCGCAGAGGCTCACTCCCACTCAATGGTACCGGGCGGTTTGCCGGTGATGTCGTAGACAACACGGGATATGCCTGCCACTTCATTGACGATGCGGCGCGATACGTGATCAAGAAAGACGTAGGGCAGATGAGCCCAACGCGCAGTCATGAAGTCAACGGTTTCAACGGCACGCAACGCCACGACATACTCGTAGCGCCGACCGTCACCGGTAACGCCTACCGATTTCACTGGCAGGAAGACGGCAAAGGCCTGCGATGTTTTGTCGTAAAGATCATGTTTGCGCAGCTCTTCAATGAAAATGTGATCGGCCAGACGCAGTATATCGGCGTACTGCTTCTTCACCTCACCAAGAATACGCACACCCAATCCCGGACCTGGGAAGGGGTGGCGATAGACCATGTCATAAGGCAGCCCCAGCTCGACACCCAATTTGCGCACCTCATCTTTGAAGAGCTCACGTAGCGGTTCCAGCAGTTTGAGTTGCATATGCTCGGGCAGGCCACCCACATTGTGGTGCGACTTGATGACATGGGCCTTGCCGGTTTTGGAACCGGCGGATTCGATCACATCAGGATAGATAGTTCCCTGCGCCAACCACTTGGCCGAGGCCAGTTTGTTGGACTCCTCTTCGAAGATCTCAACAAACAGGTTACCGATAATTTTACGTTTCTTTTCCGGGTCGTTTTCACCGTCCAAGGCCGATAGGAAACGCTGTTCAGCATCAACACGGATCACCTTCACACCCATATGCTGGGCGAAGGTCGCCATCACCTGATCACCTTCGTTGTGGCGCAGCAGGCCATTGTCGACAAAGACACAGACGAGCTGCTTGCCGATGGCCTTGTGCAACAGCGCTGCCACCACGGAGGAGTCAACACCGCCGGAGAGACCAAGGATCACTTCATCATCACCCACCTGTTCACGGATGGCGGTGATGGCGGCCTCAGCAATATTATCCGCCGTCCAACTGGCGCCGCAGCCGCAGATATCGTGCACAAACCGTTCGATGATGCGCTGCCCTTGACGGGTATGGGTTACCTCAGGGTGGAACTGTACGCCGTAAAAACTCTTCTCTTCATTGGCCATACCTGAGATAGGGGCGGAGTCGGTCGAGGCCATCAGTTTGAAACCAGGCGGGATCTCCACCACACGGTCACCGTGGCTCATCCAAACATCCAGAATGCCGTAACCCTCCTCCGTGGTGTGATCTTCAATATCTTTCAACAGCGCAGTGTGGCCACGGGCGCGCACCTCTGCGTACCCATACTCATGATGATCGGTATTTTCGACGCGGCCACCCAACTGCATCGCCATGGTCTGCATGCCGTAGCAGATACCAAGTACCGGCACGCCAAGCTCAAATACTACCTGCGGCGCAACCGGCGCATTGGCCGCCACGGTGCTCTCGGGGCCACCAGAGAGAATGATGCCCTTAGGAGCAAAGGCACGAATATCGGCCTCATCCATGTCCCATGGATGTAATTCACAATAGACCCCCGCCTCGCGCACACGGCGGCCGATTAGCTGCGTGTACTGGGAACCAAAATCAAGGATCAAAATACGGTCGGAATGGATATTCATGTCGGCTGGGCTTCGCTGAAGTTGGTGGTACGGGTGCAGTGGTTTAACCATTGCACCCATACCATGGTGGAACTAATCAACGCGATAGTTGGGCGCTTCGCGGGTGATGGTTACGTCATGTACGTGGCTCTCACGCATGCCAGCACTGGTGATACGCACAAATTCAGGCTTGGTACGCATCTCGTCCAGATTATGGCAACCGGTGTAACCCATGCTGGCACGCAGCCCGCCCATCAACTGATGCACGATAGTCAACATGCTGCCTTTATAAGGGACACGGCCTTCAATACCTTCTGGCACCAATTTTTCGACACCTTCATTGCTATCCTGGAAGTAACGGTCACTGGAACCCTGTTGCATCGCACCGAGTGAACCCATGCCACGATAGGCCTTATAGGTGCGGCCCTGGAATAACTCAACCTCACCTGGCGCCTCTTCAGTGCCGGCAAACATGCCACCCACCATCACACAATAAGCGCCAGCAACAATCGCCTTGGAGATATCACCTGAAAAACGGATGCCACCATCAGCAATCAGCGGCACACCCGTGCCAGCCAGCGCCTTGGCGACATTAGAAACCGCCGTGATCTGCGGCACACCAACACCAGAGATGATGCGGGTGGTGCAGATCGAGCCAGGGCCAATACCGACCTTGACCGCATCGGCGCCCGCCGCCACCAACGCCTTGGCAGCAGCAGCGGTGGCAATGTTGCCACCGATCACCTGAAGATCAGGGAAGTTTTTCTTCACCCAGGCAACACGATCCAACACCCCTTGTGAATGGCCATGGGCGGTATCCACCACCACCAGATCTACGCCGGCTTCTACCAGCGCGGTAACACGTTCTTCAGTATCGCCCCCCGTGCCCACCGCCGCGCCAACACGCAGCTGTTCGTACTCATCCTTACAGGCGTTGGGTTTGTCCTTGGCCTTCTGAATATCCTTGACGGTAATCAGACCGCGCAGATGGAAACTGTCATTGACTACTAGCAGCTTTTCAATACGGTGGTGATGCAGCAGCCCCAAAATCTCTTCACGCGAAGCCCCCTCTTTCACCGTCACGAGGCGCTCTTTTGGCGTCATCACCGATGAGACGGGCTCGCTGTAACGGGTTTCAAAACGCAGATCACGGTTGGTGACGATGCCGATCAGCTCTTCGCCATCGACCACCGGCACACCGGAGATATTCTTGCTACGGGTCAGCTTCAGCACATCACGAACGGTAGCATTGGGGGAGACGGTGATGGGGTCTTTAATGACGCCGCTTTCGTACTTCTTTACCACCCGCACTTCGTTGGCCTGCTGCGCAATGGACATATTTTTGTGCACAATCCCCACGCCGCCCTCTTGGGCCAGGGCAATCGCCAGACGCGACTCAGTCACGGTATCCATGGCCGCCGAGACCAGGGGGATATTCAGGGTGATTTCCCGTGTCAGCTTGGTCGCCAGGTTGACCTGTTTCGGCAGTACCGTCGAATGAGCCGGCACCAATAAAACATCATCAAATGTCAGGGCTTCTTCTATGATGCGCATGGTCTCATCCTGCAGTTAAAAGAGCGAAATTATACTTCGAAAAGCGCCTCCAGGCAAAGATCGTGTCGCTACCTCGTGACCAATTTATGGCGTCCATGCCATAAATTGACTCGCTTACGCGACAGCTGATTCCTTTTGCGACCGTCCTGCGCCCGCTACGTCTTCGTACAGCCTTGTTCACTCGCTGGCGGCCATGGATAGCGAAGCGAGGGCTGCTAGTCTCGGATAGGCTACGCCGTCTGCCCTTTCGTAGTTGGGAGCGCTAGCGAGTGACGGATAAATGCAGGAGTGGCTTTAG
>JAYWDX010000075.1:0-10272 GCA_043779675.1 Tenderia sp. (SeqCode)
TTGTTCCACTTCAGCAGCAGGGCCAGATAGTGGAGCAGCGCATCCTCCTGAGTATTGGTCAGGGCGATGCCCATGCGGGCAGCACCCTCTCGCAGTACTTGGCGCGCATCCATCACGCCGACCTCGACAACTTGCCGCCGCTCTTTTTCAGATGGACCAGCAGCAGCGACACCGCCGCCGGGGTGATGCCAGGCATACGCGCCGCCTGACCGAGGGTGGCGGGGCGCTGCTTGGCCAGCTTCTGGCGCACCTCGTTGGAGAGGCCACTGATCGCCGCGTAGTCGAGGCTCTCCGGCATCAGCATCTCTTCATAGTGGCGCTGGCGTTCGATCTCTTCGAGCTGATGGCCGATGTAGCCGGCGTACTTGGCCTGGATCTCTACCTGTTCGGCGACGGCGGGGTCGGCTACACCCGGGCCAATGCCATCGAGGCTCATCAGCGTTTTGTAGCTCACTTCGGGGCGGCGCAGGGCATCACTGGCACGCTGCTCTTTATTGAGCTGAACACCCAATACCCGCTCGGCCTCGGCCTCGGGCAAATGGGTGGGACGCAACCAAAGGTCAGACAATCGCTGCTGTTCCTGCACAATAGCCTCACGTTTGGTCTCAAAGGCGGCCCAACGGGCGTCATCCACCAGGCCGATACGGCGACCATGTTCGGTCAGGCGCAGATCGGCGTTATCTTCACGCAGCAGCAGGCGGTACTCGGCGCGGCTGGTGAACATACGGTAGGGCTCCTGGGTACCGCAGGTGATGAGGTCGTCGATCAACACACCGACATAAGCCTCGTTGCGGCGCGGCGACCACGCCTCTTTCTCCTGCACTTGCAACGCGGCGTTCATGCCGGCGATCAGCCCCTGAGCTGCCGCCTCTTCATAACCGGTGGTGCCGTTGATCTGGCCGGCGAAGAAGAGCCCCGCCATGTGTTTGGTCTCTAGGCTGCTCTTGAGCTCCCGTGGATCGAAGAAGTCATATTCGATAGCGTAGCCGGGACGGGTGATGCGGGCGTTTTCCAGCCCCTTGATGGAGCGCACCAGATCGAGCTGTACATCAAACGGCAGACTGGTGGAGATGCCGTTGGGGTAGATCTCATGGGTGGTCAGCCCCTCAGGCTCCATGAAGAGCTGGTGGGAATCTTTGTCGGCAAAGCGGTGGATCTTGTCCTCAATGGAAGGGCAGTAACGCGGTCCAACCCCCTCGATTACGCCCGTGTACATGGGTGAACGGTCAAGACCGCTGCGAATGATTTCGTGAGTGCGGGCATTGGTATGGGTGATGTAACAGCTGATCTGGCGTGGATGCTGCGCTACCCGCCCCATATAAGAGAATACCGGTGTTGGTGAATCGCCCGGCTGCTCCTCCATCTGGCTGAAGTCGATGCTACGGCCATCGAGGCGCGGCGGGGTGCCGGTTTTGAGGCGGCCCACCGTGAAGGGCAATTCACGCAGACGGCGCGAGAGGGCGTTGGCGGGCGGGTCACCGGCACGGCCCCCTTCATAATTTTGCAGACCGATGTGAATCAGGCCGCCAAGGAAGGTACCCACCGTCAGCACCACCGCCCTGGCATGGAACTTCAGCCCCATCTGCGTCACTACGCCGACGGCGCGGCCATTTTCCACAATCAGATCATCCACTGACTGCTGGAACAGCTCCAGATTGGGCTGGTTCTCCAGCGCCTCGCGCACCGCCGCCTTATATAAAACGCGATCGGCCTGGGCACGCGTGGCGCGTACCGCCGGCCCCTTGCGGGCATTCAGGGTACGGAACTGGATGCCGCCCAGATCGGCAGCGTGGGCCATGACGCCACCCAGCGCATCCACCTCCTTCACCAGATGGCCCTTGCCGATGCCGCCGATGGCGGGGTTGCAGCTCATCTGGCCAAGGGTTTCAATGTTGTGGCTCAGCAACAGGGTCTTGCAGCCCATACGCGCCGCCGCCAGCGCCGCCTCGGTACCCGCATGGCCGCCACCAACAACGATGACATCGAACTGTTCCCGATATGAAATCGGAGATGAGATGGGATGGGACATGGCGACAGACTCCAGAAGGGCGGCCATTTTACTTTACTTCGGCAGTTAGGGCCAATCGCGGCTATTTTATAAACATCCGTTTTTAGGCTATGGTTGAGTTCCCGTCGCAACAACTCGGCCACATTTATGTACATCCTACGCAGCAACTACAGCAGCAACATCATCGCCCTGATCCAGTGGGTCCATGAACAACAGCTACAACAGCTTGAGAAGCTCACCGTTGTCTATATCGACACCGGCTGGGCCGCAGCGGAGTGGCTTGACCAGGTGGCAGGGTATGAAGCGTGGGTGCGCACGCTGGGCTTTGAGGCAATCCGGATCAAGGCCACCAAACCCTTTGCCGATTTGATGTTGATGAAACAGAGCTTCCCCACTCGCCGCCGCCAGTGGTGCAGCCTGCACCTAAAGGGGATTCCGTTTTTGAACTGGGTGGAGCAATACGATCCGCAAGGGACCGCCACGGTGTTGCTGCCGCGCATTAATGTTGATGACAATAGCGAGACTCCGACAACAAAGTTTATCGACTGCTGTGAATTTCACGGCAACCGCAAAGTATGGCAGCCACTCTGTAACTTCAGCGATGAGGCACGATCCAAGTTGCTGCAACGCAGCGAGATCACACCACTGCCACATACCAGCCTTGAGTGCGCGCCTTGCATCAACAGTTCCGTATCGATGCTGCAACGGCTGACGGCAGCGGAAATTGAAAGGGTGGCGGAGCTGGAGGAGGATCTTGAAACGCCACTCTTCAACCCTGACGACTGCAACGGTGCGGCGGGCATTGTTGAGGTAGTGAAGTGGGCGCAAACTGCCAGCAGCAATGCACTGCAATACCGCTTTGGTTGCAGCGCGGCCTTTGGTTGTGGCAGTTAAGCTGCTGGCGCAGCGGTGCCTATCACACCATAATGGGCAAACCAATCGGGTGGGGTATTCCATGAACAATCGATACAGATTTGTTATAGCGGTAATCGCCGCAGTGCTGCTGGCAGGGTGTGGCAGCAAGACGGTGGTCGAGAGTGATCTCAACATCAAAGGCGCGCCTGACTGGGTCAACGAAGGCACACAGATGCTCAACGATAACGGCGGGCGGCTCTTCCACGGCGTCGGTCAGGCAGCGGCGATGGGGGACGAGTCACTGCAACGTTCCACCGCCGACGAACGGGCGCGGGCTGAGGTGGCGCGAGTATTAAATTCATACCTCAACGTCGCCACAAAAGATTACAGCGCCATGGCCAGCCGCGGTGGCGAGCAGGCCAACGAGCAGTCGGTCTCACGCCAGATTGACAACCTCACCCAGGTAAATCTTACCGGTGCCAAGATCATTGGCCATTGGCGCGACAAAAAAACCCAGACTGTTTACGCTATCGCTGAACTCGATATGAAACGCACGAAAGAGACCGTCGAACAGTTAGAGGCGATGAGCCCCGGACTGCGCGATTTTCTGACCCAAAAGGGCGACACCATTTTTGATCGACTGGCAGGAGAAAAATGATAATGATACGTAAGGTAATAACTGGCACAACACTGTTGGCCCTGATGCTTGGTGGTGGTCTGTTGAGCGGCTGTTCTACAAGCGTAGAGCGTATGGCAGTGGAAGAGAGCGTCGACCTGAGCGGCGATTGGAACGACACCGACTCACGCCTGGTGTCGGAAGAGATGATTCGCGATGTGCTGTCGCGGCCGTGGCTAACAGAGTTCACTGCTCAAAAACACAAGGTGCCAACGGTCATCGTGGGTGAGGTCAAAAATTTGAGCCACGAACATATCAACGTCAACACCTTTGTTGGCGATATGGAGCGGGAATTGATCAACGCTGGCAAGGTCGAGTTTGTCGCCTCAAAAACCGAACGTGGTGAAGTGCGTGACGAGCGCCGCGATCAGGAACTCAATGCGCGCAACGATACCGCCAAGGCGATGGGCCAGGAGATTGGCGCCGACTTTATGCTCAAGGGGACCATCAACACCATCCTCGATACTGATGGCAAAACACAGGTGCGTTACTACCAGATCGACCTGACCCTGATCAGCATGGCCGACAACCGCAAGGTGTGGGTGGGACAGAAGAAGATTAAGAAACTCGTCAAACGGCCAGGTATGCGCTGGTAGGCGACAGACGTGATAAACATGCTCTACAACCGAGAGACCGCCCGCGCGGTCTCTCTGATTTTTATATTGGCCATTACGCTGCTTGGCAGCGGCTGTGTCAGCTTCACCTATCAGAAGGATACGCTGGAAAAACACCTGATGTCGCAACAGCCGCAGCAGGCACTGGTAGCACTTGACGCCTTAAAACTCGGCGCGCGTGACAAGATTATCTACCAGCTCGACAAGGGCATGTTGCTGCGTATGCAAGGTGACATTCAAGCAAGTAACAAGACACTGGAACAGAGCAAGGCGATGATCGATAAACTTGATGCCGTCAGCCTGCGCGAACAGGCCGCCGCTCTCTCCGTCAACGACTCGATGCGCAGCTATATGCCACCGCTCTTCGAACGCGCCATGCTGCACTGCGTGATAGCACTCAACTATCTGGAGCTGAACGACAACAACAGCGCCCGTGTTGAGGCGCTGCAACTCGACGAGCTACTCAAACAACATAAAGAAAAAAAGCCACTGCCCTTTGCCCACTACATCATTGGCCTGATCTTTGAAGCCAACAATGAACTGGATGAGGCGATGATCGCCTATCGCCAGAGCTATGATGATTATCGCGCCAGCAAAACAAAAATCCCGCTACTGCTGCAACAGGATCTGCTACGACTAAGTGAACACCTCGGACTCAACGACGAAGAGAAAAAATATCAACAGGAGTTCCAGCTCAAGCAGTGGCCCACACAGGCAGAGCTGAAACAGCAGGGGCAGGTGGTTGCTATCCTTTTTAATGGTCTGATCCCACGCAAACACAGTCAGGAGATCAACGCGCAATCTTTCAATAATGGCCAGCTGCATCGCATCTCAGTTCCATTTTACGAGACACGTTCAACACAGGTGCACAGCGCCACTCTGATCATCGCCGATCAGCACAGCCAGACCGAGCTGCTCGACCAACTGGATAAACATGCAAATGCCAACCTCAGTGAGAAGATGCCCGCCATCATCGCCCGCACCATCGCCCGCGTTGGTGTTAAAAATAAGATAGTGGATAATGCCCGCGACCAGTCGCCGCTACTTGGGCTCGCCCTCAACCTCGCCACCTTTATCAGCGAACAGGCCGATACCCGCGCCTGGAATACACTGCCACAGGATATTCTGATCGCTCGCAGTGCCGTTGCACCAGGCCGTTATAATCTTGAACTCAAACTTGACAACCAACATTCCAAAGCGTGGCCCGATGTAGCGATTACCAGGGAGCAGATAAAATTTGTCTCCTGGTACTGGCCCAACTCCAACGTCACCGGCAGGAGACCAAAATAATGAAAAAAACACAGATCCTCATCACACTCGCCACACTGCTACTGGCTGCCTGTAGCACCACACCACAAACAGTGAATGAACCCAAGTGGCCAAGTGGCAACAGCACAAAATTCCCAGCTGCACTCTACCTTACTGGTCAGGGCAGTGGCACTGACCTGAACAACGCCAAAGATAGCGCCCGCAGTGAGCTGGCCAAACAGTTTGAAGTGGCTGTATACGAGCGCAGTCAACAGACACAGGAGTATTTACGTTCGCAACAGCAGGGCGAGGTGGTGGAGTCGCTGGAGCAGCAGGTGTCGCGCAGTCTCACCAGCGAAACCTCGCGCACCCTGCAAGGGGTAGAGATCGGCGAGCAGTGGCATGACAAAATCAACAAACGCTACCATGTGCTGGCGGTGCTATCACGCGGCCACTCCCAGCAACAGTTTGAACAGCAAATCAATAGCATCGACAACAATACGGCACAACGTATCAAACAGGCAGAATCAACCAGTGATCCACTGACAAAAGCAGGTTTGATTCAGCAGGCGACAGAACTGCAACAGCAGCGCAGCGTGGTGCAGAGTTCGTTACAAGTTGTTGATGCCAGCGGCCATGGCAAACCAGCCACTATCTCATTGGCCGAACTGCAACGCAGCCGTGATGCCATCATCAATACAATAAAACTCGCCACCAGCGCCACTGGCGTGATGCAGCATGAGTTGCAACAGCAACTCGGTAGCGCCGCCTCGGCGGCTGGATTTTTTCTGAATGAAGAGGCACCCGACTACACCCTAACAATCACCACCAAACTCGATCCGCCTATCATACAACAGGGGTGGTACTGGCTGCGCGGCACACTGGAGCTTAACCTCAAGGACAGCGCTGGCAAGGATGCGGGGGTAAAGCGCTGGCCACTCAAGGCCACATCCACCACCATGGAGCAGACACGCCAACGCCTGCTTAACGATACCAATACCATTCTGTCGCAGGAGCTGCGTAGCACCGTACTGGGATTTTCGCTGGCGCCGGAGCCAGCCACTAGCAAACGAGCTCAATAACTCACCAAAGAGTCCTGTATATTTAAATTTCATTCGAGGAGAGAGACCATGCGTTATCTGGCAGCAAGTTTGGCACTGATCACCAGCCTGTTTCTAGGCGGTTGCGGCTATAACACCTTGCAAGTGACCGATGAACAGATCAAGGCCAGTTGGTCAGAGGTGCTTAACCAATATCAGCGCCGTGCCGACCTGGTACCCAATCTGGTGAGTACCGTTAAGGGTTATGCCGCACATGAGTCAGAAGTGCTGATAAGCGTCACTGTAGCGCGTGCCAAAGTTGGCTCAATGCAAGCGACGCCTGAATTGATCAATGACCCAGAGGCCTTTGCCAGATTTCAGGCCAGCCAGGGGCAACTCTCCTCCGCGTTGTCACGCCTGATGGTGGTGGCGGAAAACTATCCACAGCTAAAAGCGGATGGACTGTTCCGCGACTTGCAGGCCCAACTTGAGGGGACCGAAAATCGAATTACCGTGGCCCGCAATCGTTATATAAAATCCGTTGCAGAATACAACGTCACCGTACGCTCCTTTCCCAGCAATCTGACCGCCATGGTGATTGATGCCAAGGTGAAGCCCAACTTCACGGTGGAAAATGAGAAAGAGATTTCAACCGCGCCCAAGGTTGATTTTGGCGCAGCACCTGCCAAGTAATTTATGCAGCCACACGCCTCAACAAATAGATTCACTCACTCGTGGCGCTGGCTATTGCTATGCCTGCTGTTGCTGGTAAACACAGCGGCAATCGCAGAGATTGCTGTCCCGCCGCTTAAAAGCCGCGTCACCGATCTCACCGCCACACTCTCGCAGCAGCAACAAACACAGCTTGATGCAAAATTGAGTGCACTGGAGAGCAGCAAGGGGAGTCAAATTGCAATCTTATTGGTACCAACCACCGCGCCTGAAACCATTGAACAATATGGATTACGCGTTGCGGAGCAGTGGCAGTTGGGTCGCAAAGGGGTGGATGATGGATTGTTGATTGTGGCCGCACTACAAGACCGCACCCTGCGCCTTGAAGTCGGTTATGGCCTGGAAGGGGTGGTGCCCGATGCCGTCGCCAAACGGGTGATCAGCGAAATCATGCTGCCTCATTTCCGCCAGAATGATTATTACGCTGGACTGATTGCAGGTGTTGATAGTTTGGCACGCCTGATTGAGGGTGAGCCGTTACCCGCGCCGGAACTGAAGACACAACAAAACCGTGACGCTGATGGCGCCGGCAGCACTCTGTTCTCACTCATCGTCGCAGCCGTTGTCCTGGCAGGAATGATGCGGGCAATCTTTGGCCAGTTGCTGGGCGCCAGCATCGTCAGCACCATCATCGGCGTTGCCGCATGGATGCTCTTTGGCTCACTGATATTTGCGCTGATTGCCGTTATCTTCGCCTTTGTCATCACCCTTTCTAGTGGTGGACACGGCGGCGGTTTTGGCGGCATGGGTGGTAGAGGCATGGGGCGTAGTGGTGGTTTTGGCGGCGGCGGCTTCGGCGGTGGTGGTGGCGGCTTTGGTGGCGGTGGCGCTTCAGGAAGATGGTGACATGATAAAACGGCTAATAAGGCACCTGGTAGTGCCCGGTTGGTGGCGACAACGCACACTACCAACTTCAGCACTGGATAACATTGAAGTGATCATCGCTGATAGCGAGAGACGTCACTACGGTGAGTTACGCTTTGTAGTGGAGACACACCTCAGCTTTAACGCACTTATCCGCCGCATGAGCGCCCGTGAACGGGCCATCGAACTTTTTTCACAGCTGCGGGTTTGGGACACCGAACAGAACAGCGGGGTATTGATCTATCTGCTGCTGGCTGATCGTGATATCGAGATCATCGCCGACCGCGGTATTCATCATCGAGTTGGAAATGCCGGATGGGAAACCATCTGCCAACAGATGGAACAGCAGTTCCGTCAACAACAGTTTGAGGCTGGTGTGATTGATGGCATTCACGCCATCAGCAAGCTGCTGACACAACACTTTCCTGCCGCCGCCGCCAACATTAATGAGTTGCCCAATAGACCGATTGTGCTGTAGCCACTAATCACAATCGAGTTCAATAATCCGTGCCTGTAACTCTTCCACCGTTAAAATAATTTTTCCCACCGCAATCGGTGGCAAAAAACGGCGCGGCCCCGCACTGGCAGGATTGAAAAAGAGCACACCCGATTTCAATTCGTTATGCGGTTTGTGTGAATGGCCATAAATCACCGCACGATAACCCTCTGCTACTGGATCAATTTTAAAATCCCTGATGTTGTGTAGTAGCAGGAACCTCATGCTATTCACCGTCACCGTTTCAACCTCCGGCAATACCTCCGCCCAACAGTCACTGTCGATGTTACCGCGCACCGCGATGGCCAGTGCAAATGGAGGAAAATTACATCAAAAAAGTATATCCTCAGATGCTCGCGGGTAAGCTGTGGTCTTCGATCCAAATCACCACCGCTGCCGGAATATGTAGTGTCATGGAAATCATATTTAACAACCGCGACACATTTCATGGCGTTGTCACCCAGGAGCGTATCGCCCTAAGTGATGTGATCAAAAACTGTTTTGGCAAATATTACGCGTAAGGAATCAGGCATGGACATACTCAAACTACTCAAGCTTACTGACATCAACGCATCGACCTACTCCGTTGCAGGCTAGCTTGATACCAGCGATGCCCCCACACTCGACAGCATCAATCCCAGCACCGGGAAACTGATCGCCAAGGTCTATACCTGCTCAGTAGCTGATTACGAAACCGTGGCAAGCGCCAGCGTCGCCGCACAACAAGAGTGGGCCAGGGTACCCGCGCCCAAACGCGGTGAAGTAATCCGCCAGATCGGCAATGCCCTACGCGAACATAAAGATGCACTTGGCACACTGGTCGCCATGGAGATGGGCAAGATCAAAGTTGAAGGTGATGGCGAAGTACAGGAGATGATCGACATCGCCGACTTTGCCGTTGGCCAGTCGCGTATGTTGTATGGCAAGACCATGCACAGTGAGCGACCTGAACACCGCATGTACGAACAGTGGCATCCGCTCGGTGTAGTGGGTGTTATCAGCGCCTTCAACTTTCCCGTCGCCGTGTGGGCCTGGAACGCCTTTATCGCTGCTATCGGTGGTAACAGCGTCATCTGGAAACCCTCATCCAAAACTCCCTTATGCGCCATCGCCGTGCAGCATATCTGTAACGAGGTGCTGGAGCGCATGGGTCACCCCGGGATTTTTTCACTCTTTGTGCCGCCTGATCGCACCATCGCGCAACGTTTTGTAAATGACAAACGCATCGCGCAACTCTCCTTTACCGGCTCCAGCCACACCGGCCATGGCATTGCCAAATCAGTATCAAAACGTATGGGCCGTTACCTGCTGGAGTGCAGCGGCAATAACGCCATCATTGTTGATGAAACTGCCAATCTTGATCTTGCCATGCGCGCCATTCTCTTTGGTGCTGTCGGCACTGCCGGACAACGCTGTACTACCACACGTCGTGTAATCGTACACAACTCCATACACGATACCCTGGTGAAACGGTTGATTAACGCTTACAAACAGATTCGTATCGGCAACCCACTTGATGCCGGTGTTTTGATGGGACCACTCATCGACAAACACGCTGTTAACGATTACCAAGAGGCAATCGCCCAGATCAAGGCCAAGAGCGGAAAAATTATCTACGGCGGCCGGACGCTAAAAGGTCCAGGCTATTTTGTCGAACCCACCATTGCCTGCGTCAACAAACAATATGTGATCGTTAAAAACGAAACCTTTTCGCCAATCCTCTATGTGATTCCATACCG